>CBFGQM010000290.1:0-6794 GCA_965650905.1 uncultured Streptomyces sp. | reverse complement strand
AACGACGAGGCTCGCCTGCCGACGGCCGTGCGCTCCGTGCTGGAGCAGACGCTGCGGAACGTCGAGGTCGTGATCGTGGACGACCGCAGTACGGATGGTTCGTACGAGGTGGCCCGGCGGCTGGCCGCCGAACACCCCGATCGCGTACGGGCCTTCCAGCTCCCGGAGAACAGTGGTGGCTGCGGGGCCCCTCGCAATCACGGCATCGGACAGGCACGCGGCACATACGTCCTCTTCCTCGACAGCGACGACGTACTGGAGCGCAACGCCTGCCGGAACATGCTGGAGGCCGCCGAGACAACCGGCGCCGACCTCGTCTCCGGGCTGTGCGTGCGCGTGCACGTGGACTCACGCAACGGCAAGGAGGTCAAGTGGTACCCGTGGCTGTACGCGCGTACCCGCACCCTCGAGTCCGTCTCCGAGCTGCCCGACCTGCTTGTCTTCGACACGCTGTCGACGAACAAGTGCTACCGCCGGGAGTTCCTGCTGGAGCGGGGCCTGTTGTTCCCGGTCGGCATCCACTACGAGGACCTGCTCTTCTCGGCGCAGGCGTATGTGGCCGCCCGAAGGATCACGCTGATACCCAACCGTGTCTACGACTGGAACGTCGTGGAGAAGCCGACGCTGTCGGCCGCGAAGTCGATCAGCAACAGGCGCCACGAGATCGCCAACTTCAGGCATCGGATGGAGATCCACCGCCGGGTCGACCAACTGCTCGCCGAGCAGGGACTGTCGGGGCTGAAGTTCCACAAGGACGTCAAGTTCCTCAAGCACGATCTGGTGCTGCACCTGCGTGATCTGCCGTTCCGGGACGCGTCCTACCGGCAGGACTTCGCCACGATCGCCCGCGAGTACCTGGACTCGATCGACCACGCCGCGTTCGACGAGGTGGAGCCCATCCACGCCATCTGCGCCTATCTGCTGCGCCAGAGCGATTGGGACAACCTCCTCCCGGCCGTGGACACGCTCACCAACCGCGACAAGATCTCCTCGCCGCTCGTCGAGCGCGGCGGGCGGATCTACTGGTGCGCCGAGCACCTCGACGAAGGCCAAGCCGACGGCGGTGGCGACGGCGGTGGCGACGGCGGTGGCGACGGAGAAGGCGACGGCTTCCCTCGGCACGTGCTGGACGTCACCAAGCTGGGCTACCACACCAAGCCGGTCGAGAAGATGTTCCTGCGCAACGCCCTGACCGGCTACGAGGAGGCGGCCGGCACGGTCCGGCTGTCCGGGCGCGTCACCAACCCGCTGGGCATCATCCCACCCGGCGCGCGGCTCACCGGCGAGCTGGAGTTCGGCGCCCGCCGCAAGGGCGTACGCTTCCAGACCTTCCGCTTCCCCGTGGCCACCCTGCGGCACGAGGGCGAGGCCGTCGCCTGGGAGGCCTCGGCCCATCTCGCCAAGCGGCTGCGGCCGCTCGGCATCGTGGACGCCGTGTGGGACGTACGGCTCCATCTCGACGTCGACGGTGTCCGCACCACGACCCGCCTCACGGCCTGCGAACCCGGCCTGGCCGCCGGGCAGTTGCCGGTCCGTCCCCGGCTCACCCGCCTGTTCGCCCACCACATCGAGCCCGAGATCTCCTCGCGCGGCCATCTCTGCTTCCGGCTCGTCTCCCGGGAGAAGGTCGACGCGTTCGTCGAGGCCGGGGTGCGCGGGGCGCCGGGCCGGCTCGCCAAGTCCGGGTACCGGAAGGCGAAGGCGCTGCGCAAGAAGCTGGCCTCCGGCGACACCAAGATCAGGCTGTATCACGAGGTGTTCCGCCGGCTGCCCGTGAAGAAGGGCCTGGTCGTCTTCGAGAGCCACCTGGGCCGGCAGTACAGCGACAGCCCGCGGGCCATCTACGAGGAGATGCGGCGCCAGGGGCTGGAGTTCGAGGCGGTGTGGTCGTACACCGGCAGCCCCGCGGGCTTTCCGTCCGATGCCACCCTCGTACGCCGCTGGTCGCTGCCGTACCTCAAGGCGCTGGCCCAGGCCGAGTTCTGGGTCGACAACCAGAGCTATCCGCTGAAGCTCACCAAGCGGCCGGAGACCACGTACATCCAGACCTGGCACGGCTCGGCGCTCAAGCGGATGGGCTTCGACGAGCCGGAGTGGAAGCTCAGGTCACGTCCCTGGCAGGAGGGCCAGCAGCGCACGCTCGACCGCTTCGACCAGTTCCTGATCCGCTCCGAGCACGACGTCCGCACCCTTGCCCGCGCCTTCCGGCTCAGGGAGAAGACGCTGCTGCGGGTGGGCTACCCGCGCAACGACGCCCTCGTACGGGCCCGTCAGGCCTTCCAACGCCCGCCGCTGGCAGCCGAGCTGGGCATCCCGGAGGACAGGAAGGTCCTGCTGTACGCGCCCACCTTCCGGCACCACGGGCAGCGCCGCTTCGAGCTGCCCTTCGACGTGGAGCGCTTCGCCGACACCTTCAGCGACCGGTACGTACTCCTCGTCCGTTCGCACTACCTCAACCACGTGGTGCTCCCGCCGTCCGTACGGGGGCGCGTCATCGACGTGTCCACGCATCACGACGTGACACCGCTGCTCGCCCTCGCCGACGGGCTGATCACGGACTACTCGTCGGTGATGTTCGACTACGCCCTCCTCGACCGGCCGATGTTCTTCTTCGCGTACGACTACGAGGAGTACGTGTACGAGGGGCGCGGGACCTACTTCGACCTGCTGGAGCGCGCCCCCGGCCCGGTCGTGCGCGGTGAGGACGAACTGCACGCCGTCCTCGGCTCGCTGGAGGAGCAGCTGGTCAAGTACGCGGCCGCGCGGGAGCGGTTCGTCGCGGACTTCGGCGAGTACGACAAGGGGAACGCCGCGCAGAGCATCGTCGACCAGTTCTTCTCCCAGTGGAGGCGCGCATGACCGGGTACGCCCAGCGGGATGTCTTCTTCGTCTCCAACAGCGTCGACGAGCTGGGCGGGGTGACCAGTTGGTCGCACCAGATGGCCCGGCTGTTCACCGAGCGCGGGCATCGCGTGCACGTCGTCGGCATCACCCCGCCCGCGGTGGCGCAGGGGCTGGGCGAACTCCCGTACCCCACCACGACGTTGTACGGCGGGCAGCCGCCGCGCCCCGGCCGGGCCCGTCAGGCGAGCATGCGGGAGCAGGCGGCCAGACTGACGGCGCTGTTCGGCAGGGCGCGGCCCGGCGCGGTCGTGATCGCCACGCAGGTATGGGCGATGGAGTGGGTGGAGCTGGCCGACACACGAGGCCTGACCGTCATCGGGATGAGCCACGAGTCGTTCCGGTACTCGAAGGCATCCTCGCGCTTCCGGCGGGTGCTCAAGCACTACCGGGACGTCGACCGCATGCTCGTGCTGACCCGCGAGGACGCCGACCTGTGGATCGGCCAAGGCCTCAACAACACCTCGTTCATGCCGAATCCGCTGCCCTTCATGCCCGAGGTGCCCTCGCCGCGCACCCGGAAGGTGGTCCTCAGCATGGGGCGGCTGCAGGACCAGAAGGGCATAGACATGCTCCTCGACACCTGGGCGGAGGTCGCGCCGCGCCATCCCGAGTGGACGCTGCGGATCTACGGTTCGGGCGAGGACGAGGAGATGCTGCACAAGCAGTGCACGGCGCTCGGACTCGACGACTCCGTCGAGTGGATGGGCCGTACGAGCGACGTGCCGGGCGCGCTGCGCGGCGGCTCCGTCTTCGTGCAGTCCTCTCGGGGCGAGGGATTCCCCCTCGCCCTCATGGAGGCGATGGCGATGGCAGTGCCGTGCGCCGCCTTCGACTGCGCGCCCGGCGTCCACGAGATCGTCCGCGACGAGGAGGACGGCCTGCTCGCCGCCCTCGGCAACACCGGCGAACTCGCCCGCAAACTGGACGCTTTGATGTCGGACAAGGAACTCCGGGACCGGATGGGGAAAGCGGCGAGAGTGAACATACAGCGGTACACGACGGACGAGGTCGTGCGACGGTGGGAGGAACTGTTCGCGTTTCTGGAGCGCTGAGGGAGCCCGTCAGGCGCCGGGGCGTCAGGGGCCGGGACATCAGGGCCGGGCGTCAGGGGCCGGGGCGTCAGCCCTTTCCACCGGCGAACCGTTCATACGCCTTGAGCACATCCTCCGTCTTCCCGTCCATGCGGAGCTCCCCCTGCTCAAGCCACAGCACCCGGTCGCAGGTGTCCCGGATGGACTTGTTGTTGTGGCTGACCAGGAAGACCGTTCCGGCGTGCTTGCGCAGCTCTCGGATCCGGGCTTCGGATCGCTTCTGGAACGTGCGATCCCCCGTCGCCAGCGCCTCGTCGATCAGCAGGACGTCGTGGTCCTTGGCGGCGGCGATGGAGAAGCGGAGCCGGGCCGCCATGCCGGAGGAGTACGTCCGCATGGGCAGCGTGATGAAGTCGCCCTTCTCGTTGATGCCGGAGAAGTCGACGATCTCGTGGTAGCGCTCGCGGATCTGTTCACGGGACATGCCCATCGCGAGGCCGCCGAGGTGGACGTTGCGCTCGCCGGTCAGGTCGTTCATGAGGGCCGCGTTCACGCCGAGCAGGGAGGGCTGGCCGTCCGTGTAGATGCGGCCGTTCTCCACCGGCAACAGGCCCGCGACCGCCTTGAGCAGCGTGGACTTCCCCGAGCCGTTTGTGCCGATCAGGCCGATGGCCTCTCCCCTGTACGCGGTGAAGGAGACGCTCTTCACGGCGTGCACCTTGCGGACGCCCGCCGCCTGCTCGGCCTTCCTGCCGCGCAGGACGCGGTTCAGCGCCGCGGTCGCGGAGCCGCGGCCCCCGCCGGCGCCGTTGACCCGGTAGACGATGTCGACGCGGTCGGCGATGACGGTCGGTGCGTGTTCACTCCCGGTGTCAGCCACGGCCGTACCCCTCCTCTGCCTTCCAGAAGTAGATGAAGCCGCCGACGCCGGCGAGCAGGGCCCAGCCGATCGCGATCAGCCAGACGTGGGGCGGCAGCTGGCTCGCGTGGAAGGTGTCGATCAGCGCGAAGCGCATGAGGTCGATGTAGATCGCGGCCGGATTGCACTCCAGCAAGAGCAGCACGACGTGCGGCAGGTGCTGGTTGCTGAGCACACGGTCGATGCTCCACATGACGCCCGAGACGTACATCCAGGTGCGCAGCAGGAAAGGCATCAGCTGCGCGATGTCCGGCGTCTTCGCGCCCATCCGGGCCATGACCATCGCCACGCCCGCGTTGAAGACGAACTGGAGTGCCAGCGCCGGGAGGGTCAGGAGCCAGGACGCGCCGACCGGCACGCCGAAGCAGAGCAGGATCACGATCAGCGCGGCCATCGAGAACAGCAGCTGCTGGAGCTGTTGCAGGGCGTAGGACACCGGCAGCGCGGCCCGCGGGAACTGCAGGGCACGAACGAGGCCCAGGCTGCCGGAGATCGCCCGGGTGCCCGCCATGATCGAGCTCTGTGTGAACGTCCACACGAAGACGCCGGTGACCAGGAAGGGGATGTAGTCGGGCACGCCCCGGCTGGTGCCCATCAGGAAGCCGAAGATGAAGTAGTACACCGCCGCGTTCAGCAGCGGGGTCGCCACCTGCCAGACCTGGCCGAGCTTCGCCTGGCTGTACTGGGAGGTGGTTCTGGCCGTCGCGAACGCCGCGATGAAGTGCCGCCGCGCCCAGAGCCCGCGGATGTACGCGGGCAGGGAGGGACGTGCGCCGCTGACCGCCAGGCCGTAGCGGGCGGCGAGCGCCGCGGCCCCGCCGTCGGGCGGGACCGGTGCCGGGGGCGGTGTGTCGAGAACCTGGCTCACATCCGGCTGCTTTCGCTTGGGGATTGGAGAGGGGCGGGAGTGGGAGGCGGGAGCGCGGGCGGGGGTGTGCGAAACCCGGCTTTGCCTGGAGACGGGGTCTGCTTTACGTCGGGACGGGACCGTATCGTCGCAACGTGAGCGTAAGCCGATTCGACGTCGGAACGCAACCGTTTCGTCGTCACGCACCTATGCTGTTTTGTATGACGACGAACGCCGACGGGGCGACGAACGCCGACGGGGTCCAGAAGGGGCCGCAGCAGCCGCGCCGCAGGACTCCCGCCGGGGCTGCCGTACTCCGCGAGGATGTGACGGACGCCATCCGGGTGGCCGTCTTCGAGGAACTCGCGGCCGTCGGCTACGCACGGATGTCCATCGAGGGGATCGCGCGCCGCGCGGGCGTCGGCAAGACCGCGGTCTACCGCCGGTGGCGGTCCAAGCTGCACCTGGTGCTCGACCTGGTGTCGGCGATCGCCGTGCAGGGGCTGCCGACTCCGGACACCGGCACTCTGGAGGGCGACCTGCGGCTCCTGTACGAGGTCACGGCCCGCGCCCTGCGTCACCCCGTCGCCTCACAGATCATCCCCGACCTCCAGGCGGAGGCGGCTCGCAACCCGGACATCGCCAAGGCGCTGCGGAAGGCCCTGCGGGAAGGGCAGGAGGGCGTCGCGAGCGGCATCGTCGCGGCGGCCGAGAGGCGCGGTGAGGTCCGCCGGGGCATCGACGACGAACTGGCCCTCGACCTCATCTCCGGCCCGCTGTACTGGCGCTCGGTGGTGATCCGCAGCCCCAAGCTGCCGAAGGGCTATCTGGAGAGCCTGGCGCGGGCCACGGCAGTGGCACTCAGGGCCTTGTAGACCGGGCCGTAGGGAGTGTCGCAGGCCGTGCTGTGGGTCGCGTGGCCCATGGCGTGGTAGGTCACGTTGTGGGTCGGGCGCCGGATCGTTGTCACCCGTGCCTCACACCTCCGGCCCCCGCTGGCGCATACTGGCCTTACGATGACGAAGCCATCAGCGCCCCGGCGCCCGTCGCAGCGCAACCCGGCGGTGCCCGGCGCGTTCGACGCGGTGATCGC
>CBFGQM010000289.1:0-6826 GCA_965650905.1 uncultured Streptomyces sp. | reverse complement strand
TACGCTGCCGGGCCTGTTCGCGGGCTGGATCGGCGCGGCAAAGGACTGGGCGGTCGCTAAGTTCATGGAGCTCGTGGCCTGGGTGGCCGGCCTGCCAGGGCGGATCGGCGCGGCGCTGGGCAGCCTGCTGGGTGTCCTGCGCACGTCGGCCACCAACGCGTTCAACGCGTTCCGCACGGCGTCTGTCTCCCGGGCGACCGCGTTCGTGTCGTGGGTGGCCGGCCTGCCGGGCCGGATCTCGCGTGCGATTGGCTCGCTGGCCGGGCTGCTGGTCGGCAAGGGCAAGGACGTGATCCGGGGCCTTTGGAACGGCATCTCGTCCATGGGCGGCTGGCTCTGGTCGAAGATCAAGAGCTTCGTCAGTAAAAACGTCGTGGACGCGGTCAAGGGATTCCTGCTCATCGGCTCGCCCTCCAAGCTGATGGCGGACCAGGTCGGCCAGTGGATCCCTGCGGGCATCGCGGAGGGAGCCGAGTCCGAGGCGCCTGCCCTGGACAAGGCCATGCGCGGCCTGGTCAACGTGCCCGGCCTGACCACCGCACGCCGCAGCGGCGGCGGCACCGGCGCCGCAGCGACCACGAAGGTACTCATCGAGGTCGCCGGCCCCGAGCCCGTGAAGCGGCTGATCCGTTACATCGTCGCCAAGGATGCCGGCGGCGACGTCCAGAAGGCCTTCGGCCAGTAAGGAGGCCCCTGTCGTGGTGTTCCCGAACACACCGCTGGATATCCGCACCGACCTGCAGCTGGACGGTGTGTGGACCGATTCCAGCGGCGACGTGTACGTGCGCGATCCGAAGGAGATCGACTGCGGGCGCCGTGACATGGGCGCCCGCACCGACCCCGGACACCTGTCGCTGACCTTCAACAACCGGGATGGCAAGTACAGCCCACGCAACGCCATGTCGCCGCTGTACGGGCTGATCGGCCGCAACACCCCAGTACGGGTGTCCGTGCCCGGCCCCACCCGCTACCTGGAACTTTCCGGCGCCACCGACAGCTACGCCTCCACCCCCGACACCGCGGCCCTCGACATCACCGGCGATCTCGATGTGCGGTGGGAAGGCGAGGCCTCCTGGTCCGGGCCCGGGGCGCAGATGCTGATCGGCAAGTGGGGTGCCACCGGAAACCGGTCGTACAACCTGCGCCTGCAGAACGGCACGCTGATCCTGCACGTCACCCGCGACGGCGCGGTCGGCCCCACCTCCTACGCCCCGCTGCCCGCGCTACCCAAGCGCGCTGCCCTGCGAGGCATCCTCGACGCGGACAACGGGGCCGGCGGCTGGACCATTCGCCTGTACTGGGCTCCCTCTCTGGCCGGGCCGTGGACGCAGATGGGGACCGAAGGCACCGGCACCACCCCTGTCACGATCCACGCGAGCACGGCGCCGCTGCTGATCGCCCCCAACGACCTGGCCGCGACGCCACCGCGGCGCGTAGTGGACGGCCGGGTATACGCCGCGGAGGTCCGCAACGGCATCGACGGCACCGTGGTGGCCTCGCCCGACTTCGAGGCGCAGCCCCTCGGCACCACGCCGTTCGCCGACTCCGCCGGCCTCACCTGGTCCTACAGCGGCACCGCCCACATCAGCGGCCGGGACTACCGGTTTACCGGCGAGATCTCCGCCTGGCCCAAGAAGTGGCAGCCCGACGGATCCGACGTGTGGACGCCCGTCGAGGCCTACGGGCTGCTGCACCGCTACGACCAGGGCGCCAAAGCCCTGAACTCCACCCTGCGTCGCCGCATCCCCTCCGGACTCCCGGACGCGTACTGGCCATTCGAGGAGGACCGCGACGCCTCCCACGCCTACTCGCCCATCACGGGAGTGCAGCCCGCCGCGGTCACAGGCCTGGAGTGGGCGGCGGTGGACACCCTGCCGTCCTCGAAGGCACTGCCGCGGCTCACTGCGGCGGCGACGCTGTCGGCGATCGTGCCGGCGGGCACTGACGGCCAGTGGCAGATCGAGTTCGTCTACAACGCCGACGACAAGGCGCCCCCGGGCACGGGTCCGCACGCCGAGGTCATCAGCGTCTCGACCACGGGCACCGTCCGGCGCTGGGTGATCGGCATGCGAGCCGGGAACGTGCGGATCTACGGCTTCGACGCGTCCGGCACGGACATCATCTTCCGGGCTATCGCCGTCGGCGGGGACGTCTTCCACGGCTGGGTGCGCATGCAGATCTGGGCGAGCGACAACGGCGACGGCACCCTCGACTACCGCGTGAACTTCCAGGATGTCGGGGGCGACGCGGGCGGCCTGGGCGGCACCACCGCCGGGACTGCGGGCCGCGTCACCGCGGTCACGGCGAACTGGGGGGCGCTGACCGAGGGCTGGGGGTTCGGGCATCTCAGCGTGCTGCCGACCGCCGGGAGCTCCCTCTACACGGGCAGCGACAACGCGTATGCGGGCGAGACGGCGTGGGAGCGCCTGTTCCGCCTGGCGAGCGAGGAGTCCTTGCCGCTCGCCAGGATCGCGGGCGAGCTGACGCCGCAGCAGGTCGGGCCACAGCGCCCGGAAAACCTGCTGGACCTGCTGCACGCAGCGGCCGACGCTGACGGCGGCATCCTCCTGGAGGACCGCGACCGGCTCGGCCTGATCTACCGGGACCGGTCGTCCATGTACACGCAGGAGCCCGCGCTCACCCTCGTCTACGGCGAGCCGGGCCTGGGCCCCGACCTGGAACCCGTCGATGACGACACCGCCACCCGCAACGACCGGACCGTCAAACGCGACGGCGGGTCGGAGGCCCGCGCGATCCTCGAAGAAGGCCGCCTGTCCGTCCAGGACGCGCCCAACGGGATCGGCGTGTACGACGACAGCCACACCCTGTCCCTGAACAGCGACACGCAGGCGGAGCCGATCGCGCACTGGCTGCTGCACCTGGGCACCTACGACGGCGACCGCTACCCCGTCGTGTCCGTCATGCTCCACAAGGCCCCCAACCTCATCCCGCAGGTACTCGCCATGCGTGAGGGCGACCTCATCCGCATCACGAACCTTCCCGCCTACGTGCACCACGGCGACCTGGACCTGATCGTCCAGGGCTACCACGAGGTCCTCGACCTGCAGAAGTGGGACATCTCCTTCAACTGCTCCCCGGGCGGCCCGTGGAACACGGCGAAGGCCGACCACC
This sequence comes from uncultured Streptomyces sp., assembly GCA_965650905.1. GTDB lineage: Bacteria > Actinomycetota > Actinomycetes > Streptomycetales > Streptomycetaceae > Streptomyces. The sequence goes on along the minus strand of CBFGQM010000289.1, from coordinate 3,694 downwards.
CCGTCTACGCGAAAGCCGGTACGGACGGCACGTTGCTCGTGTCCGCGGTCGACGCCACAGCGACAGCACTCGATGTGACGAACGTGGGAGCGGACTGGACGACCGACCCCGCTGAGATGCCGATCCCCCTCGAGGTGGGCGGCGAGACGATGACCGCCACCACTATCACCCAGCACGGCGACACCTTCACGCGCACCGTTTCCGGGGGCTGGGGAACGTCGGCGACGGGCATCGCATGGTCAACGTCGGGCGGCTCGGCCGGCGACTACTCGGTCGACGGGGCGGCGGGTAAGCATGTTCTGAACAGCGTCAACGTCTCCCGCAGGGCCACCGCTACAGCCGGCTCCGCCGACTTCGACATGGCGGTGGACATCACCCCATCCGCCCTCGCTACCGGCGGTTTCTACTCGGGCAGCCTGCTGGCCCGCAGTACGGACAGCAACAACATGTACATGGCCCGCCTCGCGTTCGAGACGGCCGGCACGGTGACACTGTCGCTACGCAAGCGGGTCGGCGGGACCGAGACCCAGCTGGCCACCTTCAGCACAGGCATCACCTACACGGCAGACACGAAGCTGCGCCTGCGCTTCCAGGGGACGGGCTCCGCCTTCCTCGCACGTACCTGGCTGGCCAGTACTTCCGAGCCCGACGTGTGGCAGGCGACCGCCACAGACAGCAGCCTGACGGCGGCCGGGCAATTCGGGATGCGCTCGATCACAGCGTCCGGCAACACGAACACCGCGCCGACGATCAGCTTCGACAATCTGACGATCGTCGGCAGGCAACGCTTCACGGTCACACGCTCCGTGAACGGCGTCATCAAGTCCCACGCGACAGGGGCCCCAGTCAGCCTGGCCTATCCCGCTGTCGCGTCTCTCTGAACGGAGTTCCCCCTTGGCAACCCCTGTCGACCAGTGGCAGCCCGGCATGGACATCACTGCAGGACGGCTGGAGTCAATGAACGAGCGTGCCAGCTTCATGGTCACCAACTACGGGGCCGACAGCAGCGGCACCACAGACGCGGCCCCCGGCATTCAGGACGCCCTCAACCAGGCCCGCGATGTGGGCGGCGCGCAGGTGACGGTGCCGCCCGGGGTGTATCTGATCGGGCAGACCCTGCGGATCTACTCCAACACCCGCCTCACGCTGATGGCCGGGGCGGAGTTCCGGCGGAATGTAGCCGCAACGATGCTCATCAACGGGGACGCGGGGCAGGACCTCGGCGGCTACACCGGTCACAGCAGGATCGTCATCGAGGGCGGCCTGTGGAACATGCGCGGCACCACCTCGGGGCTGACCGCAAGTGCGATGTGCATCAGCATCGGGCACGCCACCGACATCGTCATCCGCGACCTGGAAATCCGGGACTTGCCCGGCTTCCACGGCATCGAGCTCAACTCCACCGAGCACGGGCTCATACAGAACTGCCGCTTCAGGGGGTACGTCGACCCCGGCGGCCGCGACTTCAGCGAGGCCGTACAAATCGACCTCGCCAAGTCGAGCGACGTGTTCGGCGGGTTCGGGCCCTACGACCACACCCCGTGCGAGGACATCCTCGGGACTGGCTGCCACTTCGGCGCCTCCGGCACGGCTGGCACGACAGCGTGGCCGCGCGGGATCGGCTCCCACTCGGCGACGATCACCAAGTGGCACCGCCGGATCCGCATCACGAACAACAGCTTCGAGGGCCTCCTCCAGTACGCCGTGTCCGCCTACAACTGGGAAGACGTCACCGTCACCGGCAATACCTTCGTCGACTGCGGCTCAGGGGTGCGGGTCCGCACAGTGATCGTCTCGGACACCGAGGACACCAAAGACCCCGACGGCAACCAGACGTCGGCGTCGCAGAACATGCGCAACTTGACCGTCGTCGGCAACAGCTTTAGAGACGGCGGCAGTTACGACAACGTGATCGTCGCCCAGGGCGAGACGTCCGGCACCATCCTGAACCTGACGATCGTCGGCAACGCCATCGACGGCACGTCGGGGAACCAGTCCGGTATCCGCCTGAACCACGTGAGCCGTGCCACGGTCGCGGACAACATCGTCGCCAACGTCGACAACACCGGCATCAGCACGGAGAACCAGAACAACACCGTGATCTCCGGGAACGTCGTGTGGACCTCCGGTGACCACGGAATCACGATGGTGTCCTCCGACAACTCCAACCTGATCGGCAACACCATCCGCGACGCGGGCGACACGGGCATCTTCGTCAACGGGCCCGGCACGGACATCCAAGTCCGGGACAACTTCATCGACGGAGCGAACCGCAACAACTCCAGCTCCTACGCCATCCGCTTCTCCACCACGGCCGTGGTCGGGATCGCCGTCTCCGGCAACAAGTGCCGGCCCGGCACCACGCCCGCCACGAAGGCTGTCCGGGGCCTGTCCATCGCCAGCGCGAACTCTGGCGTTCACCGCTTCGGTAACGACTGCCGGGGGACCTGGTCCGGCTCTGGTGGTACGGGCATTGACGACGCCTCCACGACTCCGAACACGTCCGCGACCGACATCCAGTAACCCCTCTCGAATCCGCATCCCCACCGCCCCGCGCCACCCGGCCGGGGCCTTTCTCATGTCTGGAGGCACCTATGGCCGACCCCCTGAGCCCTGACCGGCTCATTGCGATCCTCAGAGTCGAGGGCGTCAAGATCAGCGAATACCCCGGCTGGCGCACCCGCGAGCGCGACGACGAGACCGGCAAAACCTTCGGGCCCGTCCACCTGGTCCTCAACCACCACACCGCCGGAACGAACAGCAGGGACACCGTCGCGAAGACCGGTGTCACCGGGCTGCCAGGGCCACTCGCCCACATCCACCTGGCGAAGACCGGCGTGGCCACCCTGTGCTCGGCAGGCAGGGCGAACCACGCCGGGCTCATGGCCAGGAACGCGTACACCTCATTCCTGAACGAGTCCTCCACCCACCCAGCCCCGGCCAAGAGCTCCGGGACGGTGGACGGCAACGACTGCTCATACGGCATCGAAACGGAAAACCTCGGCAACGGGAAGGACACGTATCCGCGGGCGCAGTACGACGCGTGGGTGCGGATCAACGCCGCGTTCTGCCGCGTGTACGGGTGGACGGCGGACTCCGTCGGCTGCCACAAGGAAACCTCGATCGAGGGCAAGGTCGACCCGCGGGGCCCGGTGGAGGGGTACGGCCCGCGTGCCCGGTTTGAGTTCACGCCGAGGCAACTCCGGGCGGATGTGGCGGAGAGGCTGAAGCACCCGGCCTCGTGGTCGCCGAGCGCCCCGAAGCCGCCCGCCCCGCCGCCGCCCACGGTCGAGGAGCGGCTGACCGCGCTGGAAAAGCGCGTCACCACACTCGAGAAAGGAGCCTGACCATGAAAGTCTCGAAGTACGCGAAAGCCGCCGTGTCCGCCCTGGCCGCAGGCGCCGGCTCTCTGTCCGTCGCCGTCACCGACGACACCGTGACCGCCGCCGAGGGATGGACCGCACTCATCGCCGTCCTCGCCGCACTCGGCTTCACATGGGCCGTGCCCAACCGGCAGGCGAGCCCCACCCCGCACAACCAGTAGGGAACCACCTTGGACGCCACCACCCTCGGCGGCGCGGTCCTGGCACTCGTCGGGGTGCTGTCCGGCTCGGTGGTGGCGTACCTCGGTAAGCGGGGCGAGAACGCAACCACCCGCTGGAACGCAGAGATCGACCAACTCCCAGAGGAACGC
>CBFGQM010000288.1:0-6828 GCA_965650905.1 uncultured Streptomyces sp. | reverse complement strand
ATCCGGGCTCCACGACACGCCTGTCGCCATCCAGTGCCGCGTGTAGTCGGTGCCCCGGCGGCGTACCGTCCGCGAGGCCGTGACCGGATCGTCCACGAGGGACGGCTGGCACGAGATGGACAGCAGCGAGAAGGTGACGTTCGGCTCGCAGCGGCCCAGGCCGTACGCGCGGCATACGGCGAACATCGCCGCCTCCACGTCCTCGGCGCCCTCCCCGCCCGCGAGCAGCAGTTCGCCGATACGCAGCGTCAGGTCGAGCACGCGCGGGACGGCCGGGCCCCCGTCCTCCTCCGTGCGCTGAAGGGACTCGTCCACGGGCCGATCGGCCACCGGCATGCGCAGCATCGTGCGCATCCGGTCCTGCCACGGCACCTCCTTGGTCAACTTGACCACCGGGATGCCGGTCGGCGGGGTGAAGGCGGCGGGGGCCCGGTACCTGCGCGGGGTGTCGAACGCCGACCCCTCCGGCTCGGCGGAGGGCGGTTCGAGCAGCGCGAGACCCTCCGGGATCGCGAACTCCGACGTCGTCTGTGACTCGTCCTCGAACACCGCGGCCACGCCGGGTGGTTGTGCGAAAGCGCTCCTTGCCTCGTCTGACTTCGGCTTGCGGTCTTCCGCTTCCGGCTCTGTCACTCGCTGCTCCCGACTCGCACCCCCGTAGGTCCCAGCCCAGTATGCGCACGTACATGCGAACGGGCCGCACGCCCCTCGGCGTACGGCCCGTGACAGCGCCTTCTTCGAAGGAGGCGACCACACAAGCCGCTTCTTCAAGAAGCGGGCAATCAGTGGCCGCCCTGCTCCTCGCAGCGCTTGTAGGAACGCTCGATCTCGGCCTCGGCCTCCGTGCGGCCCACCCAGTTGGCGCCCTCGACGGACTTGCCGGGCTCGAGGTCCTTGTAGACCTCGAAGAAGTGCTGGATCTCCAGACGGTCGAACTCCGACACGTGGTGGATGTCCCGCAGATGCTCCACGCGCGGGTCGTGCGCCGGGACGCACAGCAGCTTGTCGTCGCCACCGGCCTCGTCAGTCATGCGGAACATGCCGATCGCGCGGCACTGGATGAGGCAGCCGGGGAAGGTCGGCTCGTCCAGGATGACCAGGGCGTCCAGCGGGTCGCCGTCCTCGCCGAGCGTGTTCTCGACGAAGCCGTAGTCGGCCGGGTAACTGGTCGAGGTGAAGAGCCGACGGTCCAGGCGGATCCGACCGGTCTCGTGGTCCACCTCGTACTTGTTCCGCGAACCTTTCGGAATCTCGATCGTGACGTCGAACTCCACCGGTGGCTCCTCCATGATCAACACATACGACTGGTGGTTAAGTGTCCCTCACGCAGGTGGGTGATCGCGAAAGGGGCTGGTGGTCGTGCCAGAACTGCAGGCCTGGCAGGCCGCGAGACCGCATCTGGTGCGGGTCGCGCGAGCCGTCCGGCCAGGGTTCGTACGGGCCGTCGACACCGTGAAGCCCTGGCTCGTACGCCCGACAACCGCGCAGTTCACGGCGGGTGCCGCCGCCCTCGGTCTCGCCGTGGCGGCCACCGTGGCGACCGCGGCCGGCCCCTGGGACTCCACCGGGCAGCGTACGGCGGAACACGACTGGGCGACATCGCGGGACGGTGCGGGTGGCGCAGATCACGGTCATCTGTCCGGCAGGTCCCCCAGGGCGCCGCGGCCCGCGCCCAGCGCCGCGTCGGTGCTCGCGGGCCTCGGCGGCCCGGCCGGCTCCCTCTCGGCGCCCACCGAGAAGGCCCTCACCGACGTCCTCGGCCCGCTGCTCGACGATCCCTCGCCGGGCTCCGCGCATACGGCCTCGGTCGTCGACGTGGCCACCGGCAGGCGGCTGTACGGCCAGGGCGCGGACCGGGCGCTGACGCCCGCCTCCACCACGAAGATCGCCACCGCCGTCGCGGTGCTCGACGCGGCGGGCGCCGGCCACCGCATCGCGACCCGTACGGTCCTCGAACCCGACACCAGGGAGGTCGTCCTCGTCGGCGGCGGCGACCCCACGCTGACCGCCCGCGAGGAGGCGCACGGCCACGCGAGCCTGCGCACGCTCGCCGACGACACGGCCCGAGCCTTGAAGGCCCGCGAACTGGACGACGTGACGCTGTCGTACGACACCTCGCTGTACGTGGGCACACCAGTGCACCCCATCGGTCCCAACGCCAATCTCGCGCCGGTAAGCACCCTGATGGTCGACGAGGGGCGCCTCGACGACTCGTTCAGCGGGCCCGCGGAGCGGAGTACGGATCCGGCGGCCGACGCGGCCCGCACGTTCGCGGACCTCCTCCACGACCGCGGCATCAGGACACAGTCGCCCGGGCCCGCCAGGGCGACCGGCCGTGCCAAGACCCTCGCCACCGTCGAGTCCCCGCCCGTGTCGGCCCTGGTCGAGCGGATGCTGACCAACAGCGACAACGACATCGCCGAGGCCCTGGCCCGCCAGACCGCGCTCGCCACCGGCGAACAGGCGAGCTTCGAAGGCGGCGCCACGGCGATCCGTACGCGACTGAAGAAGCTCGACCTGCCCTTGGAGGACGCGGAGTTCGCGGACGGCAGCGGCCTGGACCGCGCCGACAAACTCACCGCCGACCTGCTCACCGCCCTGCTGGCCAAGGCGAGCGACCCCGGCCACCCCGAACTCCGCCCGGCCCTCACCGGCCTGCCGGTTGCGGGCTTCACCGGCACTCTGCGCAACCGCTACGCCGATCAGCCCGGCACCGGCGTCGTACGGGCCAAGACGGGCACCCTCACGGGCGTACACACCTTGGCCGGCACGGTGGTCGACAGGGACGGCCGGCTCCTCGCTTTCGCCTTTCTGACGTCCGCAAACCACCCCACGGACCCGACAGCCACCCAGAAGACGCTGGACAGCGCGGCTTCGGCCCTGGCGACCTGCGGCTGCGCCCCCTAAGGGCGCGGGGCTGTGACATCACGTGCCTTGGCCGGGCGGGAGCGACCCGCCACGGACGGGCCCGCGGATTGCGCACCACGGCATTCCTCCACGAACCTCACTCCCTGCCCCCAGCGGCAGCGCTCACGTACGGTTGACACATGACGAGCATCGGTGGTGCGGAGATGGTCGACTGGAATCTCGCGGTGGCGACCGCGACCCGGCTCGTACGGCCGGGACCAGAGGTGAGTCGCGACGAAGCACGGGCGGTTGTCGCGGAGCTGCGCCGGCACGCCAAGGCGTCGGAGGGGCACGTGCGCGGCTTCACGCGGATGGGCGGTGAGGACCTCCAGGACACCCCCGTGCTCGTCGTCGACCGCCCCGGCTGGGTCCGGGCGAACGTCGCCGGATTCCGGGCAATCCTCAAGCCGCTGCTGGACAAGATGCAGGAGCGGCGCGGCAACACACCCGGCGGAGCCGTCCTCGGCGCCGTCGGCGGCAAGGTCACCGGCGTCGAGCTGGGCATGCTCCTGTCGTTCCTGGCCTCCCGGGTCCTCGGGCAGTACGAGACGTTCGCCCCGGCGACCCGTGAGCTCCCGGCGGGCGAGAACGGCGGCGGCAGGCTGCTCCTGGTCGCCCCGAACATCGTGCATGTCGAGCGTGAGCTCGACGTGCGGCCCCATGACTTCAGGCTCTGGGTCTGCCTGCATGAGGAGACGCACCGGACGCAGTTCACGGCGGTGCCCTGGCTGCGTGACCACCTCGAGGGCGAAATCCAGTCTTTCCTGGAGGAGACCGAGGTCGACCCCATGACGGTCCTGGAGCGTATCCGGGAGGCCGCCCAGACGCTCGCCGGCGGCCGTCCCGAGGGAGAGGAGGGCGAGAACGGCGGGCGGTCCATCGTCGACATCGTCCAGACGCCCGCCCAGCGGGAGATCCTCGGCCGGCTGACCGCCGTGATGTCGCTCCTGGAGGGCCACGCGGACTTCGTGATGGACGGCGTGGGCCCCGACGTGGTTCCGTCCGTCGCCGAGATCCGCGAGAAATTCCAGCAGCGCCGCGCGCGCGGGGCCTCCCGCCTGGACCTGGCGCTGCGCAAGCTGCTCGGCCTGGACGCGAAGCTGCGCCAGTACCGGGACGGGGAGCGTTTCGTACGGGCGGTCGTGGAGCAGGTTGGCATGGACGGGTTCAACCGTGTGTGGACCTCGCCGAACACGCTCCCGACCAAGGCGGAGATCTCCAAACCGGCTGACTGGGTTGCGCGGGTGCACCGTAAGGCAGAGTCGTGAAACGAATCCGGCCGACGGCAGGTGTACGCCCCCGCTATCACCCGTCCGAGGGACCGTGAGCGATGGGTAGGCGTGCGATGCTCGGGGAACGGCTCGGTTCTGTCACCATCTACACACTCTGAGTGACCGACATCGGGCTCACCCCCGACAGTTTCATGAAGGGAACCGGACATGGGTCCCCATCCTGCGGTCGCGGCGATACGTCTGGCGGTCCGCCGCGTCCTCCACGACGTCCTCACCGACCAAACACCCGCCTCTGCCGACAGGCCTGGCTCTGCGGACAAGCCGGCTTCTGCTGACACTGCCTCCATTGACATGTCGGCTTCTGCTGACACCCCTGCCTCCATCGGCACGCCGCACGAGCTTCCCCCAAGCCCTCGACCGCGCTCGAGCCGGGAGGTACCCCCATCCCCGCCGCTCGTGCTCGTGGCGTGCTCCGGCGGGGCCGACTCCATGGCGCTCGCCTCCGCCCTCGCCTTCGAAGCCCCCAAACTCGGCATCCGCGCCGGTGGCGTCACCGTCGACCACGGTCTGCAGCCCGGCTCCGACCTGCGCGCCGAAGAAGTCGTCGCACGACTCACCGAACTCGGCCTCACACCGGTCGAGTCCACCGCCGTGTCCGTCGGCCGCCAGGGAGGGCCCGAGGCCGCCGCCCGCGACGCGCGGTACGCCGCCCTGGACGCAGCGGCCGAGCGCCACGGCGCCGCCGCGGTCCTGCTCGGCCACACCCGCGACGACCAGGCCGAAACCGTCCTGCTGGGCCTCGCTCGCGGCTCCGGCATCCGCTCCCTGTCCGGAATGGCCGCTGTTTCCGGGGGCCCGGGGGCCGCCCGCCGTTACCGCCGCCCCTTCCTGCACCTCGACCGGCAGACCGCTCGCAAGGCCTGCATGGTCCAGTCGCTCGCCGTCTGGGACGACCCCCACAACGCCGACCCCGCCTATACGAGGTCGCGCCTGCGCCACGAGGGTCTGCCCGCCCTGGAGAAGGCCCTCGGCAAGGGTGTGGTCGGAGCCCTCGCCCGTACGGCACAGCTGTCCCGTGACGACGCCGACGCCCTCGACGCGTGGGCCGGGCAGGCCGAGGCCGCCGTGCGCGACGCCGCCGGCCTCCTGGAGTGCGCCAAGCTGTACGCCCTGCCGCCTGCCGTTCGCCGCCGCATCCTGCGCCGCGCCGCCATCGAGGCCGGGGCACCCCCGGGTTCGCTGTTCGCCCGGCACATCGAAGAGGTCGACCGACTGATCACCGGTTGGCGTGGCCAGGGAGCCATCAATCTCCCGGGCAGAGTCGTCGTCCAACGGCAGGGTGGCAGACTGGTGATTCGGCAGGGCTGAATCCGGACCCTCCGCCGGCCCCTTGCGCGGGTCGTGGGTGGCCCGAGCGGTCGCCATAAAAGCGGGACGACCGAAAGTGATGCGGGTGGACGCGAAAGACATGGGCACCGACCTCAAATCGGTGCTCATCACCAAGGAAGAGATCGACGCGAAGCTGGCCGAGCTGGCCGCGAAGATCGACGCGGAGTACGCGGGCAAGGATCTGCTGATCGTCGGAGTCCTCAAGGGTGCCGTGATGGTCATGGCGGACCTGGCGCGCGCGCTCGCCACCCCCGTCACGATGGACTGGATGGCGGTGTCCTCGTACGGCGCGGGCACGCAGTCCTCCGGTGTGGTGCGGATTCTCAAGGACCTCGACACCGACATCAAGGGCAAGCACGTCCTGATCGTCGAGGACGTCATCGACTCCGGTCTGACGCTGTCCTGGCTGATCTCCAACCTCGGATCCCGCGAGCCCGCGTCCCTCAAGGTGTGCACACTGCTGCGCAAGCCGGAGGCGGCCAAGGTCGCGATCGACGTGGAGTGGGTCGGCTTCGACATCCCCAACGAGTTCGTCATCGGCTACGGCCTCGACTACGCCGAGAAGTACCGGAACCTGCCGTTCGTCGGTACGCTCGCTCCTCACGTCTACGGCGGCTGAGGCACTCTCGTAGACGGTGGCAAACGGCCACGAAGCCCCATGAGGACGGTCCGGGAACCCTTGCGGACTCCACGCCGTTGGAGCAAGCGTGGACGGGGTCGTCAGCCGGGCCGTGCGGCCTCGGGTGACAATGCTGGGGTACCGTCCGAAGAACACTCTTATCAAACTCACTATGGCAGGAGGGACGGGGCGGCACCGCTCCGTATGGATGGACGTGAAGCGATACTTCCGTGGGCCGGTCATGTGGATCGTGCTGGCCGTCCTTGCCGTGGTCGTGTTGATGCAGGTCGTCGGCTCGTCCGGCGGCTACAAGACGGTGGACACCGGCCAGGTCGTCCAGGCGATCAATGACAACAAGGTCGAGTCGGCCAAGCTGACCACCGGCGACGAGCAGATCATCAAGGTCGAGCTCAAGGACGGCGAGAAAGTCGAAGGCAGCTCGAAGATCCAGGCGAGCTACATCGACAGGCAGGGTGAGACCCTCGCCGGCACCCTCCAGGACAAGTACCAGAACAAGCAGATTCCGGACGGCTACACGGTCTCGCCGTCCAAGCAGAACCCGTTCGTCGGCATCCTGCTCTCTCTGCTTCCGTTCGTCCTCATCGTCGTCGTGTTCCTGTTCCTGATGAACCAGATGCAGGGCGGCGGCTCCCGGGTCATGAACTTCGGGAAGTCCAAGGC
>CBFGQM010000287.1:0-6848 GCA_965650905.1 uncultured Streptomyces sp. | reverse complement strand
CGACGCTGGCCGATTGCTGGGTGGCCGGGGCCGACGTGCCCTGGGAATCGCTCCATCCCGCGCCTCTGCCCCATGTCGATCTCCCCGGATATCCCTTCGCACGTGGGCGCTACTGGCTGCCCATGCAGTCCTCTGCGGATTCCGCCGAGCAGTCCGCGCATCCGTTCCTGACGGAAGGGCCGTCCGGCGACGGTGCGTTTGCGGTCGATTTCAGTGGTTCGGAGTTCTTCCTCGACGATCACCGTGTCGAGGGGGAACCGATATTCCCGGCTGTCGGATACCTGGAGATGGTCCGCGCCGGTGTGCACGCGCTGGGCAGGCGGGCGGTGAAGCTGCGCGGCAATGTCTGGTCCTCGGCGATCGGTGTCGCCGAGCCACGACGCGTTCACCTCGACCTGACGCCGGCTGCCGGCGGGTACCGGTACCGGGTGCACAGCGGCACGCCGAGCGGCGATCCGGACGTGCACGCCGAAGGCAAGGTGGAGATCGCTGAACCCGGCACGCAGGTTCTCGGTGAGAAGGCCGACCTGGACGAGATCCGGGCGCGATGCACCCACCGAATCCCTGCAGGGGAGTTCTATCCGCGGATCCACCGGCTCGGGCTCCAGCTGGGGACTGGTTACCAGGGGATCGAAGAGATCCACTGCGGGCAGGGAGAAGCACTGTCCGAGATCCGGCTTCCGGATCACCTGCGCGCGGGCCGGAAGCCGTTCGAACTGCATCCGTCGCTGCTCGACTCGGCGCTGCAGGGCTCACTGGGGCTGATCGACCGGGAGGAATCCCTCGACCGGCTCTACCTTCCGTTCTCCATCGGCTCGCTGACCATCGAGGCAGGGGCCCCGGAGCACTGCTTCGCCCACATCGTCCTGCGCACGTCCACTCGCGACGGCAAGAAGGTGGACGTCCGCATCATCGATCCGCAGGGGCGCGTCATCATCGAGGTGGGGGACCTCTGGCTGCGACGCTGGAACACCCGTTCCGGCGACACGGTCACCGAACGCGATGAAGGCACGTTCCTGCGACCCGTATGGGCCGACTCGGCAGCGCCGACCCGGACCGAGTCGGCCGCCGCCGGGACTCTCATCCTCGCGCCGACGATCCATGCCGGACGTTCTCTGGCGGTCGCGCTGGGCAGCGCCACGGCGGTACGCCCGTCCATCGCCGTTCCAGGAGAAGGGTTCGCCGAAATCGGCGACCGGCAATACTCGGTCGCCCCCGGCTCGGCGCGCGATCTCGTCCAGCTGCTGGAGGCTGCAGCTGCCGGTGCTGCCTCGGTGGACGTCGTGTTCGGCTGGTCCACGGCCGATTTCACCGGCCGAGCAGCGGACCTGCGCGGCCAGCTTGACACCGGCCTCGTGCCGCTGTTCCACGTGGTTCGCGCCCTGCTGGCGCGGCGCTCGCCCGGCCCCGCCCGCGTCCTGGTCGCCTTCCCCGGCGACCCGGTTCACCCGACGTACGAAGCAGTGGGCGGATTTCTGCGCACAGCAGCCAGGGAGAACCGACGCCTGACGTACCGCACGGTGGATGTGGGAGCCGACGGTGTGCGGGCGTGGCTGTCGGGAGCCGGAAGCACGGCGGACCGGATCGCCGCGGAGCTGGCCGACCGCTGGGATGGTGACCACGAGGTCCGCTATCGCGGTGATGTGCGGTCGGTCAAGCGGTGGCGCGAGACCGCGCCCGCGGACGGTGTGACGCCGGTCCGGAAGGGCGGGGTCTATGTTGTCAGTGGCGGCGCCGGAGGGCTCGGTCTGCTCCTGGCCCGCGAACTCGCGGGTGAGTTCGGCGCGCGCCTCATCCTTGCTGGACGCAGGGCACCCGATGCCCGAATTGAAGACGTACTCGACGAGCTACGCGCCTTGGGCGGTGCGGCGAGCTACGTCCAGGCGGACGTGTCGCAGGAGTACGGCGCGACCGCCGTGGTGCAGGCGGCGAAGTCGGAGTTCGGAGCCGTGCACGGTGTTTTCCACTGCGCCGGTATCGTCAGGGACGATTTCCTGGTCAACCAGAGCCTTTTCGACATCGAGTCCGTCCTGCGGCCGAAACTGGACGGGGCACTCCACCTCGACCAGGCGACGGCACGAGAGCCGCTCGATCTCTTCGTTCTCTTCTCCTCGGTCGCAGGCCCGCTCGGGACGGTCGGACAGGCCGGCTATGCATTCGCCAACAGTTTCCTCGATGCGTTCTCCTCGTGGCGCGAGGACCGGCGCGAGCGGGGCGAACGAACCGGCTGGACCTTCTCCCTCGACTGGCCGCTGTGGGCCAGTGGGGGAATGAACGTCGACACAGAGACGGAGGAGTTGCTGCACAGCGCATTCGGCCTCCGCCCGATGTCGAGCCGGACCGGTCTCGCCGCCCTGCGCACCATGCTCGGCGGACAGCCCGGCCAGATCATGTTCGTTCCCGGTGACGGTGCGCAGGTGGCCGACCAGCTCGGAACGGGGCCACGGAACGAGTCGGCTCCGGGGGCCGGGTCCGCTTCGGCGGCCGCAGCCGTGCAGCCAGGATCCGGGGCATCGGTCGAGACGGTCAGCGGCCGGGTCGCTGCTCTGGTTGCCGATATCGGCAAGCTCGATACCGGCGCCATCGACCACGAGGCGGAGATCGGCGATTACGGCTTCGACTCCCTCGGTTTCACCCGCCTCGCCAACCGGCTCAACGCGGATCTGGGCGTGGACCTGACCCCTGCGGTCTTCTTCGAGTACACGACTGTGCGTGGTGTTGCGGAGCACCTCATCGACATGTTCCCGGCGGAGCTCGCGGAGTCGGCTGGTACCGCCGAAGCGGCCGGTGATGAGAAGAGCTCCGATGTCGCGGAGCGAAACGCTCCCGTCGACGTCACCCCGCCGGCATCGACGCCGGCGCTGTCGCCGGGAGAGGCAGCGCGGCCTGCCGACGAGGACGACCAGGACCCGATCGCGATCGTGGGCATGCACGGCGTTCTCCCGCAGTCCGACGACCTGGCCGAGTTCTGGCGCAACCTGGAACAGGGACGCGATCTGGTCACCGAAATCCCCGCGGATCGGTGGGACTGGCGCGAAAACTACAGTCCCACCTTGGACGGCGAGAACACAACCAACAGCAAATGGGGCGGATTCCTCCGGGAGGTCGACCGGTTCGACAACCGCTTCTTCGGTATCTCGCCGCGCGAGGCGGCGCTGATGGATCCCCAGCAGCGCATCTTCCTGCAGACGGCGTACAAGGCGATCGAGGAGGCCGGCTACCGCCCTTCCGACCTGGCCAGTGGCAGGACCGGGCTTTATGTCGGGGTGGCCACGCACGACTACTACGAGCTCCTGCGCGAAGTCGGCGTACCCGTCGAGGCGTACACAACGACCGGCCTGTTCCACGCCATCCTGGCCAACCGGGTGTCCTACCTGCTCAATCTGAAGGGCCCCAGCTTTCCTATCGATACCGCGTGCTCCAGTTCGCTGGTCGCTGTGCGGTCGGCCATCGAAGCTATCCGGTCGGGGAGCTGCGACACTGCCCTTGCCGGTGGGGTGAACCTGCTCATCGCCCCGATGATCTACGTTTCGTTCGCGCGTGCCGGAATGCTGAGCCCTACGGGCCGCTGCAAGACATTCGATGAGAGTGCGGACGGCTACGTCAGAGGCGAGGGCGCCGGTGCCGTGCTGCTCAAACCACTGTCCAAGGCGTTGCGTGACGGCGACCACGTGCATGCGGTCATTCGTGGAAGTGCCGTGAACCACGGTGGGCGCGTCAACACGATGACCACGCCGAACCCCCATGCCCAGGCCGAGCTGATCGTCCAGGCCTTCGAGGAGGGCGGCGTCGACCCGGCCACCGTCGGCTACGTCGAAATGCATGGCACCGGAACCGCACTCGGAGACCCGATCGAGATCAATGGGCTCAAGCGGGCGTTCCGAGAGGCGCGTGAGCGAGCAGGCCGGCCCCGGCTGACCGAACCCACCACGGTGATCGGTTCGGGCAAGTCCCACATCGGCCATCTGGAGGCCGCGGCTGGTATGGCCGGCATCTTCAAGGCCGTCCTGTCCATGAAGCACGGGAACATTCCCGGAAACCTGCATATCGAGACGGTCAACCCCCATATCCAGCTGGACGGCAGCCCGCTGCGCATCGCCACCGATACGCAGGCCTGGCCGCGGCTTCGAGATGAGGCAGGCAACGAGCTGCCCAGGCGGGCCGGCGTCAGCTCGTTCGGCTTCGGCGGTGTCAATGCGCACCTGCTCCTGGAGGAGCACCTTGAGGGCAGCGCGGCACCGGAAGCGGAAGCGGAACCGGATTCCGGAGACCGGGTCTTTGTCCTGTCCGCGCGCACCGACGAGCGCCTTCGAAACATGGCACAGGCCCTGGCGGACGCCGTTGCGGCCGGTCGTGAGACAGGCGAGCTCGACACCGGCGGGCACGCGCGCACGGTCGTCGAGATGCGTGCCGCGGTCGCGGACCTGATGGGAGTCGAACCCGGCGAGGTCCCCGTCGAGGAACCGGTGGGGGACCTGGGCCTGGGACTGCTGCGACTGAACAAGTTCTGCGACTGGATATCGGAGAACTACGGCGGCCCGGACAGCTACTACGACGTCGTGGACCGGTCGCTCGACGCACTGGCCCGCAGCCTGGCCTGTCCCTCGGCCCGACGTGCGGCGGCTGTCATGCCCTTGCGGGACCTGGCATTCACCTTGCAACTCGGCCGCGAACCGAAGGAGAGGCGCCTTGCCATCGTGGCGAGCTCCACCGCGGAGCTGATCGGGCATCTCGGCCGGTTCGCCGAGTCCGGCGCAGGCGGTGCCAGCGTGTACACGACCGCGCATAGCGACGGGAGCCCTGCTGAGAAGGCCGAGCTGACCGATCCGCACGCCGTTGCCGAGCACTGGGCGGGCGGCGGCCGAGTGGAGTGGGAACGGTTCTATACCGGAGAGCGTCCGCGTCGCCTTTCGCTGCCGACCTACCCCTTCGAGCGGATCCGGCACTGGATCCCGGAGACGGGGCAAGGCCCCTCGGAGTCCGGACGTGCCCGATCGGCCGGAACGGCCGCGACGGAACCTGATGGCGCCGATACCCGTTCCGTATCACCCAGGAAGTCCCCGACGGTGTGGATGGACGCAAGCGATCCGCTCGTCGATGACCACCGGGTCCGTGGCGAAGCAGTGCTGCCCGGCGTTGCTCACATCGGGCAGGTGATGGCTGCCCTCGGAGACAAGTGCGCCAAGCCGCACCGTTTCACACGCGTTGCGTGGATGAGGACGGTCACCGTGCCTCCGCCCGGCCGCGAGCTGTCGATCGACGTGCATGAGGCCGACGGCTCGGTCTCGTACGAGATACGGGGACAACACGAAGGCGAAGCCGTCACCTTCTCGCGCGGAACCTGGCAGGCCCTCGGCACGGATGGCATCGAGCCGGCGGTCGACCTGGGTCGGATGCGTCAGCGCTGCCCGAAGGCGCTGCAGCAGGATGCTGTGTACCAGCGCTTTGAGGCTCTGGGGCTGTCCTATGGACCGCTCTTCCGCGGAATCAGGGAGATCCGTGGAGGGGCCGGAGAAGCGCTGGCCCGGATCGATGGGGCTGCTGCCGCCCGTGCCAGGGGATCGTTCGGATACCACCCGACCGTGCTGGATGCCGCGCTCCAAGCCGTCACGGCGCTCGGATTCACCGCATCCTCGGGACCTGACCGGCTGATGATGCCTTTCTCCGTGGAGGAGATACGGGTTCTCCGCGACCTGTCCGAAGCAACGCATGTGTACGTACGCAGGCTCGGCCCCGAGGGTTACGACGTCATGGTTCTCGATGATTCCGGTAACCCGTGTGTCTCGATGCGCGAGGTGTCGGTGCGAGGCAAGCAGAACGACTTCTGCCGTTTCTTCTTCACGCCGTACTGGGCGCCCCAGCCGGCGGCCGGGACGGGTGTTCCGCCTCTCTCGCTCCCTCGGTCCTCCGGCGAATGCCTCATCGTGCATCCGCCGCGCTGCTTCGGTCTGGACACCGAGATCGCCCGCCGATACCCGGAGCACGCGGTACGCCGTTACGTCCTGGGGCGCACCACCCGGCGGGTGGGGGAGCGCTCCTGGGAGATCGACGTCAGTGATTCCGACGCGCTCGCGCGGCTCCTGCGTGAGACCGAGCGGACTCAGCACGTGTGGTTCCTCGGCGGTGTACACGACCCAGCGGGCGCGCCTGAGATGCTACCCACCAGTGCGCGCGGGGCCGGTGCCCTGTTCCGTCTCGTCCAGGCTCTGTCCACGGCGGATCGGCTGCGGTCGGTGGAAGACCTCCACATCGTGGTCAACGACGTCCACGATGTCGACGGGCGGCGGATCGGCAACGCACAGGCTGGCAGTCTCGTAGGCTTCGCCAAGTCGCTGGCCAAGGAACTGCCTGCGGTTTCGGTCAACTGCCTCGACATCGGTGTGCACTCCGACCGTCCGGAAACGGCGGACCCGGCGGCGATCACTGATGCGCTGTTCGCCGAACCCGCGCACGCCTCTGGAGAGGAAGTTGCTCTGGCGGGTGGGCGGCGTCACGTCAAGCGCCTCCGCCCGCGGGCGCTCCCGTCGGCGGACCGGAAGGTCTTCCGTGACCGCGGTGTCTACCTCGTCATCGGCGGTACGGGTGGCATCGGCCGCATGCTGGCGCAGCATCTTGCCCGGACGGCAGGCGCGCGGCTGGTTCTGGTCGGGCGCAGGGCCGAGGACGAGCACATCCGCGCGCAACTTGCCGAATTGGCCGCGCTCGGCGGTGAGGCGGTGTACGAACGCGCGGATGTCGCTGACAGCAAGGCCATGGGCGAGGTGATCGCCTGGTCCAAGCGTCGATTCGGTGATCTGCACGGTGTTGTGCACTCCGCTATGGAACTGCGCGACGGAATCGTGGAACGG
>CBFGQM010000286.1:0-6861 GCA_965650905.1 uncultured Streptomyces sp. | reverse complement strand
GACACAGCGGTCCTGGGCGGCTTGCAGGTATCCCGAAAGGGCGACCTCGCGAACTGGATGGTCCCCGGCAAGATGGTCAAGGGGATGGGCGGCGCCATGGACCTGGTGCACGGAGCCCGCAGAGTGATCGTGGTCATGGAGCACACCGATCGGGAAGGGCGGTCCAAGATCGTCGAGGAATGCACCCTCCCGCTGACCGGAAAGGCGGTGGTGCACCGCGTCATCACCGATCTCGGGGTGATCGACGTGCTCGATGGCGGACTGGTCCTGCGTGAACTTGCACCTGGCGTCACCGTGGAGCAGGTGACGGCGGCGACCGGCGCGGAACTTGCGCTCGACCGCTTGGGCTGACCACGCCCGCTCGGGGCCGCCCACGCGGAGTCGGGCCTCGTGTCACCGTAACGAAGCGTCGTTTCGGTCAGTCGGTTTTCCCGCCTGACCGATTCAGCACCTCGGCTGAAACTAGCTAACGTTAGTATCCACACGAGAGACTGCTTCTCAGGGCGTGTGATGCCCTTTGGGCTGCCCGTCGAGATCCGTCCGCGGTTGGGCAAAGCCTCTGGAGGATGACGACATTGGAATGGTTATGAATACGGCACCGCGTATGCACGCTGCAGAGGAACTGCGTCACTACCTCCAGAAGCTGGACTGGTCCGGCCTGACGCCCGGTCGCAGCCGGATTCTCGAGGCGTTCATCGAGCTGGCGTCGGCGGAGGGGTACTCCTCGGTCTCCATGCGGAGCCTGGGGAGGAAGGTCAACATGAAGGCCCCCAGTATCTACTCCCACTTCCCCGGCGGACGGGACGAGGTGGTGGCCGAGGCCTTCCGTTGGCACTTCAGCCGGTTCGCTGCCGCCGTACTCGAGGCAGTGGACGGCGCCGACAACCCGAGCGACTTCTGGGACGCGATGGTGCGAGTCCATCTGAAGCGTCAGCTTCAGTCACGGGAGAACGACTCCTGGGACATCCTGCGAGCACTCGACCGCCTGAACCCCTTCCTGCAGCCGGAGACGCGGGCTGAGGTCGACGAATGGGTCGGACTCTACGAGCGGATGTATGCCGCTGCGGCGCGCGAACTCGGATACGACCACGACGAGGTCGAGAAGATGGCCCGGGTCGTGGTGAAGATCCTCGACAACGCCAACGAATGGTGTGACTGGAACGGTGAGGAGCAGGGCCTGGACGTCTGTGTCGACCAGGCCATTACCATCACCCGGTCGTTGCTCTCGGTGGACTTGCGGCGTCACTGACGGCGTGCGGGCCCCCTGCGGTGGACTGCCGTGCCACGACGGGGAGTTGCAAAATGGTCAGATCCCCCCGATCCGAGATCGGGGGGATCTTGCCGACGCGCCAACTGCGGGGCAGGGAGCGCCAGAAGCGGGAGGCCGGGTCCGGCTAGTACTGCAACGTCACGGAGTGTTGTTGCTAGTGCAGATCACCGAAGAAGGCGTCGACCTCAGGCTGGTTCATGTCGGAGAAGTAGCACTCCACTATCTTGTCGCCGGTCACCTTGTAGAAACCCAGCCGCTTCGTGGTCACTGACCGGTCCCCACGGGCCCATGTCTCGTGGACAAGCAGTAGAACACCGTCGTCACCCACGAGTAGGGTGTCGTTCCCGCTGACCTCCCACACGTCCGTGTACTCGGCGACGCGACCGATCCAGTCACGCACGAACGAGTCGCGACCGGTGTATACGCCTGCCAGGGGGCCGTTGCCGCCCATGTGTACGACGAGGTCCTCGGCGAAGAAGGCGATGCCCGCCTCTTGGTCACCACGCTCCCAAGCCTCGTGGTACGCCTTTAGGAGACTCAGGGTGCTTTCGACAGTCATCGCCTCTCCTCGGGTGGAGTCAACCAGGGTCCGCTGAACCGTATCGTCGGGCGAGGCGGCAAAACAAGACCTTAATGCACGTTAATTAAGTTAGTTCGCCGGGTGTGGCTGCAGGTCAGGGCAAGGTGGCTGATGCCTGTGGCCGGTGTGCCTCAGTCCCGGCTGATCCGGTTCGAGGGATGCGCCCCCAGCATCCGCATCACAAGTCCGTCGTAGCGGTTGGCCACAGCCGCGATGGACAGTTCGCCGTCCGGCCTGTACCAGGTGTTGACGTACTCGCACATGGAGGTGATCGCGAACGCGGTGGTCTTCACGTCATCGACCATGAAGACGCCCTGTTCCACGCCCGCAGCGAGGACGTCCCTGAGATTCTTGACGTACTCGATCTCCATCTTCACGATCGGCTCCAGGCGATCGCTCGGGATCTCGCGGCTCTGGCCCCTGCGTATCATCGTGAAGTCGAACGCCCGTGCAATGTCGGACTTTTCCAGCTGCCAGGTGACATGCGCGCGTACGATTTGTCCCAGTCGAACCACGGGATCGTCGTCGGTGATCGACTGGCTGACATACGTGACGAAGTCGGTCATCGCCTCCTCGATCACGGAGACGTACAGCTCTTCCTTGGAAGAGAAGTACCAGTACAAGGCCGGTGCGGAGATGCCGAGTTCCTGGGCGAGTGCCTTGAGACTGGTTCCTGCATAGCCGTTCTGAAGGAACATCTGCAGGGCCGCTTCCATGACGCGGTCCCGACCGACGGTCTCACGCGGCCTACCCGCCCGCTTCCCCGCCACTGCATCCCCCCAGCTTCGTATTCGACTCGACGAGTGGCAGACCCGGCGAGCGCTGGACGCGATGGTCGACCAGGCGCCCACCTTAACGTTCATGAAGTACCTGGACCACTCCGGGGAGCGGTCGGTTCACGATATGGCATCCTCGCCGAGGTCAGGGCGGGAGTCACGGCAACGAGCGCGTCCGCTCCTCCCGCGCCCTGGCCTCATACGCCGCGGCCCCGCCTCCTCTGGGAAAACCGTGGTCAGCAGCCCGATCGACACGTCATCCGTCAGCCGCCCCGCGGCCACCCTCAATGCGCTCCACCCGAAGATCAGCACCCATAGATCGCCAACTCATGACCATTGCCTCAGGTTCCACGAAAAGAATTACGAGACACCAGTACAGGGAAATGGTCAACTTCCGTAGCGCCCTGAAATCGTCGAGACCCAACTCTGAAGGAGGCCGGGAGTTCGATCCGGAACCGACTCGTTTCTCTACGTACCGCCCCGCGGATTGGCGGGCCGAGTCGCTTGAGGGGGTTCCCGCTGTCAGGCGGAGGGTGCCCCGGTGAGGACTTCCACGCGGCCGGTATCGAGCGAGTAGTAGGCGCTGACCACGGCCAGGTCGCCCTTCTTCACCAGCGGAGCAAGGTCCTTGTTGGTCCGCAGGTCGGCGGAGATCTGCTTGACGTGGACGCGGGTCATGGCGTCCACCGGGTCGGCGTGCTTCTCCTTGGCGATCACCTCGTACGCCGGGCGCAGGGCTTCGGCGATCGACTGCAGGTTGCCGGGCAGTGGCTTGTCGTCCTTCAGTGCCTTGTACGCCGCCTTGACGGCGCCGCAGCGCTGATGGCCGAGGACGACGATCAGCGGGGTGCCCGAGGTCATGGGCCCGTACTCGACGGAACCGACGACCACCGGTTCCACCACCTGTCCGCCGGTGCGCATCACGAACAGGTCGCCGAGCCCCGTGTCGAACAGCAGCTCCGGCGGCACCCGGGAGTCGATGCACGAGAGGATCACGCCGTAGGGGTCCTGCTCCTCGGCGACGAACCCGCGTCGGCTGGGGTCGCGGTCGGGGTGCTGCAGCTTGCCGTCCACCCAGCGCTCGTTGCCGTCCATCAGCCTTGCGAAGGCCGCCCAGGGCGAGTCCGGTCGGTCGCCCGAAGACGGCGCCTGCGCATTCGGTGACGCCGAAGTAGCCTTCGCCGCATCGGCGTTTGCGGCGTTATCCGTCTCCGTGCTTTCCGTCTTCGACGAACAGCCGGAAAGCGCAGCCACGGTGGCCACCAGTCCTCCGGTGATTATGGTTCTGCGCAGCGGCTGTCCAGTCCTACCCATCAGTGCTTTTCCTTCCGTTCAGGCGGGAGTTTCCCGTCAGAGGTTTGGAGGGTGCAAGTTATATCAACGCTCAACGGGTACGGACCTCCAGAGGTGATGGGCTGTTGAAGTGCGCGCGATGAACTGATGGGCAATGTGCAGAGAATGTGAATGATGATGCAGAAAGTGTCGTGGGCGCGGGGTGAGGGTCACGTTGATCGAGACATACCGTGATGGCATCGTGGCGGTACGCGAGACCGACGAATGTCGTGGAGATCTCGTGTGCAAGGAGTGGAGTTGTTGTCGACTCTTCCTGGCCGGGCCGGTTTGTATCGACATCGGCCCGCTCTGCGGCGGGGTCCCGTTGATTGGTTGTTGTTGGTATCGGCGCAGGTCAGGCACGTTGATCGTCGCCGATCAGGAAACACGGTCATACTGGCGGCGTGGACGCGAATCGCACCGGCGACCCGGGGCTCTTCGGCCCTTCCTCCGTCACCTGGCAGCTGCACAGCGACCCGATGATGTGGGTCGCCGGCATTCGCGCGCTCTATCTCCATGCCCTGCACCCCCGCACGGTGCGCGGCGTCATGCAGAACTCCCACTTCCGTGAGGACGCCTGGGGCCGCTTGATGCGGACGGCCAACTTCGTCGGCACCACGACGTACGGCACGACGGAGGCGGCCGAGGCGGCAGCGGCCCGGGTCCGGAAGATCCACACCATGCTTACGGCGACGGACCCCGGCACCGGTGGGCGCTACCGCGTCGACGAACCCGAGTTGCTGCTCTGGGTGCACTGCGCCGAGATCGACTCCTACCTCCATGTCGCACGCCGCTCCGGGTTCCCCCTCACGGACGCGGCGGCCGACCGCTACATCGGCGAAAACCGCGTCAGCGCACGCCTGGTGGGCCTTGACCCCGAGGACGTACCCACCGACCAGGCCCAACTCGCCGGGTACTTCGAGAAGGTGCGCCCGGAGTTGGCCGCGGGACCGGAGGCGCGGGACGTCGACGACTTCTTGCGCAGTCCGCCCACACCGCTTCTGCTGGTCCCGGCGCGCGCACTGCTGTGGCGGCGTGTGGCCGACCTGGCGTACTCCGCACTGCCGCCGTACGCCCATGAGTTGTACGGAAGATCCGCGCCGCCACCCGACACGGTGACCCGTCGGCTGCGTTTCGCCGGCACCCTGCTGCGCAGCATTCCCGCGGGTGTCCGCTGGCAGTTGCCGCCCAAACACATTATCCGCGCCATGTCACGGCTGGGCCCCGGCTCGCGCCCGGCACCGTACAAAGTCGGCGGATAGCTCGCCAAGCCGGACGAGCCGGGGGAGCCGGGGGAGCCGGGGGAGGCGGAGCACCACATGTCGCCCGAGCTGATCGGCGGCGCGTCTGTCGACCAGCGCAGCGACCTCACTCGTTCGGCTGCGTGCTGTACGAGATCGCCACCGGGGCGCCGCCGTTCGACCTCGACGCCGCCCGGGCCGTCCTCGTCGGACACCGGGACACGTCCCCGGAGCCGCCACGCGGCCACCACGTCCGCTCGGCGGCGACTGCCCGGTACACCTGCCCGCCTCCGCCCGGCGGCCGAGACGCCCCGGGCTCAGGCCCGCACTGGAACAGCTCGGACGCGGCTTGGAGGCGGTCCCGCTGTACCGGAGGGTGGCCGCGTTACGGCAGTACCGGGCGGCCGGGCGGCCACGGAGGCGTGACCGGCCGCTGAGGCCGTGCGGCCGGTGCCTGCCCCGCTCGGCTGCCCGCCGCCTGCCGTGCCCGTATGGCCGACCTGGATCACCCCGTGTTACGAAGAGGCATGCCTGGACACGAGGGATACGACGCCGTGATCGTCGGCGGGGGACACAACGGTCTCGTCGCCGCCGCCTACCTGGCCCGTGCCGGTAAGTCCGTCCTGGTCCTGGAACGGCTGGGGACCACGGGGGGCGCCGCCGTGTCAAGCCGGCCGTTCACCGGGGTCGACGCCCGCCTGTCGCGGTACTCGTACCTCGTCAGCCTGTTGCCCCGGAAGATCGTCCGGGACCTGGGCCTCGACTTCCGGGTCCGCGGACGCACGGTGTCCTCGTACACACCCGTCGAGCGGGAAGGACGGGCGGCCGGGCTGCTCGTCGGCGGGGGCGAGCGGCGCACCCGGGAGGCCTTCGCGCGGCTGACCGGTTCGGACCGAGAGTACCAGGCCTGGCAGCGTTTCTACGGGATGACCGGCCGCGTCGCCAAGCAGGTGTTCCCCACGCTCACCGAACCGCTGCCCACGCGGGACGAACTGCGCCGCCGCATCGACGACGAGGAGGCGTGGCGGGCTCTCTTCGAGGAGCCGATCGGGGCTGTCATCGAGGAGACCTTCGCCGACGATCTCGTACGCGGTGTGGTGCTCACCGACGGGCTCATCGGCACCTTCGCGGACGCGCACGACCCCTCACTGCGGCAGAACCGCTGCTTCCTGTACCACGTGATCGGCGGCGGCACGGGCGCCTGGGACGTGCCGGTGGGCGGTATGGGTGCCCTGACCGACGCGCTTGCCGCCGCGGCACGGGCCGCGGGCGCGGCCGTGGCCACCCGGCACGAGGTGCTCGGGATCACGACGGACGGACGGTCGGCCGAGGTCACGTTCCGGACCGCGGAAGGAGAAGGAGCCGTCTCAGCCCGGCACGTTCTTGTGAACGCGTCACCGCAGGAGCTCGCGACCCTTACCGGCGAGGAGCCGTCCGCCCCGTCCGAGGGCGCACAGCTCAAGGTGAACATGCTGCTCAAGCGGCTTCCCCGGTTGCGCGACACCTCCGTCGACCCGCGCGAGGCGTTCTCCGGGACCTTCCATGTCGCCGAGGGATACAAGCAACTGGCGACCGCGCACGCCCAGGCCGCGTCAGGGGTGCTGCCGACCGAGCCGCCCTCGGAGATCTACTGCCACTCGCTCACCGATCCGACGATCCTGG
>CBFGQM010000285.1:0-6861 GCA_965650905.1 uncultured Streptomyces sp. | reverse complement strand
GCTGACGGAGATCGACGCGGAATTGAAGTCGCTGGAGGCGGAGATTCAAGCGCTGTTGGGGGAGGTGACGCATCGATGAAGCTCAAGTATTGCCTCGCGGATACAGATTCGGGAGCTTGGGGTGATGACCCGGAAGACGGTTGCGGCGTGCCTGTACTACGGTCTACGGAGATTGATCTCGACGGAAACCTGAATCCCAAGGACCCTGCACATCGCTCGTTGAGCGAACGGGAAATTTCACGAACACGTCTGGCCAGAGGTGACCTTCTGGTTGTGCGATCCAGTGGTAGTGACGTCCACCTGGGAAAGACTGGATACGTTGGTGACGGATCGGCAGGAGCTTCATTTTCGAACTTCCTGCAGAGACTCCGCCTCGCGCCAACCCATAACTCACGATTCGCGTGGTACTTCATGAATAGTACGTACGCCAAGCAGCAGATTAGGAAGTTGAGCTCCACGACGACGGGGCTACAGAATCTGAGCGCTGCGCTCATTGGTGAGCTGGAGATCCCGTCTCCGCCACTGGAGGAGCAGCGCCGCATCGCCGACTTCCTCGACGCCGAGACCGTCCGCATCGACCAGCTCGCCCATGCTCGAACACGTCACGTCAACCTCGTCGAGGAGCGTTGGGAGTCCACCATCTACCGCGAGCTCTCCGAGAATCGCGCTGAGATGGTGGAACTGCGCAGGCTGGGTGTCGCGGTGACTACGGGACCGTTCGGCACCGTATTCAACGCCTCTGAATATGAAGACGGCGGAATCCCGATGGTGAACCCCCTTCACATCAAGAACGGGGAGATCACTCCCGACCGACACCATTCGGTTTCGCTCGCAACGGCTGCGCGTCTCTCGAGGCATCTGCTTCGGTCGGGCGACCTCGTAGTGGGACGGAAGGGCGACCTGGGTCGAGCCGCCCTCGTGAGTGACCACCAGGATGGCTGGGTCTGCGGCAGCGATTGCATTGCTGTCCACCCGTCAAGTCGGCTTCGACCAACCTTTCTGGCATATGTTCTGCGGTCTCAGTATGTTCGAACACAGTTGCTGGCTCGTTCCCTGGCGGCGACGATGCCCAGCCTCAGCGAGGGCAACCTACTGTCGCTTCGCATCCCTCGCCTTGACGTTCAGAGTCAGGAAGCAGTCACCCTCCGTCTGGACGATGCCCATGATTGGTTCGTACGAGCAGTCGCGGCCATGCGGTCGCAGCTCGACCTACTCGCCGAACGCCGCCAGGCCCTCATCACCGCCGCCGTAACCGGTCACTTTGACGTAACCACCGCCAGCGGACGCAACGTAACGGACGGAGTCACCGCGTAGCCATGAGCCCCATCCATACGGAGTCCGCCTTCGGTGACGCCATCGTCGCCGCCATGGTCGAGCGCGGCAGGCCCCTCGGGGCAATGAGCGCCGACGACTCGCTCGGGGTCAGCGCCTGCCTCCTTCGAGCAGGGGCGGCGGTGTGTCTTTCCGATCAACCGCGCCAAGACGCCACCTGGAGCCGCCGCCCGACCACGGCAGGCTGCGCTGCCAGTTGATGTATGACGTTCCGTCATTTCTTCGTCCGCCCGGCCCGGTCGCGTCGCTATCATGTTGCGGGCAACGACGCATCGGGACACGGGGGATGGGGCTGAATGTCAGACAACTGGGATGAGGTCCGGACCAGTTGGGACGCGGCCGTTCGTGCAGTCGACGCTCCGGCGGGGCGCCGTTCCCACGTCCAGGCGGGCATGGCCGGCCCGGGTCTCGTCCGGCACACCATCGCCTTCACCGGTGAACCCGGCGCGGGCAAGACGATGCTGTTCCAGGCCCTTTCGGAGGGCGGCGTCCGGCTGGGCGGTGAGGAGACGAAGAAGAGCCTCGTCCCCGAGCTGGGACACCGCAACCTCGTCCTGGGGTCACTGCGGATCAGGGTCTCCGCCCTGGTGGTGCCGGGTCAGGTGGCGCAGGAGCGGGACCGGGCCATGACTCGCATCCTCAGCGAGCACACGTCACCGAAGGGCATCATCCACGTGGTCTGCTGGGGCCACAACAGGGTGTGGAACCGCCCCAACCAGAACGTGGTGGAGCGGGCGGCGCGGGACAGCTCCGGCGTCCTCACACCGGAGGCGATCCGAGCCTGGCACTTGGAGAAGGAGCTCGCCGACTTCGAGACGCTATGCGAGCGCATTAACGAGACTCGCGCCGCCCAGCGGAGCCTGCGCTGGATGATCGTCGCGGTGTCGAAGGCCGACCTGATCTGGGATCGCATCGACGAGGCGCGGGACTACTACGTGCCTGGCTCCGACACCGCCGCGCAGCCGCCGGCCGCCGAGTCCGGGTTCTGCACGGCACTTCGTGACCTGGCCGACCACAACGACATCCGGATCGCCGTCGTCCCGATCAGTTCCCAATTGCTGCGACACAGCTTCAGTGACTCGCTCCGGCCGCGCCTGAGTCAACTGGACAGCACGGGTGTCGGCGCGCTGCTCGACCACTTCTACCGGACGCTGAAGGAACTGCTGTGATCCGGGGCTTCCGCCGCCCGCGACGAACCGGTGATACCTCGAAGTCCGAGCCGTTTCCCTCCTCCGGGGACCGTGCCGTCGAGACCGGCCAGGAGTTCGAGGCCCTGCTGCAGAAAGCGGAGGGTCTACGTGCGTCCGTGCACCGTGGCGGTCGACAACTGACGCTGCGCTGCCTCCAGGCCGCGGTGGTGCTGGTTCCGGCATTCACCCTTCTTGTCACCGACGTGCGCCGCGCGGCACTGGTGGCAGCACTCATGGCGGCCGGAGCGCTGGGCGCGGTGGCAGAGCTGTGGGCGATACGCCCCGTCGTACGGGCGCGTGAGCGACAAGTCGCGGAACTGACCGAACTGGTGGACACGTTGCGAGAAGTGCTCGTCCACCTTGCGAATCGGGAGCACTGGCCGGCTCACCGGGTGCGGGACGCCCGCGACCGCCTGGCCCAGTTCTCCGTCGAAGAACGTGGAGGCTTCTGGTGAATTCCCTGTTGTCCCTGGTCAGGCGACTGCTGTTGTTCGCCGGCGTCGGCGCGCTGGCCAGTCTCATCCTGCCACAGCTCGGCGTGGTGATCGCCCGGAACACCTCGTACGAGACGGCCATCCACGACAACTGGGACGCGGCGGCAGCGGTGTCCGGTCTGCTGCTCTTCGGCGTTCTGGAGGCGTGGTGGGGTTGCTGGCTGTTGTTCACGGTGTCCGGCGGCATGGTGGACAACAACATCCCCAAAGGTGCGGCGAACCTGCTGCTCGGCACGGCCCTTGTGGTGGTCGCCGCCGTAGTGTTGACCACCGTGGTGTTCCCCTAGATAACACCGCGACTACATGGGGTGACATATGGGGCGACGGTCAATCCGCAGATCGGCGTCACAGACACCATGAACGTGGTGCCAACCGGCCGCCCTGCCCGAGTTCGACGCCCTTGCCGACGCGTACGCCCGCATCGCCGGGCCCACCGGCGAGCAGGCCCGCGCCCGCCGTGCCCAGGCGGCCCGATGCCGCGCCGAACTCGGCCAGGTCACCGACGCGCTCGCCGGGCTCCAGGGCGTGCTGAACGTGGTGCGGGCCGTCGACAGCGACGTGAGCGAGGAAGCCGTGGAGCTACGGCACAACATCGGGGCTGCGCGGCGCTCGGGCGTGGTGGTGCTCGCTTCGGGTGGGGTGCGGCTTCAGGCGCGTCGTCCCGCACCGTGCAGCAGCGTGTCGACGATACGCGTGGACAGCGCGTCCAAATTTTGTGCGTCCGGGTCTTCGTCAGCACCGGGCCCGTGCAGGGCCTCGCCCGTGGCCGCATCATCAACCTGTCGTCGATCTACGGGTTGATCCCCCAGCCGTACATGGCCGCCTATATCGCGTCCAAGCACGCGGTGGAGGGGTATTCCGAGTCCGTGGACCACGAGGTGCGTGAGTACGGCGTGCGGGTCCTGCTCGTCGAGCCGGGTGGAACCAACACCGCGTTCGAGGGCAACCTCGTGCAGCCCGACACGTCGCTGCCGGTCTACGCGAAACAGCGGCGCATCGTCGACCAAGTGATCGCCGAGGCGGTCACGGGCGGCGACGCCCCCAGCGTCGTCGCCCAGGCCATCATCACGGCGGCCACCGCACGCGAGCCGCGGCTGCGCTCCACCGCCGGCCCGTTCGCCCGGCGCATCAGCCTGCTACGCCGCATCATTCCGGCCCGGTTCTTCGACCAGCAGATCCGCAAGTTCAACAAGCTGGCGGCCTGACGCCCCGGAGCCACAACGCGGTATGCCTCCGACCGCGACGCTCGGGGCTCACCACCGCACCCGCTCCCTCGTACGAGATCAGGCGGGCGGTCCATTCACAGCAGGGCGCAGTGGCCCCTGCCCCGGGGGCGCGGGCACGCACCAGAGCGTGGCGCCGTGTGCTTTTCCGGTCTGTGGCAGTCGTGGTGAACAGAGGGTGCGCCAGGGTGTCGAGTTGTTCAACGGGGCGCGGCCTGTTCAGCAGCCTCCCGTTCAGCGTCCAGCTCGATGTCCCTTGTACGTACACCGGCGCGGCGTCGACCACAGGCCGACGGTGCTCCGCCTCTACGAACACTGCGCCTCACGAGGCCATGGGGCGGAGCCGCGGACTGCTGCCTCGGCCGGAGGGAGCGCCAACTGCTAGCGTTCGAGCGTCATTACCGGGTCGACTACCCGGGTCGACTAGTAGGGGGAGTGACCAACGATGCAGCGTCCGATGGCCGTTGTCAGCGTCGCCACCACCGTCGTTCTGCTGGCAGGTTGCAGCGGCAACGACGACAAGTCCAACTCGACGCCCGAGAGCGGCGGCAGCGCCACCACGCCGTCAGCGCCGGCAGTAGCCTCCTTCGACCCTCCCAAGGCATTCGTCGCGATGTCGGCGTTCGGGGTCGAGCGCACGGCCAAGGACAATCAGTACACGCTCCAGTCCGGCATGGTGGGCCAGACCTCCCTGATCGCGGGACTCACCGGTGTCACCGGCCGCAACATCGCCGCGAAGGGCGAGCCCTGGACCGCCCCGTCCGCTGCGGCGTCCACCACCGAGACGCTGGACGTGACCGCACCGATGGGCGTCCAACTGGACGGCAAGGACGTCGTAGCGATCGCTTACGTTCAGAACGACAAGGGCAACGGCACCCAGAAGGCCAAGGGCCAGGTGGTGTTCCAGTGGCTCAACGCGAGCGACGGCAAGAAGGTTGCCGAGGTCACCGCGGACCTCACCCCGGCCCTCGGCGCCGGCCAAGGCGGCGACAACGTGGTGAGCCAGGCCTACGACGCCGCCACCGGGCAGATCGTCGTGGGTGTCGGAGCCGCCGGCGAGGCGGCCGCCAAGAAGGGCGGCGAGGTGTTCACGGTCTATGCCGACCCGAAGACCCAGAAGTCGACCGTCATTCCGTTCGTCACCCCTGCGGGCGTGCTGAACGGTGTCGTCGCCGGCGCGAAGGGCGGCAACCAGGAGGGTGCGGCCGACGGCACGATCGTGATCGCCGATGGTGCGACCGGCAAGATCACCAAGCAGACCCCGACCAAGCAGGACTACCTGAACGCGGCAGGCAGCGGCTCCAAGCGCGCCTACCTCGCCTCCAACTCGTACACGGGCAACGACAAGTACAAGAACGCCCTGTACTCGGTCGACATAGCCAGCGGCGCCGTCGTACAGACCAAGTCACAGGTTGTGGACGAGCAACTGAGCAGCTTCACCTGCTGGGGTGATCAGGCCAAGGCTGTGGTCTGCACGTCCGGCGAGTCCGGCGGCAAGGAGATCATCGGCTTCGACGACACCACCGGCAAGAAGACCTGGGGGCACACCGACCAGTCGGCGAGCCGGGTCGTCCCGGCGGTCACCGCGGCGTTCCACGGCATCGTCTACGCCCAGGCCGAGGCCCAGCCGGTGCTGATGGACGCGGCGACCGGCGCGGACGTGCCGACCAGTACGCCGACTGCGTCCTCGATGCCTTCGGCCGGCGCGACCCCGACCGAGGGCGCGACGCCGACCGACGGTACACCGCCGCAGGGCAATGACCCGGGCAGCGCGAACGGTTCGGACATGTCGCTGTACGACGGCAAGCCGAAGTCACCGACGGCGGTCACCCAGTACGGCGGCGCCTACCTGCAGGCCCCGAGCGGCAGTAACTACGACTTCCAGTCAATCCTGATCGCGCTGGCACCCACCGCCTGATGCCCTGAAACCGGGTAGGACGGCCGGGTCGCCCGGCCCTAGCTACGCCCTCCGGGGGCAGCAGCATGCTGAGCGACAGCTGGGCTCCTCAACGAGGGCAGCTTGCGCCACGCCCTCAGCAGCTTTGTGGCTTCCTCGCACCGCATCTCGCCAGGCCGGCAGTCGCCACAGTGCGTGGAGTGGTCGAAGAAGGCGCGCCACGCTTTCCGTTTGGCGGTGTGTGTGGTGTTGCCAGCTGTTCGCTGCGTGTGGCCGGAGCCGCTGCCGTCGTCGCGCCACTGCCGGCTGGTGCCGCTCACACTGTTTCCTCTTCGGCGGTCAGGTGGCCGCCGACCGCCACCAGTTGCGCGACGGCGTACGGCCCGCACAGTTCAGCAGCCGAAGGCATCGGCACCGACCAGTAAGGCGACCAGGCGCGGTGGTTCGGGTGTACTGCGTCCAGGCGGGGTACGCCGAGGTAGGTTCCGTGTCCCAAGCACTCCGCTCGTGGATCGCGCCACGTCACGGTGGTGCCGGCGGGCACGAGGGCGTAGTAGCGGCTTCCGCGTGGGTCGCAGATGACCGGGCCTTCGAAGAGGGCCTCGGCGAGGAACTCGTCCACCACTGTTGGATCCTCGCTGCCTGCGGCAGCGTGTACCAGGTGTCCTGGGATGCGGACGGCGGAGAACAGGGTTCCCAGGGGCAGTAGTACGAGACCGCCGTCT
>CBFGQM010000284.1:0-6862 GCA_965650905.1 uncultured Streptomyces sp. | reverse complement strand
GAGCGCGTGGGTGATGGTCCGGGGGAAGGCGCCCGGTTCGGCGTCGGTGCCGAGCTTGGCGGTCTCGGCGTCCGCCGTGGCGAACAGACGGCCGCCGGTGGCGACGTCGGCGTTGCCGGCGGACGACCCGGTGTCGGTGGTGCCGCAGGCGGCGAGAAAGACGGTGGCCAGGGCGACCAGCCCGGCGCGTACGTAGAGCCTCGAAGACATGAGGTGAGGCTAGCCTGAGGTTTTGGGCGGGTGCTCGCGGGGTCCCGGGCAATCGGACAACGCCTCCGCCATGCAGAAGAGGCCCTGACCGGCGAACCGGTCAAGGCCTCTTCTCGGTGTCTCACACTGTCGGGGTGGCGGGATTTGAACCCACGACCTCTTCGTCCCGAACGAAGCGCGCTGCCAAGCTGCGCTACACCCCGATGTCGCTGTTCAGCGGGCCACTCAAGTGGTCTGTGCCGTGGCGACGTCGTTTACTTTAGCCCACCGCTGGCCGGAGACGAAATCCGGTTTTGGGGAGGTTGACGGCGGGGAGTCGGCTCTGTAGTGCTTGGCCGGCCGACTGGTGAGAGGTCGATGCTGCCCGTCGTCGTCGAGGGGGCAGGCTCGAAGCGTTGCCAGGATCAGATGGTGGGCCAGGCCCGCGATCACGACGTAGGGGCAGCACGCGGGGGTGACCGTGGTGGCAGCGGGCGGCGGGTCGTCCACACCCGCCACGCCGAGCGGGTGAGACCCCGGGCCACCAGATGTTGCGCTGGATCGTTGAAGTGGCTCAGCGCGCTTGTACGGGCCTGGAGGGGCCAAGGCATGAGGGGCCTGGAGGGGCCAAGGCATGAGGGGCCTGGAAAGGCAAAGGCATGAGGGGCCCTGGAGGGGCCTGCCCATGACAGGCCCGATCGCGACCCCGCTGCGGCCGTCAGCGCGATGAGCCCGCGCAATGCCTTGCGCAGGCATTGCGGCAGCCACCCGCTCCGGCGGAGCCGGGTGGCTCACATCGACTATGAGGCCCCCGAACCCGTAAGCGTCAGCAGCGTCGCCTCCGGCGGGCACGCGAACCGTATCGGGGTGTAGCGGTTTGTCCCGCAGCCCGCCGAGACGTGCATGTACGCCGTCTGCCCGGCAGCCGTATGGGTGGACAGGCCCTTCACACGGTCCGTGTCCAGGTCGCAGTTGGTGACGAAGGCGCCGTAGAAGGGGAGGCAGAGCTGGCCGCCATGGGTGTGTCCGGCCAGGATCAGGCGGTAGCCGTCCGCGGCAAAGGCGTCGAGGATGCGCAGGTACGGGGCGTGGACGATGCCGATGGAGAAGTCGGCCGAGGAGGACGGGCCGCCGGCCACGCGTGTGTACCGGTCGCGCTTGATGTGCGGGTCGTCGAGGCCGGTCAGCTCGATCTCGAGGCCGTCGATCTTCAGCACGCCGCGTGTGTTCGTCAGGTTCAGCCACCCCGCCGAGTCGAACCCGTCGCGCAGGTCCTCCCACGGATTGTGGATCGAGCCGGCGACGGGAGCGTTGCCGTTCAGGCCGTGCCGTCCCTGTGCCTTCTCGAACAAGTACCGTGCGGGGTTGCGGAGTTTGGGCCCGTAGTAGTCGTTCGAGCCGAAGACGTACGCGCCCGGGACCTCCATCAGCGGCTCCAGCGCGTCCAGGACCTCGGGCACGGCCTCCGGGTCGGACAGGTTGTCGCCCGTGTTGATGACGACGTCGGGGCGCAGCCCGGCCAGCGAGCGCAGCCAGCGCTGCTTCTTGCGCTGGCCGCTCACCATGTGGATGTCGGAGACCTGCAGGACGCGGAGCGGACGCATGCCCTCCGGCAGCACCGGGACCGTCACCCGCCGAAGGCGGAAGGAGCGGGCTTCGAAGCCCGCCCCGTACAACAGCCCGGCGGCACCGACCGCCGTGATTACCAGAGGTACTCCGTATCGCGCACGCATAGGCTCATCGTGTCAGACGGCACGCAACCATGAAGCCATCGGAGAGGGTGCCGAACTTTCGGGGGGTGCCCGAAATCGACGGGCGGCCGTCGCGGCACACCTGCGACAATCAGCACCATGACCACGCTCAAGTCGAAGCTGCAGGAAGACCTCAACGCCGCGATCAAGGGGCGTGATGAGCTCCGCTCCTCGACGCTCCGGCTGACCCTCGCCGCGATCACGAAGGAGGAGGTCGCGGGCAAGGAGAAGCGCGAGCTTTTGGATGACGAGGTGCAGAAGGTGATCGCCAGGGAGGCGAAGAAGCGTCGCGAGGCGGCCGAGGCCTTCGCGCAGGGCGGCCGAGCCGAGTCCGCCGAGCGGGAGAAGGCGGAGGGAGAGGTCCTCGCCGGCTACCTGCCCAAGCAGCTGTCCGACGACGAGCTTCAGCGGATCGTCGCCCAGGCCGTCGAGGAGGCCAAGGCGGCGGGCGCCGAGGGCCAGCGCGCCATGGGCCAGGTCATGAAGATCGTGAACCCGAAGGTGGCCGGTCAGGCCGAGGGCGGTCGTGTCGCCGCCGCGGTCAAGAAGCTGCTCGCGGGCTGACGCCCGCACAGTCATACGTCGATACGTAGGTGGGGGCGCCCCCTGCTCCTCCAAGGGGCGCCCCCACCTACGTACAGCCGAGGGAATACGGCCGCTATCCACGGCTCAGGGAACTACGGACCGCCTGCCGTTCCCGTTCCTGCCGTTCCCGTTCCCCCCGATCGTCCAGTCGTCCGGGATGGAGAAGGAGGGGTTGGGGAACGGGAAATCGCCGTTGCCGCCGCTGTTCCCGTTCCCGCCGTTCCTGTTGTTGTTCTTGTCCCCATCGTCCTCGTTCCGGCCACGGCCTTTCTCGCCGTCGGGGATGTTGACGAGGTTGAAGCCCGGGGACGGCTTGCCTGCGAGGGCGCCGGCCATGGCGTCCTTCCAGATCGGGCCGGGCACCTCTCCGCCGTAGACCTTGTCGTGCCAGACGCCACCGATCGTGATGTTCGTCATCTTGACGCCCTGCGTGGCGCTGCCGACCCAGACGGCGCCGGACAGGTTCGGCGTGTACCCGACGAACCACGCGTTCCTGCGCTCGTCGGTCGTACCCGTCTTGCCCGCGTTGGCGCGGTCCGTGAGGCCGGCCTGCTTACCGGTACCGGAGTCGACCACGCCGCTCAGCAGCGTGTTTATGGTGTCGGCCGTCGTCTTGGACATCGCCGGGGTGCAGGTCGACTTCGGCACCTTCAGTGCCTTCGTCCGGCCGCCTACCCGCTGATTGATGGACTCGATGGCGATCGGCGTGCAGTACGTGCCGCGGTTGGCGAAGGTCGCATATGCGTTCGCCATCGTCAGCGGCGAGATACCGGTGGAACCCAGGGTGAGGGAGGACGGCAGGACGGGCAGCTTCTCGCCGTTGCCCTGCACCACGCCCAGTTTGTCGAGCATCTTGGACACCGGGCACATGCCGATGTCCTCGAGCATTTGTACGAAGTAGGTGTTGACCGACTTCTCCATCGCCTGCTTCAGGCGGTACGGGCCGACCTCCGACTCGTTCTCGTTCTCGACCTTGGCATTTTCCGTGTTCTGCCACGGCTTCCCGCTGCAGGTCCGCACCGAGGCCGGATACGGCATCTCGTACGGCGCCGGATAGGACTGGGTCGGCGGCGTGCCTTTCTCGAGCGCGGCAGCGGCCAGGAACGGCTTGAAGGTCGAACCGGTCGGGAACCCGAAGTTCGAGCCGCCCACGGACTGGTCGACCGAATAGTTGATCTCGGTCTGGTTCTTTCCGTAGCCGTACGGCTTCGACTGGCCCATGCCGAGGATCTTGCCGGTTCCCGGCTCAACCAG
Organism: uncultured Streptomyces sp.; assembly: GCA_965650905.1. Taxonomy (GTDB): domain Bacteria; phylum Actinomycetota; class Actinomycetes; order Streptomycetales; family Streptomycetaceae; genus Streptomyces. The sequence goes on along the minus strand of CBFGQM010000284.1, from coordinate 3,083 downwards.
CGTGGCGGCCGTGGCGACCTTGTCCGACTTCTTGACGTGCCGCTTAATCGAATCCTGCACAGATTTCTGCGACTGCGGGTCGAGCGTCGTACGGATCGTCAGGCCGCCCTGGTTCCAGACCTTCGCCCGGGCCTCCTTGGTCTTCCCGAAGACCGGGTCGCTGAGCACCACTTCGTGCACGTAGTCACAGAAGAAGGCGGCGTCCTTGACCGCCGTGATGCAGCCGTTCTTGAGCCTGCTGACCTGCAGGCCGAGCGGCTTCTCCTGGGCCTTGTCGGCCTCCGCCTGGGAGATGTCGTGGACGTCGGCCATGCGCTGCAGCACGATGTTGCGTCGCTTGCGGGCCTCCGTCTCGTCGTTGACCGGGTCGTAGCGCGTCGGTGACTGGACGATGCCGGCGAGCAGCGCGGCCTCCTCCAGCTTCAGGTCCTTGGCGGACTTGGAGAAGTAGCGCTGGGACGCGGCCTCGACGCCGTAGGCCTGCTGCCCGAAGAAGGTGATGTTCAGGTAGTTCTCGAGGATCTGCTTCTTCCCGAGCTCCTCCTCGAGCTGGATCGCGTACTTCAGCTCGCGGATCTTGCGGCCGATGGTCTGCTGGGTGGCCTGGGCGACCTTCGTCGGGTCGTCGCCGGCCTCCTCCACGGCGACGTTCTTCACGAGCTGCTGCGTCAGCGTGGACGCGCCCTGGGTCACGCCGCCGCTCTGCGCGTTCTTGTTGACCGCTCGGAGGATGCCCTTGAGGTCCACCGCGCCGTGCTCGTAGAACCGTGCGTCCTCGATCGCGACGATCGCCTTCTGTATGTACGGCGAGATGTCCTTGAGGTCGACCACCGTGCGGTCGCGCGAGTAGACCGTGGCGATGGTCGTGCCCTGGTTGTCCAGGATGGTGGTGCGCTGGCTCAGCGGCGGTCGCTTGAGATTGGCGGGGATCTCGTCGAACCCCTCGACCGACCCCTTGGCCGCCAGGCCCAGCACGCCGGCCGCGGGCAGGGCGATCCCCGCCATGACGGCTCCCGCGAGCACACTGATACCTAGGAACCCGGCGGCCTGCTGAGTCGGCGACAGACCCCCACCCGAGCGCTTGTTTGCCATGAGGGCAGCCTACGTTCTCATTCGCCGGACACACGCATATGCGTTGGCCTAAGCTGCTCTCAACCGTCACAGCCGTATGGCCACGTATCAATACGTCCGGCAACCCCGAATCGTTCCGGTCGGCCTTGAAATTTTTTTTCGGGCATGCGTCCGAATCCGCCTTGAGTTTCACCCTCTGCCCGTTATGACGCAGGTCAACTATCCTGGTTCGCCAGCAAAGTCACGTATGTCCCCAGGTCACTCCGTCGGGTGATCTGGGGCGTACCCATAGTCCATTCGGGCCATTCAAGATTGGGCCCGAAGGGGCTGGTTGACTGTGCCCACCTTCCGTAACGTCCTCAACCGGCGGCGGTGAATATGCCGCTGCCGCCGTGGGGGAGCCTCGATTCGGGAGAGGACGGCGCCGGTATGGGCTGGGTAACCGACTGGAGTGCGCAGGCGGCCTGCCGCACTACCGATCCGGATGAACTGTTCGTTCAAGGAGCAGCGCAGAACAGGGCTAAGGCGGTGTGCACCGGATGTCCGGTACGCACGGAGTGCCTGGCTGACGCGCTGGACAATCGCGTCGAGTTCGGCGTGTGGGGAGGAATGACCGAGCGGGAGCGCCGCGCGCTGCTGCGCAGGCGGCCCACCGTCACCTCCTGGCGCAGGCTGCTCGAAACCGCGCGTACGGAGTACGAGCGGGGGGCGGGACTGCTGCCCCTCGACGAGGAAGAGGTGTACGAGAACTACGCGGCGGTGGGCTGACCGCGCCCGCCGCGGTCACGCCGTTCAGGCGTACAAGGCGTATGCGACAGCTGTACAGGTCGTGTTCACAGCCGTGCAGGTCGTGTCCGCGGCTGTGCAGGTCGTATGCCGACATGGCCTCCGCGGACCCCGTACGCACGGCCCCGTATGCACGGCGCTGTACGCACGGCCCCGTACGCGGCGCGGCCACGCGGCAGGGCCCGCGCGGCCCGGAGGCTTACGCAGCTACGGTCGGCGACGCATTGTCCGCGAGCCGGTCTCCGATGTTCCGCAGCCCCGCGAGGTCGTGCACATCGCCGGGCAGCGCAGCCACTTCGGTCACGGCGACTTCGGGGTGGAGCGCGGCGAAGCGGTCACGCGTGCGCTGCTCGCGGGAGAGTAGCTGCATGCGCTCGGCGTGCAGCCTCAGCAGGCCTGCGGTGAGTTGGTCGATGGTTCGGGCCGTCCCGGCTCCTTCGGCGTTGATCCGGTCCGGAGTGGGGGAGCCTGCGTCGGGTGCGGGAGCCTCGGGAACGGCGGGCTGGGAAGCGGGAGATTCTGAACTGCCGGCTTCTGAACTGCCGTACATGTCGGGAGAGTTACGAAGTCCAGCTTTCCCGTCCTCCTGATCCACAATGCGGGCTTCGGAAAGATTTTCCGTACCGGTCGGATCCTCGACGAGACCGTCGGGCGGACCCGCGGCGAGAGCGAGGCTCTCCGCGGCGGCGAGCGCCCGCTCGGCGGACAGCTGAGCGGCGCCGCTGCCGTGTACCCGGTTGAGGACGAGACCCGCGAGCGGCATGCCCTCGGCGGCCAGGCGCTGCACGAAGTACGCGGCTTCGCGCAGCGCGTCCCGCTCCGGGGCCGCCACCACCAGGAATGCCGTGCCGGGCGCCTGGAGCAGCTTGTACGTGGCGTCCGCGCGGGTGCGGAAACCGCCGAAGGTGGTGTCCATCGCGGCCACGAACGTCTGGACGTCCTTGAGGAGTTGGCCGCCGAGCAGCTTTCCGAGGGTGCCGGTCATCATCGACATTCCGGCGTTCAGGAACTTCATCCCGGCGCGGCCGCCCAGCTTCGCCGGCGCGGTCAGCAGCCGGATCAGCCTGCCGTCAAGGAAGGATCCGAGCCGCTTCGGGGCGTCCAGGAAGTCGAGCGCCGAGCGCGAGGGCGGGGTGTCGACGACGATGAGGTCCCATTCGTCACGCGCCCTCAGCTGGCCCAGCTTCTCCATCGCCATGTACTCCTGCGTGCCCGCGAAGCCCGCC
>CBFGQM010000283.1:0-6944 GCA_965650905.1 uncultured Streptomyces sp. | reverse complement strand
TTGCCGATCGGCAGCGGCACGTACACCGCCGGCAGGCCCACCGCGGCGAGCTCCGCGCAGGTGATCGCCCCGCCGCGGCACAGCGCGACGTCGGCCGCCGCGTACGCGAGGTCCATCCGGTCCACATACGGTACCGGGATGTACGGGGGCATCCCCGGCATCTGCTGGACGTGCGGCAGTTCGTTCTTGGGGCCGACCGCGTGCAGGACCTGGATGCCGGCCTGCTGGAGGAACGGGGCGACCTGCTGGACGACCTCGTTGAGCCGGCGGGCGCCCTGCGAACCGCCGGAGACCAGCAGGGTCGGCAGGGCGGGGTCGAGCCCGAAGGCGGCACGGGCCTCGGGGCGTACGGCTGCCCGGTCGAGCGTGGCGATGGAGCGGCGCAGCGGGATGCCGATGTAGCGGGCACCGCGGAGCTTGCTGTCCGGAGTCGACACGGCGACCTGGGCGGCGTACCGCGAACCGATCTTGTTGGCCAGGCCGGGCCGGGCGTTGGCCTCGTGGATGATGATCGGGACGCCCAGGCGCTTGGCCGCGAGGTAGCCGGGCAGGGCGACGTAGCCGCCGAAGCCGACGACGGCGTCGGCCTTGGTGCGGTCCAGGATCTGCTCGGCCGCCTTGATCGTGCCACGCAGCCGCCCGGGTACGGTGATCAGCTCGGGGGTGGGTTTGCGGGGCAGCGGGACAGCAGGGATCAGCGCGAGTTCATAGCCCCGTTCGGGTACGAGTCGGGTCTCGAGTCCGCGCTCCGTGCCCAGGGCCGTGATGCCCACGGTCGGGTCCTGCCTGCGCAGGGCATCCGCGAGGGCGAGCGCGGGCTCGATGTGGCCGGCGGTCCCCCCACCGGCGAGTACGACATGCACCGAAATTCACCGCTCTCCGGACGAGCGCGCCGCCGAGGCGCGCCGTCGCATCGTGTTCCAGCTCCGAGGACTCCGATTGGCTCCGGAGCCTCCAACCCGCTTTCTACCAAAGCGTGGCTGCCGCATCGCAAGCGCCGCCCGCGCAGCGGGATCCTCCCGCGCGAAGGCGATCAGGAGCCCGATGGCGAACATGGTCGGCAGCAGAGCGGAACCCCCGTAGGAGAACAGCGGGAGCGGGACTCCGGCGATCGGCAGCAGACCGAGCACCGCACCGATGTTGATCACGGCCTGGGCCGTGATCCAGGTGGTCACGCCTCCCGCGGCATACCTCACGAAGGGGTCCTCCGTGCGTCCGGCCACGCGGATACCCGCATAGCCTAGAGCCGCGAAGAGGGCGAGTACCGACAGCGTCCCCGCGAGGCCCAGTTCCTCACCGGTGACGGCGAAGATGAAGTCGGTGTGCGCTTCCGGCAGTTGGCCCCATTTCTCCACACCAGCGCCGAGGCCGGAACCGAACAGTCCGCCGGAGGCGAGTGCGTAGATGCCGTGCACGGCCTGCCAGCATGTGTCGTTCGGTCCGGGTTCGGTGGCGCCGAGGCAGGAGAGCCGCGCCATGCGGTTCGGGCTGGTCCTGATGAGTATCACGCCGATCGTCGCGGCGACCGCCAGCACGCCCGCGAACAGCCGCGTCGGCGCTCCGGCCAGCCACAACAGGCCGAACAGGATCGCGGTGAGGATGATCGCCGTGCCCATGTCGCCGCCGAGCATGATCAGTCCGAGCAGCATGAAGGCCACCGGGACGAGCGGTACCAGAATGTGCTTCCACTGGATCAGCAGCCGCTTGTCGTGTTTGCGGGCGAGCAGATCCGCGCCCCACAGCACGAGCGCGAGCTTGCCGAACTCGCTGGGCTGAAGCTGGAACGGACCGCCGATGGAGATCCAGTTCTGGTTGCCGTTCACCGCCAGCCCTATCCCCGGCACCTGCACCAGGATCATCAGGAAGAGGGCGCCCAGCAGGATCGGGTACGCCAGCGCCCGGTGCAGCTTGGACGGCATCCGCGAGGCGAGCAGCAGCAGTCCGGCGCCCAGCACGGCCGCCAGGAACTGCTTCCGGAAGAAGTACGACCCCGGCAGCGACAGCTGCAGCGCCGTGATCTGTGAGGCCGAGTACACCATCACGATACCGAGCACGGTGATCAGCAGGCTGCTGCCGAGAATCAGGTAGTACGCGATCAGTGGCCGGTCCCAGGCACGGCGGGCGCGGGTGTGGAGGCGGCGTACGGGGTTGTCGTGCGGAGGGCGGGAGGCGGCGGGGCGCGCGCCGACCCGCCGGACGGAGGGCCGGCCCGTGCGGCTGCTGCCCATCAGCACCTCCGCCCAGGCGCTGCGCCGGACCTGCGGGTCGAGTGCCGCAGGCGGTCCGCGGGCGTCGCGCCCACGCGGCGGAGCCGTGTGATGTCACGGCCCCGCGCCCCTGACAGACGCCAACAGCATCCCGACAGGGCGCGGTACCGCATCGGACTTCGGCAAGTCCGCCTGCGAAGCACCGACCACGATGGCGTCACGCGTCCTCCCAAGGGTCCCCGGTGCACCCGACCGGTCTGGACCCGCCGTCAGGCGCTCGCGGCGCCGAGTTCGCGGACGGCCTCCGCGAACGCGTCACCGCGCTGGTTGTAGTTGGTGAACATGTCCATGGAGGCACAAGCGGGAGCCATGAGCACCGTGTCCCCCGCGCGGGCGAGCCTCGTCGCCTCCTGGACGGCCTCGAGCATCGCCCCAGTGTCGGTCCGGTCGAGGTCGACGACCGGTACCTCGGGCGCGTGTCGCGCGAGCGCTTCCCGGATCAGGGCCCGGTCCGCGCCGAAAAGGACGACACCTCGCAGTCGCTGTGCCGACTTGGCGACCAGCTCGTCGAAGGTCGCCCCCTTGGCCAGCCCGCCCGCGATCCACACGATCGACTCGTACGCCGCCAAGGAGGCTTCCGCCGCGTGGGTGTTGGTGGCCTTGGAGTCGTCGATGTAGGCGACCTGGCCGACGTCGGCCACGTGCTGGATCCGGTGGGCGTCCGGATGAAAGGCCCGCAGCCCGTCGCGTACGGCCGAGGCGGGTACTCCGTAGGCGCGCGCAAGGGCCGCCGCCGCAAGGGCGTTGGCGATGTTGTGCGGGGCGGGCGGGCGCACGTCCGCGACCTCCGCGAGCTCCTGGGCCTGCTTGTGCCGGTCCGCTACGAAGGCACGGTCGACCAGGATGCCCTCCACGACGCCGAGTTGAGACGGCCCCGGTGCACCCAGCGTGAAGCCGATCGCCCGGCAGCACTCCTCGACGTCCGCCTCGCGCACCAGGTCCTCGGTGGTCTTGTCGGCCACGTTGTAGACGCAGGCGACCTGATTGCCCTCGTAGATTCGGCCCTTGTCGGCAGCGTACGCCTCCATGGAGCCGTGCCAGTCGAGGTGGTCGGGGGCGATGTTCAGGACGACGGCGGAGTGGGCGCGCAGGGAGGGCGCCCAGTGCAGCTGGTAGCTGGACAGTTCCACGGCCAGTACATCGAGATCACCGTACGGCTCGGCCGAGAGGACCACGTCGATGATCGGGGTGCCGATGTTGCCCACCGCTGCCGTACGAAGGCCCGCGGCGGTCAGGATCGACGCGAGCATCCTGGTGGTGGTGGTCTTGCCGTTGGTGCCCGTGACGGCGAGCCAGGGCACTGCCTTTCGACCGTCCCGCCCGCGCAGACGCCAGGCGATCTCCACGTCACCGACGACGTCCACGCCTGCCGCCTCGGCGGCCACGAAGAGGGGGCTGCCCGGCTTCCAGCCCGGCGAGGTGACCACGAGGTCGGTGCCCTCGGGAAGCGTCTCGGCGTCCGCGAGACGTACCGAAATGCCCTCCGCCACCAGGGAGGCGGCCCGCTCCTGGTGCGCGGGCGATGAGCCACCGTCGACGACCGTGACCGACGCGCCGAGGCCGGCCAGGGCACGGGCGGCGCTGACGCCGCTCACGCCGAGACCGGCGACGGTGATGTTCCGGCCTGCCCACGTCACTTGTCGGCTGCCCATCCTGCGTAGAAGAGACCCAGACCCACGATCACGCACATGCCCTGGATGATCCAGAAGCGGACCACCACAAGGACTTCGGACCACCCCTTGAGTTCGAAGTGGTGCTGGAGCGGGGCCATCCGGAAGACGCGCTTGCCGGTCAGGCGGAACGAGCCGACCTGGATGACGACCGACATGGTGATGAGGACGAACAGACCGCCCAGCAGCGCGAGGAGCAGATCGGTGCGGGAGCAGATCGCGAGACCGGCGAGCGCGCCGCCGAGCGCCAGTGAACCGGTGTCGCCCATGAAGATCTTGGCGGGCGAGGTGTTCCACCACAGGAAGCCGAAGCAGGCGCCCATGAGGGCGGAGGCGACGACGGCGAGATCCAGCGGATCTCTCACTTCGAAGCAGGCTTCCGGGTTGGTGAGGGTCTGCGCGTTGGCGCAGGACTCCTGGAACTGCCAGACGCCGATGAACGTGTACGCGCCGAAGACCATCACGGAGGCGCCGGTGGCGAGGCCGTCGAGGCCGTCCGTCAGGTTCACGCCGTTCGACATGGCGAGGATCATGAACAGCGCCCAGACCACGAACAGCACCGGGCCGATGGACCAGCCGAAGTCCTGCACGAAGGAGAGATGGGTGGAGGCCGGGGTGTTGCCGCGGTTGTCCGCGAACTGCAGCGAGAGCACCGCGAAGGCGATGCCGCCGGTCAGCTGGCCGGCCATCTTCGCCTTGGCCCGCAGGCCCAGCGAGCGGCGCTTGACGATCTTGATGTAGTCGTCGAGGAAGCCGACCAGGCCCATGCCCGCCATCAGGCCGAGCACCAGTAGTCCGGAGAACGTCGGCGGCTTTCCGGTGATCACCTTGCTGAGGAAGTACGCGATGATCGTGGCCAGGATGAAGGCGATGCCACCCATGGTCGGCGTACCGCGCTTTGCATGGTGCTCGCGGGGGCCGTCGTCACGGATGTACTGGCCGTAGCCCTTGCGGGCCAGCAGCTTGATCAGCAAGGGAGTGCCCACGAGAGTCAGGAAGAGGCCGATGACTCCCGCGAACAGGATCTGATTCATCATCGGCCGGCGACCTCACCCTCGGTACCCTCGAGCAGCGCTTGGGCCACCCGCTCCAGCCCGACCGCCCTGGACGCCTTCACGAGTACGACGTCTCCCGGGCGCAACTCGCTGCGCAACAGGTCGACCGCCGCCTGTGCGTCGGACACGTGCACCGACTCCTCACCCCACGAACCCTCGTTATATGCGCCCAGCCGCAGCCAGGACGCTTCCCTGCCCCCGACCGCGACGAGCTTGCTGACGTTGAGCCGGACGGCGAGCCGTCCGACCGCGTCGTGCTCGGCGAGCGCCTCGTCCCCGAGCTCGGCCATCCTGCCGAGCACCGCCCAGGTCCGACCCCCTTCTGCCCGTGAGGCTCGGCCCATTGCGGCCAGCGCCCTGAGGGCGGCCCGCATGGACTCGGGGTTCGCGTTGTAGGCGTCGTTGACGACCGTCACGCCGTCCGGTCGCCGTGTGACCTCCATCCGCCAGCGGGAGAGGGAGCCCGCCTCGGAGAGCGCGACGGCGATCTCGTCTGCGGACATGCCCAGCTCATGGGCGACGGCGGCCGCGGCAAGCGCGTTCGACACGTGGTGCTCACCGTACAGGCGCATGGTCACATCGCTGCACCCGGAGGGTGTGTGAAGCCTGAAAGCGGGCTGTCCGCTGTCTGTGAGACGGACATTCTCGGCCCGTACGTCCGCTTCGCCGGATTCCCCGAAGAGGACCACCTTCGCCTTCGTACGGGATTCCATGGCCCGCACCAGGGGATCGTCGGCGTTGAGGATCGCGGTGCCGCCGGCATCCGACGGCGGCAGGCCCTCCACCAACTCGCCCTTGGCTTGGGCGATCTGCTCGCGCCCGCCGAACTCGCCGATGTGGGCGGTGCCCACATTGAGGACGAGGCCGATCTTCGGCGGGGTCAGAGCGGTGAGGTAGCGGATGTGGCCGAGCCCGCGGGCGCCCATCTCCAGCACAAGGAATCCGGTCTCCTCGGTGGCGCTCAGCGCGGTGAGCGGCAGCCCGATCTCGTTGTTGAACGAGCCCGGCGTGAAGACGGTCGGAGCCTTGCGCCGGAGCACCTGCGCGATCAGGTCCTTGGTGCTGGTCTTACCCGCGGAGCCGGTGAGGGCCACGAGGGTCGCGCCGAGCCGCTCGACGACGTGGCACGCGAGGGCGCCGAGGGCCCTCTGGACGTCGTCCACGACGATCGCGGGAACGCCGACGGGCCGGGACGCCAGAATGGCCACCGCACCCGCCTCGACGACCGCCCGCGCGAAGTCGTGACCGTCCACGCGCTCGCCCACGAAGGCGACGAACAGGCTGCCTGGCTCCACCTCACGGGAGTCCCTGACGACCGGTCCACATACCTGGACCGACGGATCCGGTATGTCGTACGTCTGCCCGCCGACGACTGAGGCGATCTCGGCGAGAGAGAGGGCGATCACAAGTTCATCCCTGGGTCTTCTGGATAGCTTCGCGAAGCACCTGGCGGTCGTCGAAGGGACGGACCACTCCGGCGATGTCCTGGCCCTGCTCATGGCCCTTGCCCGCGACCAGCACGGTGTCGCCGGGCTCGGCCCGGGCGACCGCCGCGGCGATCGCGGCGGCCCGGTCCTCGAAGACCTGGACCTCACCGCGCTCGTGCGCCGGCACTTCGGCGGCGCCCGCGAGCATCGTGGCGAGGATCGCGAGAGGGTCCTCGGAGCGGGGGTTGTCCGACGTCAGTACGGCGGTGTCGGCGAGACGGGCCGCGGCGGCGCCCATCAGCATCCGCTTGGTCCTGTCCCGGTCGCCACCGCAGCCGAGCACGATGTGGATCTTGCCCTCGGTGACCTTGCGCAGCGCGCGCAGCACCGATTCCACGGCGTCCGTCTTGTGCGCGTAGTCGACGACCGCGAGATAGGGCTGGCCCGCGTCCACGCCGAGCTCACGCAGCAGGGCGAGCCGCGCCGGGAGGTCGGTGTCTTCGGGGGTGGTGGGTTCGGACTTGA
>CBFGQM010000282.1:0-6966 GCA_965650905.1 uncultured Streptomyces sp. | reverse complement strand
GTCCGTGGAGATGTGGACGAACGTCCCGATCCCGGCCCGGTACGCGGCGTCGACCAGCGTGTGGGTGCCGACGACGTTCGTCCGGACGAACTCGGCGCTGCCGTCGATCGAGCGGTCCACATGGGACTCGGCGGCGAAGTGCACGACGTGGTCGTGCCCGGCCATCAGCTCGTCGACCAGCGGGGCATCGCAGATGTCGCCTCGCACGAAGGAGAAGCCCGGGTGCCCGCGCACCGGGTCGAGGTTGGCCGGGTTGCCCGCGTAGGTGAGCTTGTCGAGAACGGTCACCCGGATGTCCTCGACCGCGTCCGGGCCCTCGGCGCCGAGCAGGGTCCGCACGTAGTGCGAACCGATGAACCCGGCACCACCGGTGACGAGAATCCGTGTCGTCATGAGGCGATCTGCACCTTGCTGTGATCGCCGAGCACGAGACGGTGCGCGGCGGGCGAGCGCGGGGCAGGGGTGACCTCTACGCCGCGGCCGATCAGGGACGCCTCGATCCGCCGCACCCCGGTCACCGAGGACCCGGGCAGCACGATCGAGTACTCGATCTCGCTGTCCTCGACGCGGCAGTTCTCCGAGACGGAGGTGAACGGGCCGATGTACGAACCGCGTATGACGGTGTTCGTACCGACGACCGCGGGACCGACGATCCGGCTGCCGGTAACCTCGGCACCCTCATCGATCCGTACCTTGCCGATGATCTCGCTGGTCTCGTCGACCGTGCCCCGCACCGCGGGCTCCAGGTCCTCCAGCACCAACCGGTTGACCTCCAGCATGTCGGCCACGTTGCCGGTGTCCTTCCAGTACTTCGAGATGACGGTGGACCCGACGTCCTTGTCGTGGTCGACCAGCCACTGGATGGCGTGGGTGATCTCCAACTCGCCGCGCCAGGACGGCCTGATGGCCCGCACGGCCTCGTGGATCGCCGGGCCGAAGAGGTAGACCCCGACCAGGGCCAGGTCGCTGCGGGGCTCGCTCGGCTTCTCCTCCAGCCGCACCACCCGCCCGGAGGAATCGAGTTCGGCGACGCCGAAGGCGGTCGGATCGCGTACCCGGCTGAGCATGATCTGCGCATCCGCCCGGGTGGCGCGGAAACCGTCGACCAAGCCGGTGATGCCGCCGAGGACGAAGTTGTCGCCGAGATACATCACGAAGTCGTCGTCGCCCAGGTGTTCCCGGGCGATGAGCACCGCGTGCGCCAGCCCCAGGGGGGCCTCCTGCCGGATGTACGTGACAGTGAGGCCGTATTTCGAACCGTCGCCCACGGCCGACTTGATCTCGTCCGCGGTGTCGCCCACGACGATCCCGACTTCGGTGATCCCAGCCTCGGCGATCGCTTCGAGACCGTAGAAGAGCACCGGTTTGTTGGCGACCGGCACCAGTTGCTTCGCCGAGGTGTGGGTGATGGGACGCAGACGCGTGCCGGAGCCGCCGGCCAGTACGAGAGCCTTCACGACCCGCCCTTCCCCTTCAGGTGCACCGGCAGCACGCTGAGCCGGCGGGTCAGCCACTCGGACTGCCACGTAAGACCGACGTCGCTCAACTGTGCCTTCGGAAACGCCTCCAGGAACGCCTGTACGGCCATCCTGGCCTCCAGCCGGGCCAGCGGTGCGCCGAGGCAGAAGTGGTGCCCCAGCCCGAAGCTGATGTGGCCCCGGCCCCCACCCGCGGAATCGAAGTCCTCCGGGGTCTCGGCGGTAACGCGGTTGGCCGAGGCCAGGTTGACCAGTACCGGAGCCCCCTCGGGCAGGAGATAGCCGCCCAGTTCGACGTCTTCGGTGGCGAACCGCCAGGTCGCGCTGAGGAACGGGGGGTGGACCCGGAGGGTCTCCTCGACCCAGGCCGTCACCTCCTCTTCCGTGGCCGGCCGCTGCGTCACCGGGCGCCGCACGGCCTCGTACAGCGCGGAGCTGATCAGACTCGCGGTGGACTCCCAACCCGCGATCACCAGACCGACGGTCCAGGTGATGGCCTCCGGAGGCGTGACGGTCCGTCCGTCCCCCTCCACATGGCTGATGATGTCGACGATCAGCCCCGGTCCGAGCTTGGACTGCTCCTCCAGACACTCGGCGATCGTGCCGTACAGGGCGGGTACGGCCGTCTGCCGCACCGCGATGTCCGGATGGAAGATGATCTCTTCGGTGATCCGGCGCATGGTCGGCTCGATCTCGGGCGGCAGGCCTAGCATCTCGGAGAAGAACGTGATCGGCAGCGGGTACGCGAACGTGTCCACCAAGTTCACCGCTTCCGCGCCGTCGTGCACGGTGAGCCGGTCCAGCAGGGTGTCGACCACATCGCGGATGTGCCGCTGCCAGTTCTCCGTGTGCCGGGGGCTGAACGCCTTGGCATGGGCCCGCCGGATCCGGGCGTGCTCCTCGCCCTCGCTCATCACCATAGCGACACCGTCCTCCGGCGGAGGCTGCGACCCGAGCATCGAACCGGGAACGCGCATCCAGCCGGGGATCAGGCGCACGTCCTTGCTCAGCCGGATGTCGGTGAGCGCCGCCCGGGCCAGTGCGGGTTCGCACACCACCCACGCTTCCCGTCCGGCGAAGGGAACGCGCACGACGGGTGCGGTCCGCCGGGCGTCATGCATCTCCGGCATGCAGTCACCGTCGTCGGTCGCGGTGCGCATCGAGAACACGGGGGCTTCCAGCAGCGCATCAGCAGTCATTGCCATTGCTCCGATCTGATCTGGTCCCAAGGCCGGTGAGGCGGGGAGGAAAAGGAGAGGCGGAGGGGAGGGAAGGGGGAGACGAGGATGACCGGGGTGCCGGGGAAGTTCATCCGGTCCGGATGGCGCGCCGCCCCTGGGCGGCCAGGGTTTCGATCAGCTCGGCGGCACGGCTGGGCCCGTCGTACTCGCGCTGCTCGGCCTGTAGTTCACGGGCGCGAAGCCGGTACCGCGGATCGTTCAGTACTTCGTCCACGGCGTCCCGGATCGACGCCTCGGTGATGGCGCTCCGGGTGATCGTCAGGCCCGCTCCCGCCCGGCTGACGCGCGCCGCCACCTCGCCCTTCTCCTCCGTTGCCGGAGTCACGACGAGCGGGATGCCGTGACCGAGGGCCATGTGCACCCCGTTGAAGCCGCCGTTGCTGATCATCACGTCCACGTGCGGCAGCAGATGGGCGTACGGGATGAAGGGCTCCACTCTGACGTTCGGCGGCAGCGGTCCGGACCACACCTCCTGCGCGGTGGCGCCGCCGGTGGTCACCACCACGAACACGTCCCGGTCCGCGAGGGCCCGGATCGCGGGAGCGAGGAGGCGTCCGGCGTCGTTCGCGGTCGTTCCCTGGGTCACCAGCACGACCGGACCGTGGGCGAGCATGTCCTCCCACCACCCGGGCGGGTCGAACTCCTCGGGCGGCGGGCCGGAGAAGAGACCCACGAAGTGGGTCTGGGGCAGCAGGTCGGTCCGCGGGTACTCGAAGGACGGCGTAGTGCCGACCAGGTAGAGATCCGGCGGCTCGGCGATGTTCTCCATCGCCGCAGTCGTCAGACGGGGCAGGCCCATGCGGGTGCGCGTCCGGTCCGCGTGGCGCCGGACGTCCCGCATGACGAGGTGGTCGTTGACCGCGCGGAGCAGTCGGTTGCGCAGTCGTCCCAGGGGTGAGGAGCTGGGAGGCAGTGCGAGCCCCAGCGGGGCCGTGTCCCGACTGCCCAGGATGTAGACGGAATTGCTGATCCAGGCCAGCGGTATACCGCTCAGCTCGTGTGCGAAGCACGCTCCGTAGCACATGTCGTCGCCGACCAGGACGTCGGCGGGGAAGTCGCCGAGGATGTCCAGCAGGTCCTCGGCCTGATCCGGGGCCGAGTCGTAGAAGATCTCCTTGACACCCACCTTGAAGCTGGCGATGCCTGTCAGCCCGGCATGGCCGGGAAAGGCTTCTTCTCGGTTGTGTCCGGAGAAGTCGAGGGCGCGCCTCATGGGTTCGTGCACCGCGCCGGTGCTGCCGACCTTCCGTCGGTACGCCTTGCCGGTGTACCAGCGGACCTCGTGTCCGCGCGCGATCAACTCCCGGGCGACCCAGGACACCGGGGTGACGTGCCCTTCCGCGGGGCTCGTCGCGATCAACACTCGTGCCACGGTCCAGCCCAATCCTCGTTTGTACGGCCTTGGCCTGCTCTCGGCGACCGGTTCGTCGCCGTCGACAGCATGGGATGCCGATGTCTCGTGTGGGGGTGGTGCGTTCGAAACCCGTCTGAACGTGCGGGCTGCGGGGCGCCGGGAGGAGGCAGGTGGCTCCCCCCGGCGTTTCACCTGCTCACGGTCGTTCCGCGACGACCAGGAGGTAGCCGAACTCGTCGACGCCGAGCATGTCGGACGGGTGCCACAGGTCGGGGAGGTGGGTCGGGTCGATGCCCTCGGGGCGGGCCCCGCCGGGCACCGACTTCGACAGCTCCTGGCAGGTGCGCTGCGTGGTCTGCTCCGTGATGTCGAGGAGGTTGCGCAGCCGCAGTCCGGAACGGTGGAGCAGCGCGACGTAGTCGTCGACGTCCGCCATGGTCACCATGAAGTTGCGGCAGAACGTGTCGATGGCCGGGTGCCGCACCTCCTTGCGCGGGGCACGCTCGAACGCGTCGGTCAGGACGATCCGGCCGCCGGGGCGCAGGACCCGGCACGCCTCGGTGAGCGCCTGCTGCCGGTCCGGCATGTGACCGATCGACTCCAGGGCCAGCACGGCGTCGAACGACTGGTCCGCGAAGGGGAGCTTCATCGCATCGGCATGGCGGAACACGGCCCGGTCGGCGACCCCGGCCTCCGCCGCCAGCCGGTTGGCGGCCTTGACCTGCTCCGGGCTGATGCTGATGCCGGTGACCCGCGCACTGGTGCGCGCCGTGATCCGCAGGGCCGGACCGCCCACCCCGCAGCCCAGGTCGAGGACGTGGGCGGAGTCGTCCACCGTCAGCCGATCGATGACCACGTCGGCGAGCCGGACCACCGCATCATCCAGCGAGGCCTCGGAGTCCGGTGTGTCCCAGAAGCCGATGTGCACGTGGGGGTTGCAGGTGCCGTCGTTCATCGCGGTCAGTGTCAGCCGGTCGTACAGTTCCCCGACGGCTTCCGGCACGGGCAGTGTCTGGGTGGAGTCGGTCATGGCAACAGCCTTTCGGATCGATGGGTGCGAGGGGCACGGCCGAGGGCACGGCCGAGGGGCTGGTGAACGCCTGGCGCACACGACAGCATCGCGTCGCGCGGAGCGCGCGGAAGCGGGGCCTTGGAGAACCCCTCATTCAGGCGGGGTGGCGCACCGCTTCGGGTCGGAACGCCGTCCACCCCAATGCGCGTCCGAGTACGCCGGGGGCGTCCGCTTGGATGCGTTCAGGAGTCGGCGGGGCGGAAGTGGTCTGCCCAGAAGGCGCTCAGTTCGGCCACCCGCGTCGGGACCAGGGGGTTCTTGCGGCAGACCGCGGCGAGGTGGTCGAAGCGCAGCGCGATGCCGCGTCGAGCCACGTCCGGGCGGGAGACACAGGCGGGCTGGGAGTCCAGCTCGAACGACGGTCCGGCGGTCGTGCCGCGATGGCCCGAGGGCAGGGTGACCAGGAGTTCGGCCAGCGGACGCATGATGCCCGTCATCACGTCGATGGCGCCGTCCATCAGGTCGGACCTGCGCAGGCTGCGGTCGGGACCCTCGCCGAAGTGCTGTGCCATCAGTTGCAGGGTCAGGAAGTAGGCGCGGTTGAACAACCGCATGACCGCGCGGGCGTCCGGATCGGTGACCGTCTGGAGCACGTGGTCCCCGCGGCGCAGCGTGGGGTTGCGCACCACCGGGTACGCCGGGCTCCACCGTCGTCGGCCCGGACCGCCCGGTGTGGCGAGGGGCTCGCTCGCCAGGACGTCGGCGATCCGCAGGAAGGCGGTGTAGTGTGACTCCTCCTCGCTCTCCTCCGTCAGCACACCGCCCTCCCCCTGCTCGGTGATGACGTCGACGGCGAACAGCGCGCTGCGCAGGTCATCCACCTGGAGCTGGTAGTCGGGGTGCCGGTGGTTGATCGACTCGCGCAGGAAGAGGTGGTGCTCCCCGCCGCCCCTGCCGGGCTCGACGAGGAAGAGATCCGGGACGCGCTGCAGTCCTTCGCGGATGTTTCCGTACAGCTCGCTGATCGAGCCGTAGCCCACCCCCTCACGGTCGGCCGTCGCTGTGGGCGTGTCGCCGAGCCGTACCTCGCCCACGTGGTCGTCGGGCTGCTCGATCAGGAGGAACCGCTCGACGCTGCCCCGGCCCAGTGCCTCCAGAGAGAAGTCCAGCGGCACGTCCAGCTCGCAGTTGACGGTGCCGAAGTCGACCGTCGGGACGAAGAACGGTTCGCCGATCGCCATGAGGATGTTGTTGGCGAGCAGGAAGTGGATCATCTCCTCGCGGGCGACCTCCAGCAGCGTGCCGCGGATCCCACCATCCGGCGTCCTGCCGCCGTCCCCGCAGACGAGCCGGAGCTGCTCGGGTGTCCACAGCCCTTCCCGTACGTACGTCAGGGCCGTGCCGTGGGCGGGTACCGAGTAGGCCGCGTACAGGTACTGGAGCATGACGGCAAGTTCGAGGGTGACCGCTTGGCGCAGTGCGGTGACCAGCTCCCCCCGGCTGCGGATTCCGCCGTCCGGCCGGTGCGACGGAGGCAGGATTCGGGTCACCTCGCGCGGCTTCTGCTGGGTCCTCAGGAAGCTCAGCAGCAGCTCCGCCTTGGGGCGCGTCAGGTCCCTGGTGGGCGGCATGTAGTACGTCCTGGCCTTGTTGCGGGGATCGCACATCTGCCAAATGAGCTGGGCGTAGGTCTCCACCCGGCACGAGTCTGTCAGTGCGAAGACCTCCGCCTTCATGAACGAGTACACCTGCTCGTAGTAGGCGAAGACCTCCGTGTAGACCTGCTGGAACGTCACGTCGTCCGGCTGCTGGGCGTCGGCCGGAGGCCAGTCGTCGGGGAGCACGCGCAGCGACAGGTGTCCGGCGCCGGGCCAGAATCCG
>CBFGQM010000281.1:0-6989 GCA_965650905.1 uncultured Streptomyces sp. | reverse complement strand
GCCGCCTACGCCCGCATGCCCCGCACCGACACCACCGGACAGCCCTGGCGCCAACGCGTCACCGCTATCGCCGAGGAGAACAAAGCCCTCTTCGAACGCCACCCATGGGCCGCGGCCGTCTCCACCGTCAGGCCTCCGCTGGGGCCGGGGCAGATGTCGAAGTACGAGCACGAACTGTCTGGGCTCGACGGCCTCGGCCTCAACGACGTCGAGATGGATGACTGCCTGACCCACCTACTCACCTTCGTGCAGGCATGCGCCCGCGCCGTCGCCGACGCCCGCGCCGCACAGCACGACAGCACCCTGAACGACCAACAATGGTGGGAACTGAACGCCCCACTCCTCGCCCGGGTCCTCGACGAGCACGTCTACCCCACTGCCGTCCGCGTCGGCGCAGCAGCAGGCGCCGCACACAGCAGTGCCTACGACCCCGACCACGTTTACGCCTTCGGCCTGCAACGCGTCCTCGACGCCTTCGCCGCCCTGATCGACCGAAGCGGAGTCGCGAAGACATCGACTCCATCGCACCGGCACGACGCCATTGCCCCGTGAGCCGGAGCACCTGTCGCCGATGGGCAGCGCCTGATGTCGAGGCTGCTGGCGCGGAGCGGTACGCCCGCCCCGGCGTCGACGCCGTCGCCCGGCATGTCGCTGAACGCGACTCCGCGGCCCGCCGCCAGCGCTGAGCCTCACGCCGGTGCCTCGGTGTACGGGGAGACGTGACCGTCGAGTGCGTGCCTGTCGGCGGCCAGTAGACTCGACCGCCGTGGCGGACACCCAGTACGAAGACCTGTTGCGGCTGGTACTTACCTCCGGGACGGCCAAAGCCGACCGGACGGGCACCGGCACCCGAAGTGTCTTCGGGCACCAACTACGCTACGACCTCTCACAGGGGTTCCCGCTGGTCACCACCAAAAAGGTGCATCTCAGGTCCATCGTCTACGAGCTGCTCTGGTTCCTGCGCGGCGACTCGAACGTCGGCTGGTTGCAGGAGCACGGCGTCACCATCTGGGACGAATGGGCCGACGCGAACGGCGAACTCGGACCGGTTTACGGCGCGCAGTGGCGGTCCTGGCCCGCCACGGACGGCAGGCACATCGACCAGGTCAGCGAGGTTCTCGACACTCTGCGCCAGGACCCGGACTCCCGCCGGATGATCGTCTCCGCCTGGAACGTCGCCGAGCTGGACAAGATGGCTCTCGCGCCCTGTCACGCCTTCTTCCAGTTTTACGTCGCCGACGGCAAGCTCTCCTGCCAGCTGTACCAGCGCAGCGCGGACCTGTTCCTCGGCGTCCCGTTCAACATCGCCAGCTATGCCCTGCTCACGCACATGGTGGCTCAGCAGGCCAGCCTCAAGGCCGGCGACTTCATCTGGACCGGCGGCGACTGCCACATCTACGACAATCACGTCGAGCAGGTGACCGAGCAGCTTTCGCGCACCCCGTTCCAGTTCCCCAGGTTGCGTCTGCGCCAAGCCAACTCGCTTTTCGACTATGCCTACGCCGATGTGGAGGTGCTCGACTACCAGCACCACCCAGCCATCAAAGCCCCGGTGGCGGTGTGAACGTCGGGCTGATCTGGGCGCAGACCCTTGACGGCGTGATCGGTGCGGACAATGCAATTCCGTGGCGCCTGCCTGAGGACATGGCGCATTTCAAGGCAACCACCCTCGGCCATCCCGTGGTGATGGGGCGCAAGACGTGGGATTCGCTGCCTCCACGATTCCGCCCACTGTCCGGCAGGCGCAACATCGTGGTGACTCGTGATCCGCAGTGGGTGGGCAGTGGTGCCGAACGCGCCGGGTCTGTCGCCCAGGCTCTGGAGCTTGCAGCCGAGCCGTGGGAGCGAGCTGCCCCTGCTGCAGCATGGGTGATCGGAGGCGGGGAGATTTACCGGGCCGCCCTGGGGTACGCCACAACGCTCTCGGTGACTGAGGTCGACTGGACGTTGGACGGCGACACCTATGCGCCGGCACTGGGCCCGGCGTGGAGAGTCACCGAGGACAAAGGCTGGCAGTCTTCCGTGTCCGGACTGCGCTACCGCATCCGCAGGTACACCCGGTGACAGTCGGCTCACAAGCCCGGGGCGGCGGCTGTCTCCTCCTGCTTCACATGGCACAGACAGCCCCCTGAGATGGGAGCCGCCTGTGGGGTTATGCAGTCAGTTCCAGCGGACCAACGTTTCCAGGTGGTCGTCGGAACCGTCCAGAGGTGGCTCCAGGTCGGCGATCTTCGCTGGTTGAGCACCGAGCGCGGACAGGTCACCCCGGTACAGGGTCAGCTTCCCGCCCTCGCCGCTGGAGAGGAAGGCGAAGCTCTTGCCGTCCGGCGAAGGGACCGGCGTCATGTTGGAGCGGTCGTTGGCGGGGACCAGGTCCTGGTTCTTCACGACCTTGGAGTAGTCGGACGCGAGGGTGATCTGCTGCATGCCGCACACCAGGGTAGTGTCGTCGCGCCAGAAGACGGGAGCGCAGGTTTCCCGGTGGTCGAGCCCCTCGGTGGCGAGGTCGGTGATCTTGTACCCACCACCGGACCGGCCGTCCGCGGCCACACGGCCCAGCGTGAGGGTCGGACCGCTGGCCGGGCTCTCTGCCAGGCGGGCAGCGACGTTGCCCGAGGGCGTGACCGCCTGCTCCCAGCCGGCCGCCGCGAGGGCGGTGGCGGTGGTCACGGTGTCCCGGGTGACAACAGCGGCGGCCTGCGCGGGCGTGCTGTGTTTCTCAGTCGAGAACCCAGCTCGCGCGTTGCGCGTACCAAAGCCCTTGTCGTCGTAGCCACCGCCGATCTCTTCCTCGTACCAGAGGAGCCCGGTGGTGGGGTGGAAGGCGGCTGACCTGCTCGTCAGCCGCTCGCTGAAGGCGTCGGGATCTGGCGGGCCCACCTCTTTCCCGGTGGTGAGGTCGTAGGCCCCGGCCCGCTGGGTCTCGCCCGCGTTTGTGGTACCGGCGATCAGGCTGATGTCCTTGTTGAAGGCGAAGGTGCCCAGATCGCGGTAACTGCCCTCCTCGCAAACCGTCATGGGCTCCACGTGGCTCGGCAGAGTGATGTTCCGTTCCGCAACCACAGCGCCGTTCTTCGCCGAGTACGAACGCAGGGTGAGCCCGTAAATCGGGTCCTCGCTGTTCCCGTCGGGTATCTCGTGGCAGTAAGCCACGGTCAGACTGTTCGCCTGAGCTAGCGAGGCGGTCTTGACGTCTGAGGTCTTCTTGCCGACTCCGCTTCCCTCTGCCGCGGTTCCGCTTCCTCCGTCTGTTCCGCCACCACCGCACGCGGTGAGCAGTAGCGCGGCCCCCGCCGCGACTCCGGCATGGACAAGGCGCCCCATCTGATTCCCCGTTTCTCTCGTTCAGCAAAGGTGATCATTTAAGCAGGCTCGGCGCTGCTCGAAGCGCGTGCCTTACGTCAGCCCCGGGGATGGCGTTCGTTGAGGGACGGCTGAGGGTGCCGACCCTGTCGCACAGATGTGCGTCGGCGGGCGAGCTACCGGTCCAGCCCCACGTCGCAGAGAGCGAAGCCGGAAGGGTCCCCGCCCTTACGCCGTGCGTTACTCGTTGATGCGCCGCTTACCTGGTGACGCCCGCGTCCCTGAGTGACCTCTCCCAGTCGGCGACGGAGCTGGGATTCTTGATCGTCTTGTCGTTGATCTTGATGGTCGGGGTCGACTTGACGCCCTTGGCGTCGTCGAAGGACTTGCTCATCTTCATCGCCCAGGCGTTGTACGTGCCCTTCTCGACGGCGTCCTGGAACTTCTTGTTGTTCTTCAGCGCGTCCACCGTGTTGGCCACCTTGATCAGGTAGCTGTCCTTGGAGAACTCGTCGGTCGTCTCCTCGGGGTGGTACTTCGTCGAGTACAGGGCGGTCTTGTAGTCCAGGAACGCGTCGGTGCTCACGTTCAGCGCGGCGCCGAGCGCGCTCAGCGCGTTCTTCGAGCCTTCGCCGCCGAGGTTGCCGTCGAGGAAGGTGCCGAGGGTGAACGAGAGCTTGTAGTCCCCGTCCTCCATGCCCTTGTCGACGGTCTCGCCGATGGTCTGCTCGAAGGAGGCGCAGGCCGGGCAGCGCGGGTCCTCGTAGAGATGGATCGTGTTGTCGGTCTTGGAGTCGCCGATCACCACGGTGGTGCCGTTCGTGCCCGAGGCGTTGGCCGGGGCCACGACCTTCGCGTCGGCGGCCGCCTCCCACTCCGTGGGCTTGCCGTTCTGTACGACGGCGTAACCGATGCCACCGGCTACCGCGAGGACGCCGACGACGGAGCAGGCCACGATGACCTGCCGCTTGATCTTGGCGCGCTTGGCCTGACGCTCGCGCTCCAGGCGCAGGCGCTCACGGGCCGTGGTCTTCGCCGCCTGGGAGTTCCTCTTGCTCATGATCGTGTTCTCCGTGGTGAGGTGTGCGGATGGGGACTGTCGTTGCTCGGGCGCCGTTCACGCCGTTGGGGCGAAAACGGCCGAGCACGGCGGTCCACGCCGTCCCAGGGAGTGCACGAAGAGGCGCGTACGGGTGGCTGCTACCCGGCGCGCTGGGCGCCGGAGCCGGTGTACGGGAGCGAGCGGTGCGGGCACCGTGGCGACCGCGATCATCAGTGGCCGGAACGTGCACGCGGTCACCGCGCGCAGGAGCTGGGCCAGGGCCCGCTCGCCGCGCCGCAGCCAGGCGGCCGCGAGCAGGCCGACGCCGATGTGCGCGCCGAGCAGCAGCCAGGCGGCGGCCGGGTCGGCGTGGGCGAGGAGGGCGGCGACACGGTCGCCCTCGTCGGCCCACCCGCCATCTGACCACCACCCCTCATGGCGGCTCCCCCAGGGCTTGACGCCTGGGGGCACCCCCATCACGCCGCCCTCACTGAGTTGGGCCAGTTGGGTGCCGACTCTGCCGCACAGGATGTCGAGGCCGACCGAGCGCAGCGGGCCGGCGACCGGGCCGCCCGTCCTGCCGTAGCAGGCGTGCTGGCCCGCGGTGAACAGCGTGTCGGCGGCCAGCTCCAGGGGGATCAGCAGGGCGGCGATCCGCCCGAAGCCGCGCTCGCGGCCCGCCAGCGCGTAGGCGACGACGAAGACGGCGGCAGCGATCGCGGCCACGGTGGCGAGCGGCAGCGGGACCCGGGACAGCAGCACATGCGACGCGACGGAGAGCGTCACGACGACTGCCGTGAACAGCGCCGCCCGTACGGCTCTCAGCTGGGTCCCGGATATGTCCATTGCGGTGGTGAGTGTGTCACGTAGTGCTGTAAGGGGTCCCTAAAAAGTCCCTGTGAGTCGGTGGGCGGCCGGTGAAGGGGCCGCTGAAAGGGCTGGTGGGTGGGCTACAGACCCGGAATCCGTCCATTGCGGAACAGGTCCACGAAGATCTGGTGGTCGCCGCGCGCGCGTGCCCCGTATGCGTGGGCGAAGTCCACCAGCAGGTCCCCGAAGCCGGACTCGTCCGCAGCGATCGCCGCGTCGATGGCCCGCTCGGTGGAGAACGGCACGAGCTCGGAGTGGCCGCTCTCGTCGTCCGCCGCCGCGTGCATGGTGGCGGTGGCCCTGCCCAGGTCGGCGACGACCGCCGCGATCTCCTCCGGGTCGTCGATGTCGCCCCAGTCGAGGTCCACCGCGTACGGCGACACCTCGGCGACCAGCTGACCCGCGTCGTCCAGCTCGGTCCAGCCGAGCCACGGGTCGGCGTGCGCCTGGAGGGCGCGCTGTGAGATCACCGTGCGGTGGCCCTCGTGCTGGAAGTACTCGCGGATCGCCGGGTCCGTGATGTGCCGGGAGACGGCCGGGGTCTGGGCCTGCTTGACGTAGATCACGACGTCGTTCTCCAAGGCGTCGGTGGCGCCCTCCAGGAGGATGTTGTACGAGGGCAGACCGGCCGAGCCGATGCCGATGCCGCGGCGGCCCACGACGTCCTTCACGCGGTACGAGTCCGGGCGGGCCAGGGACGACTCCGGCAGCGTCTCCAGGTATCCGTCGAAGGCGGCGAGCACCTTGTAGCGCGTGGCCGCGTCCAGCTCGATGGAGCCTGCGCCTGCCGCGAAGCGGCGCTCGAAGTCGCGGATCTCCGTCATCGACTCCAGCAGCCCGAACCGGGTGAGCGAGCGCGCGTCGCGCAGCGCGTCCAGCAGCGGGCCCTGGGCGGTGTCCAGCGTGAAGGGCGGCACCTCGTCGCTCTTGGCGCCCGTCGCGAGGGCGAGGATCCGCTCGCGGTACGAGGCCGCGTAGATCCGCACCAGCTCGGTGATCTGCTCGTCGCTGAGCGCCTTCGCGTACCCGATCAGCGCCACGGAGGCCGCGAGGCGCTTGAGGTCCCAGGTGAAGGGGCCCACATATGCCTCGTCGAAGTCGTTCACATTGAAGATCAGGCGGCCCTGGGCGTCCATGTACGTGCCGAAGTTCTCAGCGTGCAGGTCGCCGTGGATCCACACCCGAGAAGTGCGCTCGTCCAGGTACGGTCCGCCGCGCCTCTCCTGGTCGAGGTCGTGGTAGAAGAGGCACGCCGTGCCCCGGTAGAAGGCGAATGCCGAGGCGGCCATCTTCCGGAACTTCACGCGGAACGCGGCCGGATCGGCGGCCAGCAGCTCGCCGAAGGCGGAGTCGAAGACGGCGAGGATCTGTTCGCCGCGTTGCTCGGCGCTGAGCTGCGGATCCGACATCGCTGGGTGCCTCCCGGTGCAGGTGGTGCATGACAAGTGGGACGGATCGCCCGTCCTCTTCCAACGGACGACGGTACGCCGTCGTGCCCGCT
Organism: uncultured Streptomyces sp.; assembly: GCA_965650905.1. Taxonomy (GTDB): domain Bacteria; phylum Actinomycetota; class Actinomycetes; order Streptomycetales; family Streptomycetaceae; genus Streptomyces. Next base: position 273 of record CBFGQM010000281.1, on the reverse strand, counting down.
TCCTCAGCCGAACGTACCTGGGCGCCCCCGCTCGTCACCCGACCACCGCCCTCCTGGAGACACTTCACGCCACCGGTGTCCAACTCGATTGTCCGTGCCGAGGCATAGACTTCGACGCTGTCCACCAGACTGTCCGCAGCCTGTCGCCAGACGTCCACCCGCACCCGACCACCGCCCCTCAAGAGGCGCTCCGCGCCGCAGTAACCATTTGGAGGCCGAAGCCGTGTCAAAGCCGCCGTTCACGCACCTGCACGTCCACACCCAGTACTCGCT
>CBFGQM010000280.1:0-7090 GCA_965650905.1 uncultured Streptomyces sp. | reverse complement strand
CGGTGAAGCAGGAACCCCAGCGGGCGACCGCTGGAATCCCCCGCCTTTAGGCGGGAGAGGAAGTCAAGAACTCAGACTCGCACGCGGGGCGGAAGGCCGCGACTTGTCGCGTCGAGACGTACACCGAAGGGTTCCGGGCGAAGCGATCACGACATGATCCTGACGGTCGGGCGCCCGTGCATGCTGCCCGGACCCGCCACTCACCCGCGGGTGCCGCCCCGATCGGGCAGGACACCCCGGTCCCTACGAGGGTGTACCAACGTGACCCATGACGAACTCGACGGGTACGAACGACCGCCCCTGATCCTCGAAGAACTGCGCGTCGGTGCGGACCGTGCCGAGCGCCACTTCGAGCGCGCCGACACCGCCGAAGATTCGGCATGGCTCAGCTACTTCGACTCCGCGGAACTCATGGGCGAACTCAGCCACTGCTTCCGCGACCTCAAGATGCGCCGAGAGTCCGTTGAGCAGGCAGAACGCGCCGTGAACGACACCGACCCAAGTACGCCCGCACCCTCGGGTTCTGCCGCATGGTCCTCGCCCAAAGCCCATTACTGAACGGCGAGTTGGACGCCGCTGTCACAACAGCCAGCCTGGCCCTGGACGGCGGCGACACCCTCCAATCGACACGCTTCCAGCGCTACGTGACCGACTTCCAGGCGGAGGTAAGCAGCTACGCGGTGAACCGAATCGTGACCGCCTTCAACGACCAGGTGCACGATGCACTCGCCCGCCTGGAGGACGACGAGTAGCGGCTACCAGGGACGCCAGTCCCGAGGCGCATCGTCATTGCGCAAGCCAGCGATACGCCGGCGGTACTCGGCCGCTGTCTGCTCGTCTTCCTGCACGTTCTGCATGAGCCACGTGGTCATACCGAACTCTTGGAGCCCGCGCAGCATCTCGTACCGAGGCCAGTCGTACAGGTCCCGCCCGTACGCGGCCACGAAGTCGGTGTACTGCTCATCGGTCTGCCACCCCAGGCTGTGATGCTCAACCGCGGTGACCATCAGATCCCACTCAGGGTGATCGAAGCAGAAGGCCTCGAAGTCGATCAGGATCACTTGCCCCTGATCGTCAACCATGAGGTTCTGCACGTGAGCATCACCGTGCACCGGACCCCTGGGAGTCTCGAATCGCAACTCGGCGTCCTTGTCCCGCAGTTCCCGCCACCGCTTCCTGAGGAAGACCTTGTCATCCTCCGGGATCACGGCCCGGTTGAGCCGTAGCTCTTGCTTGTCGAAGGGCTCGAACGGGGGCAGCTCAAGACCGTCCGGCACTGTCAAGGAGTGCAGATCCCGCAGGACACCCCCAACTCCCCATAGGTCGCTTTCCGGTCACCCTCAACGATCAGATGCCAGAACGTCACAGGGTGCCCCTCGATGGGTTCTGGACCAGGGTGTGGGGCGGAGCTCTGCTTCTCTGGGGCCGGGCAAGTGACACGCCACGCGTGTGCGGCGCTGTGAGCCAACCAGAGAATGTCGAAGGCCATGCCGATTGGCGGTGCACTGACGGCCGGAGCTTCACTCCTCAGTCGGAGCAGGAGCGATCCCCGTCGGGCATGAAGCTCCCCAGTTCGTCCCGAACGGGGTACTTAGCTTGACCCCCGTCCCGCCCAGACCGCAGTACCCGTTCGGGTTTTTGCTGCTTGAAAGATACTGCTGGTGGTATCCCTCCGCGGGGAAGAAAATGCGCCCCTCTGCCGGGAGGATCTCCGTGGTGATCGTGCCATGGCCGGAGTCTGTCAGGACCTTCTGGTAGGTGGTGCGGGAGGATTCGGCGGCGGTGGCCTGGGCGGGGGTGTGGGTGTAGATCGCGGAGCGGTACTGGGTGCCGACGTCGTTGCCCTGGCGGAAGCCCTGGGTCGGGTCGTGGGATTCCCAGAAGAGCTTCAGCAGGCGCTCGTACGAGATCACGGAGGGGTCGTAGACCACTCGGACCGCTTCCGTGTGGCCCGTCAGGCCCGAGCAGACCTCCTCGTACGTGGGATTCTCGGTGAAACCGCCCTGGTAGCCGACCAGGGTCGTCCAGACGCCGGCCGGGAGCTGCCAGAACTTGCGCTCCGCGCCCCAGAAACAGCCCAGGCCGAAGTCCGAGATCTCCAGGCCCTCGGGGTAGGGGCCGAGAAGCGGGTTACCGAGGACGGCGTGCCGTTCGGGGACCGAGAACGTCGGCTCGGGGCGACCGAACAGGGCCTGCTCGGGCGTAGGCAGTTGCGGCGAACGGCTGTGCAGGAACATGCGGTCTCCTCGGCGATGGGGTCCACTGACAAGAACGTACGAGCGCCGGCCGGCATTCCAGTCGACCATCCGCGCGGCCGGCACGGCCTGTGCGCCCGCTCAGTGCGGTAGCGTCGCCGGGCTTCCCCCGTTCGCCTCGTACCCCGCCACCGCCAGTGCCCGGTACACCGCGTAGTCCGCCGCCGGATCCGCCGTCAGTGTCCACGGCAGCGCCCCCACGTGACCGTCGACATGCACCAGCTGGCTCATGGCCTCCGCCCAGCGCTCACTCCGTACCAGGAAGAACACCAGAAGGTGGCGGACGTGCGCGAGCATCGGGTCGTCGGGGCGAGCCGCCTGCACAGCGAAGAGGGCGCCGTGGACCGCCTTCGTGACGACCTCGCTCTGGTAGAAGCCACTCACGAGATGGACCTCGGGCAGGTGCTCGAAGACCGCGAACAGCGGCATCGCCGCGAGCAGTGAACCCTGCGGGGCGCGCGCCGCAGCGGCCTCCGCGAATTCGGACGCCACCGCGCGTGATCCGTGCCACTTCTCGCACCAGTAGTGCAGTGCCGCCAGATGCGCTCCCATGTGCGCGTGGGCGCGGTCAAGGATCTTCAGCCAGAGCATGTCGAAGTCCGCCGGCGGATAGGCCAGTCCGCGGCCCACGGAGAGCTCGATGATGTACGGGACCGGGTCACCCGGAGCGAGTAGCGCCGCCTCGCCGCAGGCGGCCTTCGCCTCCTCCATGATGATCCGGAACTCGTCCGTCCCAGGCGTCGACGTACGCCACGCCTGCTGCACCAGGAACTCCGCGTGCACGGCCGCGCCGCCCGCGTCCTTGGGCTTCTCCGCCCGCCACACCCGCAGCCACTGCCCGCCGGGGCTCTCGCCGACCCCGCCGGGGTGATGCTGCAGCTCCAGCGACGCGGCCCCCGCGAAGGCCTGCACGCGCTGCCAGCGGCGCTCGCCGTCGGTCTCCGTGCCGGCGAGGAGCTGCGACGCGGCGCGGTAGTCCTGGCTGCGCTGCACGAGGTCAAGGACCTCCAGTAGGTCCTCGTCGGGGCCGGGCATGCGGATGTCCAGCTCCTCCTGCCGCAGGAAGCCGTAGTGCGCCGGGTCGGCGGCGTCCGGGTCGCCGGGGGCGACCTGCTGGATACCGGCACGCCTGCGCATCACGATCGGCCCGAGCACGAAGCCCATCATGACCAGGGCCATCAGGACCCAGAGAATCTCCATGACTCAAGCGAACCAGACGGGTCCGACCATGGGCCAACCTGGTCACGGACAAAGGCCCCAACGAGGTTCCGGGGGAGCCCCCGAACGCGCCTGCGCGCCCATCCGCCGTCACGAGATCCCCCGGCGCACTACCCTCGGTGCCCATGAGCGACAGGCACATCAGCCAGCACTTCGAAACCGCGGCGATCCATGCGGGCAACGCCGCCGATCCCCTCACCGGCGCGGTCGTCACGCCGATCTACCAGGTCTCGACCTACAAGCAGGACGGCGTCGGTGGGCTGCGCGGCGGCTACGAGTACAGCCGCAGCGCGAACCCCACAAGGACCGCCCTCGAAGAGAACCTCGCCGCCCTGGAGGGCGGTCGCCGCGGCCTCGCGTTCGCGTCCGGACTGGCGGCCGAGGACTGCCTGTTGCGTACGCTGCTCAGCCCCGGCGACCACGTGGTCATCCCCAGTGACGCGTACGGCGGTACGTTCCGCCTGTTCGCGAAGGTCGTCTCCCGGTGGGGTGTCGAGTGGTCCGTCGCCGACACGAGCGATCCGGCGGCGGTACGCGCGGCCCTCACGCCGAAGACGAGGGCCGTCTGGGTGGAGACGCCGTCCAACCCCCTCCTCGGCATCACCGACATCGCCGCGGTCGCCCAGATCGCGCGCGAGGCGGGCGCCAGGCTCGTCGTCGACAACACCTTCGCCAGCCCCTACCTGCAGCAGCCTCTCGCGCTCGGCGCGGACGTCGTGGTGCACTCGCTGACCAAGTACATGGGCGGCCACTCGGACGTCGTCGGCGGCGCGCTCGTCGTGAACGACCAGGAGCTCGGCGAGGAGCTGGCGTACCACCAGAACGCGATGGGCGCGGTCGCGGGGCCCTTCGACTCCTGGCTGGTGCTGCGCGGCATCAAGACGCTCGCCGTACGGATGGACCGGCACAGTGAGAACGCCGCCCAGGTCGCCGAGACACTCACCCGGCACGCGCGCGTGACGCGCGTTCTGTACCCGGGCCTCCCCGGGCACCCCGGTCACGAGGTCGCCGTCAAGCAGATGAAGGCGTTCGGCGGCATGGTCTCCTTCCAGGTCGAAGGCGGCGAGGAGGCTGCCGTCGAGGTCTGCAACCGCGCAAGGGTGTTCACCCTGGGGGAGTCCCTGGGCGGCGTCGAGTCGCTGATCGAGCACCCGGGGCGCATGACCCACGCGTCCGCGGCCGGCTCGGCTCTCGAGGTGCCGGCCGATCTCGTACGCCTCTCCGTAGGCATCGAAAACGTCGACGACCTGCTCCAGGACCTCACCCAGGCCCTGGGCTGAGCGCGGCGGGCTCTCGGGTTCTCGGGTTCTCGGGTCCTGAGGTTCTGGGGTTCTGGGGTTTTCGGTGAGGCCTACCAGCCGGTGAGCGGTGGAGTCGTCTCCGACGGCGGTTCCACCCACGGCCGGGCCATCGACGCTGACGCGCTGCCCGGCGGTCACGGACGGCGGCGCGGGCGCGGTGTACGGCGGCGACGGATGGCGGCGAGGCGCGGTGTGCGGCGACGGCCGGCGGGCGCGGTGCTTGGCGGTCGGCATGGTGGCACGACTCGATGGGCGGCGCTCAGGACGGCGTCGGCTCCTCCAGGGACGGCGACGTCATCCGGGCGGAGAGTGCGACGTTGAAGCGCGTGAGGAGCGTGCAGAACGCCTCCTGTTCCTCCGGGGCCCAGTCCTGGGTCAGCTCGGCCATCAGCCGGCGCCTGGAGGAGCGGACCTCCTCCAGGCGGGAGAGCCCGCGTGGCGACAGCTGGAGCACCACCGCGCGTCCGTCCTCCGGGTGCGAGGTGCGCTTGACGAGCCCGGTGTCGACGAGCGGGGCGACCTGACGGGTAACCGTCGACGAGTCGATGCCCATGCTCGCGGCGAGCGCCTTGACGCCCATCGGGCCCTCCTTGTCGAGGCGGTTGAGCAGCAGATACGCGGCGCGATCCATGGAGTTGCGGACCTGCCCGACCCCGCCGAGCCGGGTCTGTTCTGCACGGCGGGCGAACAACGCCACCTCGTGCTGGAGCGATTCGAGAAGACCGGTGTCACCGACGGTCGTCATGTCCATCGACATTTCGGGTGTTGTGGGCATGGCCGGGGGCTCTATTCATGCGTGGGGCTGGGTTGGGGGACAGAGTACGCGGACGGAAGGCGGGTCGTACCGGCCCTGCTTGAAACCGGTCCCGGACCTCGCCGCTGCGTGGGGCGCCGGGTGAGCTGCGAGACTGTTGGCCATGAGCTACAGCACGGCCGACTCCTTGCCGACGGTGACCCTCGACGACGTGCGTGGCGCCCAGAAGATGCTCACGGGTGTGGCGCGGGTGACCGCCATGGAGGGCAGCAGGCACCTGTCCCGGCTGGTGGGCGCGCCGGTGCACTTCAAGTGCGAGAACCTGCAGCGGACGGGTTCGTTCAAGCTGCGCGGCGCGTACGTGCGGATAGAGGGGCTGCTTCCCGAGGAGCGTGCCGCGGGTGTCGTCGCGGCGAGCGCCGGCAACCACGCGCAGGGCGTCGCCCTGGCCTCCTCGCTGCTCGGCGTGCGCTCCACGGTGTTCATGCCGACTGGCGCCGCGCTGCCGAAGGTCGCCGCGACGCGGCACTACGGCGCCGACGTGCGCCTGCTCGGCACGGTGGTGGACGAGACGCTGGCCGCGGCGCAGGAGTACGCGGCTGAGACGGGCGCCGTGTTCATCCACCCCTTCGACCACCCCGACATCATCGCGGGCCAGGGCACGGTCGGCCTGGAGATCCTGGAGCAGTGCCCCGAGGTGCGCACGATCGTGGTCGGGATCGGCGGCGGCGGTCTCGCCGCGGGCATCGCGATCGCCGTGAAGTCGCTGCGGCCGGACGTACGGATCGTCGGGGTGCAGGCGGCGGGCGCGGCGGCGTATCCGCCCTCACTGGCGGCCGGGCGCCCGGTGTCGGTCGAGAACCCGGCGACGATGGCCGACGGCATCAAGGTGGGACGGCCCGGCGACGTACCGTTCCGGCTCGTGCGAGAGCTGGTGGACGAGGTCCGCACGGTTTCCGAGAACGATCTGTCGAGTGCGCTGCTGTTGTGCCTGGAGCGGGCCAAGCTGGTCGTCGAGCCGGCCGGCGCGAGTCCGGTCGCGGCTCTGCTGAGCAGGCCGGAGGAGTTCGAGGGGCCGGTCGTGGCGGTGCTGTCCGGCGGCAATGTGGACCCGCTGCTGCTGCAGCGCATCCTGCGGCACGGTATGGCCGCGGGCGGCCGCTACCTCCAGGTCCGGCTGCGCCTGACGGACCGCCCCGGCGCCCTCGCCACGCTTCTCGGGGTGTTGTGGGTGGCGGACGCCAACGTCCTTGACGTGAGCCACGTACGGACCGACCCGCGGCTCGGGCTCACGGAGGTGGAGGTCGAGCTGCACCTGGAGATGAAGGGGCCGGCGCACTGCGCCGAGGTGGGCGAGGCGCTGCGGGAGGCGGGCTACACGGTCATCGACTGAAACGGAAAGGCTCTCGGGCTACCCGGTGGCGCTCGCGTGGGCTCGCGTGGCGCTCCGGGGCGCTCAAGTGGCGCCGGGCGCGCGCTCGCGCAGGGACGGTCGGACTTCGTCGGACCGGGTGGGCAACCTTGTATGGGCGACGCGGACATGGCCATGCCCCCGGCGCCTG
>CBFGQM010000279.1:0-7099 GCA_965650905.1 uncultured Streptomyces sp. | reverse complement strand
CCGGTGGCGCCGAGCAGGCGCATGTTGCGGATGGCGCGGCGCATGATGCGGCGCAGCACGTACCCGCGGCCCTCGTTGCCGGGCGTGACACCGTCGCCGATGAGCATCACGGACGTGCGGATGTGGTCGGTGACCACGCGGAGCGAGACGTCGGAGTCCTTGGCGTCGCCGTAGCGGACACCGGTGAGATCGGTGGCCTTGTTGATGACGGCCATGGAGGTGTCGATCTCGTACATGTTCTGCACGCCCTGCAGAATCATGGCGAGGCGCTCCATACCGAGGCCGGTGTCGATGTTCTTCGACGGGAGCTCGCCAAGGATCTGGAAGTCCTCCTTCGAGGTGCCCTCGCCGCGCTCGTACTGCATGAAGACCAGGTTCCAGATCTCCACGTACCGCTCGTCGTTGACGGCCGGGCCGCCCTCCTCGCCGAACTCCGGACCGCGGTCGTAATTGATCTCGGAGCACGGTCCGCACGGGCCCGGGACGCCCATGGACCAGTAGTTGTCCTTCTTGCCCAGGCGCTGGATGCGCTCGGCCGGGACACCGATCTTGTCGCGCCAGATGGCTTCGGCCTCGTCGTCCTCAAGGTAGACCGTGATCCACAGGCGCTCCGGGTCCAGCCCGTAACCACCCTTGTCCTGGGGCGTGGTGAGCAGCTCCCAGGCGTAGGTGATGGCGCCTTCCTTGAAGTAGTCGCCGAAGGAGAAGTTGCCGCACATCTGGAAGAACGTGCCGTGGCGCGTGGTCTTGCCGACCTCTTCGATGTCCGGCGTGCGGACGCACTTCTGCACGCTGGTGGCGCGCGAGAAGGGCGGCTTGACCTCACCGAGGAAGTACGGCTTGAAGGGGACCATGCCCGCGTTGACCAGGAGCAGAGTCGGGTCGTCCGCGATGAGCGACGCCGACGGAACGACGGTGTGCCCGCGCTCCTCGAAGAAGCTCAGCCAGCGGCGGCGAATCTCAGCCGACTCCATCAGTGGTCCTCATTCCGGTTGTACGAGTACGTCGACCGCTCGACGTGCGTCGGGTTCTTGCTGCCCTTCGGGGCGTCGGTGTTCTCGACGGCGGCGACGCGCCTGGCGGCCGGGAGTTCGGTCCCCGGCCGGTCGCCCAGCCCGAGTACCTCGCCCAGTTCGGCTTCGCGCTGGGCCATGCCGTCGCGGACGTCTAGCGCGAAGTCCTTGAGCCGGTGGCCCGCTTCGACCGCCTTGTTGGCCGCCTGGGCGGCAAGACTCTCGGGCGTCAGCTGCTTGAGCTTGCGGTTGACCTTGGTGGTGGCCCACACTCCGGCGGCTGCGCCGGCGGTGAACCAGAAGGTACGGCGGAACATCGCTGCGTCAGTCCTTCTTCCGCTTCCTGCGGCGCGCGGACGGGACGGTGCGGCCCACGATCACGGTACGCCGCGCCTGCTGGGCGGGCACGTCCTCCCGGCGGCCGCCGATGGCCCGGCGCACGCCGTAGCCGAACGCCGCGACCTTCACCAGCGGGCCGCCGAAGGTGGAAGCGACGGTCGTGGAGAGCGCCGACGCGTTCGACGTGACCTCCTGGACGTCCGACGCGATGGCGTCGACCCGGTCGATCTGGGTCTGTGCGGAGCGCACCGCCGCGGAGGCGTCTGCCAGGAGCGGGACGGCCTGGTCGGTCACGTCCGCGACGAGCTTGGTGGTCGCCCTGAGCGTCTGGGCCAGCCTCGCGAGAGCAACCGCGAGGAAGGAAACCAGGATCGCCCAGAAGACGGCCACCAGGATCCCGGCCACCTCTCCACCGGACACTGCGCACCCGCTCCCTGGATCGTGCCTCAACATCGAAAAAGTCGTTCCCCGAGCCTATCGCGCCGGGGGTGCCGCTCCGTACCGCATGACGGCTTCCCCGGAGGGGAGTGCCGCACGGCCGGCCCCACGGCCTGCCGAGCCGCGCTTCGAGTCCGCGCTTCGAGCGGCCGGGTTCCGTGCCCGGTCCCCAAGCCAGGTTCCGGGCCGGGAACACGCCGGGACGCGAAAGCCCGCCGCCTCACCCGCCCGGGAAGGGCGGGGAGGCGGCGGGCTGTTGCGCTGTGGTGGCGCTGTGGTGCTACATCCGCCGGTGAGTAATCAGCGGGCGTAGTACTCGACGACGAGCTGCTCGTCGCAGATCACCGGGATCTCCTTGCGGTTCGGCTCGCGGTCCAGGCGGAAGGCCAGGGCACGGAGGTTCACCTGGAGGTAGCGCGGGGTCTCGCCGTCGGGGGCGAAGCCACCCTCACGCGCGACCTGGAACAGCGACTTCTCGCGACTGCGCTCGCGGACCATCACGACGTCGTCGGGCTTGACGCGGAAGGAGGGCTTGTCGACCTTGTGGCCGTTGACCTCGATGTGGCCGTGGACGACCATCTGGCGCGCCTGGTAGATCGTGCGGGCGATGCCCGAACGCAGGACCAGCGCGTCGAGACGACGCTCGAGCTCGATGACCAGGGCCTCACCGGTCTTGCCCTGCGTCTTGGCGGCACGCTCGTAGGCGCGGACGAGCTGGCGCTCGGACACGTCGTACTGCGCGCGCAGGCGCTGCTTCTCCAGCAGACGGACCTTGTAGTCCGAGTTCTGCTTGCGGCCACGGCCGTGCTCGCCCGGCGGGTAGGGACGGGCCTCGAAGTACTTGACGGCCTTCGGGGTCAGCGCGATGCCGAGGGCACGCGACTTCTTGACCTTGGGGCGGGACTGGTTCGGCATGAACCAAACACCTCGTGTTTCTTATGCGAATACGGCTTCACCAGGGTTAGGGGAGGTCGCATCCGCAGCCTGGGAAACCCGCTCGTCCGTACGGAAGTCCGCGTGGACGGGGCGGGCAGCCGCTCCCTGGGTCTGGGCACATACGTGCAGCACGCGAGTGGCCCACCGACTACTCCGGGACCGGGTGGTGGTGGGCTGCCCGCGACACCGTTCGACGGTGCGCGACGCTCCTGGTTCCCCCTGCCTTTCGGCGGAGGCTCCGGCTGGATGTCCCGTTCTGGTGGTGCCGGCCGGGGCCGGGCACGGGACTCAGCGCTTCGAATCATCCTACAGGGTGGTCAGGGGCGCCCTCGACCGAGGTGCTTCCTGGTCCACTCCACCGCGTCAGCGTAGCGTGCCTCGGCGCCGTGCCGGGTGGGCATGTAGTACTCACGGTCCTCGAGCGCGTCCGGGGCGTACCGCTGGGCGGCGATCCCCTCGGGCAGGTCGTGCGGATACACGTACCCCTGCGCGTGTCCGAGCTTGGCCGCGCCCTTGTAGTGCCCGTCACGCAGGTGCGGCGGCACGGGGCCCGCGTGGCCTTTTCGTACGTCCTCCATGGCTGCGCCGATCGCCATCGTCGCGGCGTTGGACTTGGGCGCGAGGGCGAGGGCGATGGTGGCGTGGCTGAGGGTGAGCGCGGCCTCCGGGAAGCCGATCATCGCGACCGCCTGGGCTGCGGCGACGGCCATGGGCAGCGCGTTCGGGTCGGCGAGGCCGATGTCCTCGCTGGCGGAGATCATCAGGCGGCGGGCGATGAAGCGGGGGTCCTCGCCGGCCTCGATCATCCGGGCCAGGTAGTGCAGCGCGGCGTCCACGTCCGAGCCGCGGATCGACTTGATCAGCGCGCTCGCCACGTCGTAGTGCTGGTCGCCGTCACGGTCGTACTTCACGGCGGCGCGGTCGACGGTCTCCTCCAGGGTCTGGAGGGTCACTTCCGTCTCTCCCTTGTCGAGCGCGGAGCCGGCCGCGGCCTCCAGGGCGGTCAGGGCACGGCGGGCGTCACCGCCGGCGATCCGCAGCAGGTGCTCCTCGGTGTCCTCGGGGAGCGCGACGGCACCCTTGAGGCCGCGCTCGTCGGACAGCGCCCGCTTGACGAGGCCGCGCAGGTCGTCGTCGGTGAGGGGTTCGAGGGTAAGGAGCAGGGAGCGGGAGAGGAGCGGGGAGATCACCGAGAAGTACGGGTTCTCGGTGGTCGCGGCGATCAGTGTCACCCAGCGGTTCTCGACGGCCGGCAGCAGGGAGTCCTGCTGGGCCTTGCTGAAGCGGTGGATCTCGTCCAAAAAGAGGACGGTCTCCTTGCCGAAGCCTCCGGTGGCGCGGCGGGCACCGTCGATGACCGTGCGGACCTCCTTGACGCCGGCGGTGATCGCGGAGAGCTCCACGAAGCGTTGGTCGGTGGCCTTGGAGACGACGTACGCCAGGGTCGTCTTGCCGGTGCCGGGCGGGCCCCAGAGGATCACGGAGGAGGGTCCGGCCGGGCTGCGCCCGCCGCCGGCTCGATCGCCTTCGCCGACGAGCCGGCGCAGGGGCGAGCCGGGCTTCAGCAGGTGCTGCTGGCCCACGACTTCGTCCAGGGTGCGCGGGCGCATCCGTACGGCCAGGGGGCTGCTGGACGGGTCCTTCTCCTGGCGTTCTTCTGCTGCGGCGGTGAACAGGTCGGGCTCCACGCACAAAACCCTATGTCACGCCACTGACAACGCTCCGCGCAGCGGTCAGCTGATCCAGAAGTCCCACCAGCGGGTCAGGATCAGCATGCCGATGATCCCGATGTGCAGCACGGGCAACACCCAGGTGAACTCGTCGAGGAAACCCTTCAGCCGGCCCGGCGCGGGCAGGAACCCGTGACGGACGTTGAACGAGGTCACGGACCAGAACATGATGATCGTCACGGTCCAGGCGAGGCAGCACCACAGGCAGAGCGAGTTGATGTTGTACAGCGACTGGTACATGAGCCAGGTGCAGAAGCCGACTCCGAAGAGCGTGCCCGCGTTGAAGGTCAGCCAGAACCAGCGGGGGAAGGCCGCCCGGCCGAGCAGGCTGATGCCGACGCAGATCACGATGCCGTAGGCGACGAGACCCAGCATGGGGTTGGGGAACCCGAAGACCGAGGCCTGGTCGCTCTTCATGATGTTGCCGCAGGACACCACCGGGTTCAGACTGCAGCCCGGCGTGAAGTTCGGGTCCTCCAGCAGCTTGAACTTGTCGAGCGTGATGACCCAGGCGGCCAGCAGCCCGGCCGCACCCGTGATCACCAGCAGGAGGGCGAACGCACGACTGCCGCCCACCGCTCGTGGCACAGCGGCACGTGCCTGGTCGACGGAGACGCCTTCCCTGACTGTCGTCTTGCTCATCACGCCGTTTCCGTAGCTCGAGTGGGCGAACACGGCCATTGTGCCGCACGCGCGCGTTTATCCACCGTTCGATGGGCATCGCCCCTCGCCCCGCCGCGAGAAGCCGGGCCTCAGTCTCAGGCTCAGACCAGCCGCGCCTCCAGTTCGGCCACGATCTCGTTCACCCCGACGGCCGCCTGCTCCCCGGACTCCATGTCCTTGAGTTGGACGACGCCCTCGGAGAGGTCGCGCTCGCCCGCGACGATCGCGTACCGCGCCCCGCTCCGGTTGGCGTTCTTCATCGCGCCCTTGAGTCCCTTCCCACCGTACGAGAAGTCCGCCGCGACCCCCACCCTGCGCAGATCGGTGACCACCCCGAAGAGCACCCGCCGGGCCTCCTCACCGAGCGGCACCGCGAACACGCTGGTGGACGCGGGCAGGTGGAGCTCGACGCCCTCCGCCTCCAGGGCGAGGACCGTACGGTCGACGCCGAGCGCCCAGCCGACGGACGGCAGCACGGGGCCACCGATCATCTCCGACAGACCGTCGTAGCGGCCGCCGCCCCCGACCGCGGACTGCGAGCCCAGACCGTCGTGGACGAACTCGAACGTCGTGCGCGTGTAGTAGTCCAGACCGCGCACCAGCTTCGGATCGTCCTCGAAGGAGACCCCCGCGGCCGTGATCAGCTCACGCACCTCCTCGTGGTACGCCTTGCACGCGTCGCACAGATAGTCGCGCAGCAGCGGCGCCCCCACGAGCTGCTTCTGCACCTCGTCGCGCTTGTCGTCGAGCACGCGAAGGGGGTTGATCTCGGCGCGGCGCAGTGTGTCCTCGTCCAAGTCCAGCCCGCGCAGGAAGTCCCGCAGCGCTGCCCGGTACACCGGACGGCACTCCTTGTCGCCCAGCGAGTTGAGCAGGATTCGGAAGTTGCGCAGGCCCAGCGAGCGGTACGCCTGGTCCGCCAGGATGATCAACTCGGCGTCCAGCGCCGGGTCCTCGGCCCCGATCGCCTCCGCGCCGACCTGGGAGAAGTGGCGGTAACGGCCCTTCTGGGGGCGCTCGTAGCGGTAGTACGAGCCCGAATACCACAGCTTGACGGGGAGGTTGCCCGTCTTGTGGAGGTTGGCCTCCAGCGCGGCACGCAGCACGGAGGCGGTACCTTCGGGGCGCAGTGCCAGCCGGTCGCCGCCCTTGGTCTCGAAGGCGTACATCTCTTTGGTCACGATGTCCGTGGACTCACCGACCCCGCGCGCGAAGAGCTCGACGCTCTCGAACCCGGGCGTCTCGATGTAGCCGTAGCCGGAGTTCCGCAGCGGCACGGCGATCGCCTCGCGCACGGCGAGGTACTTCGCGCTGTCCGGCGGGATCAGGTCGTACGTGCCCTTGGGGGCCTTGAAGGTGCTCACAAAAGTCTCGTCACATTCCTCGTCGCGGGGCGGAGCTCTCGTTGGCGCTGTGTCCTTGACGGACGGCCGCCACCTTCCGCAGATACGGGTTGGTGGCGCGCTCCCGGCCGATGGTCGTCTGGTTGCCGTGGCCGGACAGCACCACGGTCGAGTCGTCGAGCGGCAGGCACACCCGGGCCAGCGAGTCGAGCATCTCGGCCGTGTCACCGCCGGGCAGATCGGTGCGTCCGACGGAGCCGGCGAAGAGCAGGTCCCCGGAGAAGAACACGGACGGAATGTCCGCGCTCTCGGGCATCCGGAAGGTCACCGACCCCTTGGTATGGCCGGGCGCGTGCGCGACGGAAAGCTCCAGACCGGCCAGCTCCAGCTTCGCGCCGTCGGTCAGCTCGTTGACATCGTCCGGTTCCCCGACGGTCAGCTCGCCCATCAGCGGCATCCCGATGGAGCGGCCGAGCGCCTTCTCCGGGTCGCTCATCATGTACCGGTCCGCGGGGTGGATCCAGGCCGGCACGTCGTGCGCGCCGCACACCGGGACGACCGAGGCCACATGGTCGATGTGTCCGTGGGTGAGGACGACGGCGACGGGCTTGAGCCGATGCTTCTTCAGTGCTTCCTC
>CBFGQM010000278.1:0-7110 GCA_965650905.1 uncultured Streptomyces sp. | reverse complement strand
CCCGACACGGCCACCTTCCTCCTCGCGGACACCCCGCAGGACTACTTCGACCAGACCCAGCTGATGGACCGGCTGACCAGCCGCCAGAAGCAGGCCGTCGACGACTACACCACGCAGCAGGCCGCGACGACGAAGAAGCGTCAGGAGGCCACCGAGAGCCTGGAGACGCTCACCAGGTCGCAGAGCACCCTGAAGTCCTCAAAGGCGGAGGTCCAGCGGAAGCTCGCCAAAGCGCGCGAACTGCTCTCGGATCTGACCGCCGAGGAGAAGGCGCGGCTCGCGGCGATCGAGAAGAGGAAGCAGGAGGAGGCCCGGCGCAAGGCGGAGGAACTGGCGCGGCAGCAGGCCGCGGCTGCGGCCGAGGAGGAGAGGCAGCGCCAGGAGCAGCAGGCCCAGCAGGACGCGGGCACCTCCACCACCAAGGGCGAGAAGGCGCTCGCCTTCGCCGAAGCCCAGACCGGCAAGCCGTACGTCTGGGGCGCGACCGGCCCCGGCTCCTACGACTGCTCCGGCCTCACTCAGGCCGCCTGGAAGGCCGCCGGCGTCACCCTCCCGCGCACCACCTGGGACCAGGTCAAGGTCGGCACGACGGTCTCGGTCGCCAACGCCCAGCCCGGCGACCTCGTGTTCTTCTACGACGACATCAGCCACGTCGGCATCTACAAGGGCCACGGCATGATGGTCCACGCCCCGAAGCCGGGGGCGTACGTCCGCGAGGAGTCGATCTACTACATGCCGATCCACAGCGTGGTCCGCCCGGCTTGAGCCACGCGCGTGTGAAGGCCTTCGCGGACCATGGGCGCGTGAAGTCTTCGCGGACCATGGGCGCGTGAAGTCTTCGCGGACCATGCGCGCGTGGGAGGCATTTCGTCGCTTCCCTCAGGTCCAGAGCACCGCGATGAAGATGTTCGCGGTGGTCAGCCCGCCCACGAGCCCGAACAGACCCTTCTCCACCTGCTCCTCGTCCCGCTTCACGTAGACGAGCCCAAGAATCACGATCAGCAGCGCCAGCTTCACGCCGATCTTGATGTTGTTGACGGTCTGGTCGTCGGCCTGGTTGAGGCCCACCAGGACCATGCCCGTGACCAGCATGGTCAGCGCGCCATGGAGCATCGGAGGGCTGAACCGGGCCGCTCCCTCGCCCATCGCCTTCATCTGGGTGAGGAAGCCGCCGAGAAGTGAGGCGATGCCGATGATGTGCAGGGCGACGAAGAGATGGATGAGTATGTGCATGAGGCCGGAGCCTAATCGGAGGCCCGGATGCCGGCTCGCCCGCCCCGCGCACCTTGCGGAGCCCGTAGCACCGCCGCGCCCCGCAGGCCGCCTGCCGCTCCACACGGATCTCCCTGCGCCAGGTCTCGGCGTTCAGGCGCGGCCGGCGTACCTGACGAAGGCGGACCAGGCGTCGGCGGGGACGGCGAGCTGAGAGCTCCCACCCCCGAGTTTCGAGTCCCGGACGTGGATGGAGTGGGGGCAGGCGGCGACTTCTACGCAGGCATTTTCGAAGTCTCCGCTGTGGCTGGACTTGCGCCAGGCGTAGGCGACTTCGAGGCAGGCGCCGCCCTGGGAGTCGCTGTAGCTGGACTTGAACCATCCCAGCGGTTCGCTCATAGCTCCTCTGCCACCTTCCTGATGAACGCCGCCGACTCATCAACTCCGAGGGCCTGCATGCGGATCATGCCATGTACCTGCGCCAGGTCGCTGACCTTGTCGGCCTCAGCATGCAGCACGCTCGTCTCCGGGCCCTCCACATAAGCGAAGCGCTCATGTTCAGCGGTCTCAAGCAAGATGAACGAGCCGTTGAGCGCGAGGCCGCTGCATTGCCCAAAGGGCAGCACCTGGATGGACACGTTGCGAAGTGCACCAACCTTGGAGAGGTGGAGCAATTGCTGCCGCATTACCTCCCGTCCACCCGCCTCCGTACGCAACGCGGCCTCATAGATGACGAAGCCGTACACCGTCTTGGCTCGGCGGGTCAGCGCCTCCTGCCTCGCCAGCCGTGCCCGAACCCTCTCCTCCACCGTCTCGTCATCCAGCGGTGGACAGCTCTCGCTGATCAGCGCTCGCGCGTACTCCTTGGTCTGCAGCAGACCAGGAATCAACCCAAGCGAGTAGTCATGCACGGCGATCGCCTCGGCCTCAATCGCCATGTACTCCTGCGACCGTGCGGGAAATGGCTCGGGCTTCAAATACTCATGCGCAGCTGCCAACTTGCCACCAGCACCGCACAGTTGATCCGCGACTTGCAACAATCTCAGCGTTGGTCGCCGTCGGCCGCACTCCATCGACTTGACGTACTCGTAGTCGTAGTTGGCCTCCTTGGCCAACTCCTGGCGGCTGACCCCCGCCTCCTCCCGCCAGAGCTTGATCTGGCCACCGCAGTACCGCCAGTTCTGCTGAGCCCGCTGCGAGTTCCGCGAAGTCACCACACACGCCCGCCTCCCGCCAACACACCGTGTACAACACACTGTGTACCCGTGCCGCTACTCGGAAGCCTACGCGTCGACCACCAGCCTGATCCCGGTAAATGACGGAGAATCACACGCAAGGAACGAGAAGCGCGTATGCCGACGCCCGGAGGTTCCCCACCCCAACCCGCCCCCGCCGCGGTCCCTCAGGACATCGAGTGGCGCCTGCCCCGCCACGCCCGCAGCGTGAGCCGGGCCCGTACCCTCCTCCGCGAGCAGGCCACTTCCTGGAAGCTCCCGGACGAGCTGACGGAAACGGCGGCGCTCCTGCTCAGCGAACTGATGACCAACGCCTACCGCCACGCGAAGGTGTCCCCCGGCCGTGAGATCTGGGCCCGCTGCGTCCTGGAGGCGGACCACCTCCGCGTCTCGGTGACCGACGCGAACAACACGCTCCCCGTGCCCCGGCAGGCAACCGTGGACGACGAGTCCGGCCGGGGCCTGTCGCTGGTGGCCGCCCTGGCGGACGACTGGGGCACGGAACCGCGCGAGGGCGGCATCGGCAACGATCTGGTACGAACTCTCGCTCAGGCCGGGCGACGTCTCGGGGGGCGAGCAGTGACCCCGCAAGCCACCCAGTCCACGGGTGGGGCGTCGGTGGAGGCGAAGGCATCGAGGCGGTCGCGGGGGTCCTGACCCATACGGCACGCCTTCGACGCAAGAGCCCCGGTGCACGGGAGTAGGCCTCGACCACACATGGCCAACGAAAGACCGCGGCAGTGGGGCCTCCTGATGTTCTATGGAGTCGACACCCACGAACGGTTCAGGAGGCCCTACCTACCTTCATGCCCTCGCCACGGGAGGATCACCCAACCGGGAACCCGCGTTTCGACGCTCGCTGTGCTCGTGGCGCGCTTGTACAACAAGCTCAGGTGCTGCACCGAGCCGGGGTCAGCTCACAAGAGCGAGAGACAACAGTTAGCTCCAGATGCAGGTCACCCCGGCCTGATAGGTGCGATAGCCCTGAGCAACCGAGTTGATGACGAACTTGTCGATATCGTCAGCTCCACGGCACCGGAAGGCAAGGTCGTTGGTGTCCGACCAGGCCTGTGCACTCGTCGATCGATGGGCGCCATAGTAGGTCTGCCGGCTGTCCGCCTGAGCCTGCGTCGCCGTCACACCGGCGACCGCGCCCGTGACCAGTACCACCGCGCCGATCCTGCGGGCGACTCCTCGCTTCTTCATCCAAGTCACGCCGGTTTCTCCATGTTCTCTCGCTGTTTGGGGTAAGGGGGCGGCCTGTTCTCCTCTTGGCCCGTGTGTGAGCCGGAGATCGGACGTGCCTGGGCATGGAAACCCTGACGGCAAACCTCTCTCCGCAGGACCGAGCTGCCGCTCCCTTCACTTAAAACTTTAACCTCAACTGGAGTCACCTGTACCGGACTTCACAGGAAGCCCGGCAAGGCAGTACGGACAGTCAGGCGGTCGTGAGGTACGCGAAAGGCGCCGCTCGCGTGGGCGGCGCCTTTCGTCAGCTGTCCAGGAGGAGGGTCACTCCCACTCGATCGTGCCCGGCGGCTTGCTCGTCACGTCGAGCACGACGCGGTTGACGTCCGCGACCTCGTTCGTGATCCGGGTCGATATCTTCCCCAGCACGTCGTACGGGAGACGCGACCAGTCGGCCGTCATGGCGTCCTCGCTCGACACCGGCCGCAGCACGATCGGGTGGCCGTACGTCCGGCCGTCGCCCTGGACGCCGACCGACCGCACGTCCGCGAGCAGCACGACCGGGCACTGCCAGATGTCGCGGTCGAGGCCGGCCGCGGTCAGCTCCTCGCGGGCGATGGCGTCGGCGTCGCGGAGCAGGTCGAGGCGCTCCTTGGTCACCTCACCCACGATGCGGATGCCGAGACCCGGGCCCGGGAACGGCTGGCGCTGGACGATCTCCTCCGGCAGACCGAGCTCCTGGCCGACCATCCGGACCTCGTCCTTGAAGAGCTTGCGCAGCGGCTCGATCAGCTGGAACTCGAGGTCCTCGGGGAGCCCGCCCACATTGTGGTGGGATTTGATATTGGCCGTGCCCGTGCCACCACCGGACTCGACCACGTCCGGGTAGAGGGTGCCCTGCACGAGGAAGGCCACCTCGGGGCCCTCGTCCGCGATGATCTCCGCCTGCGCCTGCTCGAAGACCCGGATGAACTCACGCCCGATGATCTTCCGCTTCTCCTCGGGGTCCGAAACGCCCTCGAGCGCGGTCAGGAACCGCTCCTCCGCGTCCACGACCTTCAGCTGTACGCCGGTCGCGGCCACGAAGTCCTTCTCGACCTGCTCGGTCTCGTCCTTGCGCATCAGACCGTGGTCGACGTACACGCAGGTCAGCTGGGAGCCGATGGCCTTCTGCACGAGGGCCGCGGCGACGGCCGAGTCCACACCACCGGACAGCCCGCAGATCGCGCGCCTCCTGCCGACCTGCTCGCGGATGGCCGCGACCTGCTCCTCGATGACGTTGCCGGTCGTCCAGGAGGGCGTGAGGCCCGCACCGCGGTAGAGGAAGTGCTCCAGGACCTGCTGGCCGTGCGTGGAGTGCATGACCTCGGGGTGGTACTGGACGCCGTACAGCTTCTTCTCGTCGTTCTCGAAGGCGGCGACCGGGACGACGTCCGTGGACGCGGTGACGGTGAAGCCCTCGGGGGCGGCGCTGCACGCGTCGCCGTGCGACATCCACACCGACTGCTCGTTCGGGGTGCCCTCGAAGAGGGTGGAGCCGGACTTGGAGACCTGCAGCTGCGTACGGCCGTACTCGCGGGCGCCCGTGTTGTCGACGGTGCCGCCGAGGGTCGTCGCCATCAGCTGAAAGCCGTAGCACATGCCGAAGACCGGGACGCCGGCTTCGAACATGGCGCGGTCGACGCTCGGGGCGCCTTCCGCGTAGACCGACGAGGGGCCGCCGGAGAGGATGATCGCCGAGGGGTTCTTGGCGAGCATCTCCGCGACCGGCATGGTGCTCGGCACGATCTCGCTGTAGACCCGGGCCTCGCGGACTCGGCGGGCGATGAGCTGGGCGTACTGCGCGCCGAAGTCGACGACCAGGACGGTGTCGGGGGCGGCGGCAGCGGGGTTTGCTGAGGGCACGGGTTGCCTTCCGGCGGTTTAGGGCCTCTTCTGAGTTTCCGGCTGGGCTCGCGGGGCTTGGCACGCACGCTCGCCGCGCTGCCGAAATGCCCTGGTAGCTCATCCCTCAAGGTCTTAAGGACCAGGGGGACCCCCACCGAGGACCTTCCGGCGCCTTGCGATCGCACGCACCACACCCGCTCCCTGATCCAGCCCGAAACTCAGAACAGGCCCTAGCGGGGATCTGTGCTGTCGATTCTAACGGGGGCCGTGGGGACCGGGCCCGCCGCGGGGTTTTCGCCCCAGCAGCACCCGTCTCGTCTCACGATCCGAACGCACTGGGAGGCAGTCGTCCGCGTGGGCATACTGCTCTCATGCTCATCCGCCAGACCTTCGTCTTTACCTATGGCAACCGGCCCACCGGCTGCCATGGTCGTGCTGCTTGAGCAACTGACAAGCGACTTCCCAGGCGCCCCGGGCCGACAAGGCCCGGGGCGCCTGACGTATCCGGACCTCGCCGCTCCGGGGCAGCCCTTCCCAAGAGGAGCCCCACCATGGCTGACCTGCTCGACCAGACCGGCGCCCGCACGGACGAGGCCGCCGATGTGATCAGCGGTGCCCGCGAGCGCATCGACGCGCTCGACGACCGGATCATCGGCCTCGTACAGGAACGCATGGCTGTATCGGCCGTGGTCCAGGACGCGCGGATCGCCTCCGGCGGTCGACGGGTGAACCTCTCGCGTGAGATGGAGATCCTCGGCCACTACAGGGATGCGCTGGGCAAGCCGGGTACGTCGCTGGCGCTGACGCTGCTGGAGCTGTGCCGGGGCCGCATCTGAGTCCCGCGCACGCACGTACACATGCCTCTCACTCGTACGGCGCGTGACCGCGTCGCGACGGGCTTCGTTGATCCCGATGTCCGCGCCGGCCAGGGGCGGACCGAAGGAAACCACGCGTGGCTCCGCTGGGGCGATGAGGCGTGCGGACGTGCGCCGTGGGACCTCGCTCCAGCAGAAGTGACCGGACGGCAGGGGACAGCAGCCCGGTCACCCCAGAGAAGGTCGGCTCCGGGGACGCCCGGAGCCGACCTGCGCAATCTACGCGAGGGAGGTCGAAACGGTGGCAGAGGCCGCCGCCATCGAGCACGACGCGTAGAGCAGGCCCAGTCGAACAGCTCCACCCCGATCCCAACGCAGGCAACCGCATTTCACCACCTGACCGCCCATGGTCCCTACGACGCGTACTCCTCGAAGCGCCGGGACAATGGCAGAGGGACATCCCGATCACCTGCACCACCGGTGGCCCGGAGCCACCCGCTCCACCCCGCTCCACCGAACCAGCGGCGCAATCCCCCGACGCCGCCTTCCCGGCACCGACGCTGCCCTGACGTCGGTGCTGACCAGGTAGGGCCCCGCGGAGCCGTCCCGCGGGGCCCTACTCCTGCCTTGGAATCTCCCTCGGAAACTCCCTCGCAATCAGCCGTCAGCCAGCGGTCGCCTTCTCCAGCTTCGCCAGCTGCCCCTCGATGATCTCGGACGGGACCTCCAGCTTGTCGGGGTCCACCAGGGCCATCGAGGCGCACCACACCCGG
>CBFGQM010000277.1:0-7145 GCA_965650905.1 uncultured Streptomyces sp. | reverse complement strand
GCCGAACTAATTGTGCAGAAATCCCCCGTGTCGAATGGCACGGGGGATTTCTGCATTCCGGGGTGTTTCACATCGCTTCAGGTCACTCGTCTTCAAAACTTTAGGACGACGGGAGCACCAGTTTGGTGTCGTACGCCAGGTGGACCGAGCGTGCCGTGCGGTGATTCCCTGTGCGGTCGTCATGCCTTCGATGCTCGGCCGGGCCGGCGGCGCGGGGCATCGCGGCCGGATATCAGGTGAGAGGCGTAGTACCCGGGTATTACGGTGACCCTCATGAATCACGTGATCCGTTCCGTACGTGCCGACGAGTGGCCCGCGGTGAAGGAGTTGCGGCTGGCCGCGCTGCGGGATCCGTTGGCGCATCTCGCGTTTCTGGAGACGTACGAGGAGGCCGTCGCGAAGCCCGACAGCTTCTGGCGGGAGCGGACGGCGCGAGCCGCGGAGGGGATGCGCGAGAGGCAGCAGTTCGTGGCTGAAGGGCCCGACGGGCGGTGGGCCGGGTCGGTGGTCGTACTCGTCGAGGAGGCTGGGGCCGACGGTGCGCTCGGGAACGGGAGCGAGGTGCGCCAGGGGCACCTCGTGGCGGTTTACGTACGGCCCGAGGAACGGGGGCGGGGGCTTACTGAGCGGCTCTTCGCGTATGCCGTGGCCTGGGCGTGGGAAGTGGCCGGGGTGGAGCGGGTACGGCTGTTGGTGCACGAGCGGAACGCGCGGGCCGAGGGCTTCTACCGGAAGATCGGGTTCGTGCCGACGGGGGAGACCGTTCCTGTGCCGGGTGATCCCGCCGCGCGCGAGCTGGAGTTCGTCGTGAAGCGGCCCTGAGGCCTTTGGGTTCTGAGCTCTGACGCGTGGCGGAACCTCCTGCCAGTCGGGGTGTCAGGCCGGGAGTTCCTGGTGGGGCCAGCGGGTGCGGGCCTGTTCCCGGGAGCGGAGGAGGGCCAGTGTGGGCATGCCACGGTCGACTCCGGTGGTGAGCAGGTCCGGGAGTTGGGGGAGCGGAGCCACGGCGGCGACATCGTCCAGGACGAGGGTGAGTGGTGGGTCGAGGCGACCGGAGGATGACCGTTCGGCCATGCGCCGGCCGCGCTCGACCACGCTTGAGGCGAGGGCCGTCAGGAGTGGCATCGCGCCCGGGTTCGCCTTGGGGTCCTCGATGGGGTCTCCCACCACATAAAGCGTGCCCCCTTCGTTGACGAAGGAATCCAGGGCAAGGGCGTCAGTTCGATTTGGGGTGCAGGATTCCCGGACGTTGACGGTGAAAAGGGCGGAGAGGGCGCGGGCCGTCAACTCCTGGGCCACGTCACGGCGTTCGGGGTACGAGGTGAGGGCCGACTCCAGCTCGCCCGCGGCGCCGGAGGCCGCCTTGGGGTTCGCACGGAGGATGCGTACGACCTCTTGGACCTGGGCGCCCTGGGCCCAGCGGTGGAGGTGCCGGATGGTGCGGCCGTCAGCGGCGGCAGCGTGCAGGTAGCTGCGAAGGAGTGTCTCCGCGACGTCGGCGACCATCTGGTCGATCTTCGCGGTGGGCCGCACCGGCGCGAGGAGAGCTGCCGCCCGGGCCTTGGCAATGTCCTTGTTCGCGCAGCCGGCTGAGGGGGACCAGTGCAGGCGTGCCGGGGTGTCGCAGAGGTGGGAGGGGTCGTAGAGGAGGACTGGGCCGAGTTTCGCCCGGGCGTCCTTGGTTTCCGACCAGAGGGCGGGGTTCGAGGTGATGACGAGGGCGGGACCCTCGGCGTCTCGTACCGCCTCGCCGGCCAGGGGGTGGCGGGTTTCCGGGGGGCCGAGGACCAGTGGGCCGCGAAGGGTGTGAACGGGGGCGGGGGCCGTCGCCGCGCCTTCGGCGCGCATGGTTTCCCATCCGCCCATCCGTTTACTGCCGGCCGTATACGAGGCCCTCTCAACCGGTCGCTTCGCCGCCGGGGGAAGGGGGGTGGTTGTCGGGCCCGAGGCGCCCGCTCGGAGATGACCGGCCGTGCCGGAGTTTGCCGCCGGCGGAGTGGCGGCGAGCGGGCGGTTCGGCGAGGAAGCCGCGTGCGGAGTGCCTGCGTGCGGAGCCCCTACGTGCGAAGAGGCCCCCGAGGAAGCGGCCACCGAAGCGGCCACCGACGAAGCGGCCGGATCGGAGCCGACCTCAGGCGGAAAGCCTGAGCCGGCACCCGCAGACGGAAGCGCTGATCCGGATGTCTCCCCGGGCGCGTAGCCTGCGCCGGGCGCGTCTGCAGGCCGAAGGCCCGGTCCGCCCGTTGGCGAGAGGCCCGAGCCCGCCGCGTCCCCAGGCGGAAGCCCTGCGCCGGCCCCAGGCGAACCCGAGCCGGACGCGGCCTCAGTCGCAACGCCCGAGCCGGCGGCACGTCCAGGCCGACCCACCGAGCCCGCCGTACCTTCAGGCCGACCTCCCGAGTCGAAGGCCGCCGCCTTTCGCCTGGCCGCTCTCCTCGCTCTCCCCGCTCTCCACCTCACCACCGCCCCCATCACGAACACGGTGAGGACCAGGAGGACCAGCAACTGGGAGATGAACAGCCCCCAGAAGAGCCCGTATCCCGAGAGTTGGACCTCCGGGGTGTTTGGCCACGCTCCCGCGATGTCGTGCGGTTGCTGGATCAGGTGACGCATCGCGAGCGGCGTACGGCCGAAGGTGACCTGGGAGGGCCAGGAGCCCTGGTCGAAGAGGCCCGCCAGGCCCGTCGCCGACCACACCAGCAGGCTTATGGCCAGCAGGAACGCGAGCCCCCCGACCAACAGGCCGTCGGAAACGCCTCCTTCACCCCGTTCGCCCTCGCGGCGCCGCTCGTCCGGTCTCATCTCAGGCCACCGTTCTCACGCCATATTCACCCACAACCGGAACTCACGCCACCGTGGACTCGGACGGGTCGTCGAGATCGCTCAGGTGATGTTCCATGAACGCCGCCGCGCGCTCCTCCGCCTCCAACTCGGCGTCCCGCAGCGCGTCGTCCGACAGATCGGCGGAGGACTCGGTCATGGCGCGGTCGGTGAAGACGAGGGGGCGTTCCGTCTCGGTGATCAGGTGTTTGACCACCTGGACGTTGCCGTTGACGTCCCACACGGCGATGCCGGGAGTCAACGACGGGATGATCTCCACCGCCCATCTGGGCAGGCCCAGCACCCGGCCCGTCGCTCTCGCCTCGTCGGCCTTCTGGGCGTAGATCGTCCGGGTCGAGGCCATCTTCAGGATCGCCGCGGCCTCCTTCGCCGCCGCTCCGTCGACCACGTCGGACAAGTGGTGGACGACCGCCACGAACGACAGACCCAGTCGCCGCCCGAACTTCAGCAGGCGCTGGAAGAGCTGGGCGACGAACGGGCTGTTGATGATGTGCCATGCCTCCTCGACCAGGAAGATGCGCTTCTTCCGGTCGGGGCGGATCCAGGTGTGCTCCAGCCACACGCCCACGATCGCCATCAGGATCGGCATCGCGATCGAGTTGCGGTCTATGTGGGACAGGTCGAACACGATGAGTGGCGCGTCCAGGTCGATACCGACCGTTGTCGGGCCGTCGAACATGCCCCGCAGGTCACCGTCCACCAGACGGTCGAGCACCAGGGCCACGTCCAGGCCCCAGGCCCGTACGTCGTCGATGGCGACGTTCATCGCCTCCGCCGAATCCGGCTCGGGATGGCGCAGTTGCTCCACGATGTCCGTCAGGACGGGCTGGCGTTCCACGATCGACTCGTTGACGTACGCGTGCGCGACCTTCAGGGCGAAGCCCGAGCGCTCGTCGAGCCCGTGCCCCATCGCCACCTCGATGATCGTCCGGAGCAGGGCCAGCTGCCCGGTCGTCGTGATCGACGGGTCGAGCGGGTTGAGCCGGATGCCCATGTCCAGGGCCGCCGTCGGGTCGAGCCGGATGGGGGTTATCCCCAGCTCCTGGGCGATGAGGTTCCACTCACCGACCCCGTCCTCACCCTGTGCGTCGAGCACCACGACCTGCCGGTCACGGAACCTCAACTGCCGTAGTACGTAAGTCTTCTCCAGGGCCGACTTGCCGTTTCCGGACTCGCCGAGCACCAGCCAGTGGGGCGCCGGGAGCTGTTGCCCGTACAACTGGAAGGGGTCGTAGATGTAGCCCTTCCCGGAGTAGACCTCGCGGCCGATGATGACGCCGGAGTCGCCGAGGCCGGGCGCGGCGGTCGGCAGGTAGACGGCCTGGGCCTGCCCGGTGGACGTACGCACCGGCAGCCGGGTCGTCTCCACCTTGCCGAACAGGAACGACGTGAAGGCTTCGGTGAGGACGGACAGCGGATCCCGCATAGAGTCCTACCTCCGGATGCCGGTCGCGAACGGGAGCGTGTTGACGAAGGCCCTGTGGTGCTCGCGATCGCACCACTCGAGTTTCAGATACGACTTGCCTGCCGAGGCGCGGATCGTCCGCTTGTCGCGGGCGAGTGCCTCGGGGGAGCGGGACGAGACGGTGATGTAGCCGACGAGGTTGACGCCGGCCGCGCCGCTCGCGAGGTCCTCGCCCCGCTGGTCCAGGCGGTTGTGTGAGGCGATGTCGCGCGGGTCGATGGTGCGGTTCATCTTGGCCTGGCGGCTGGCCTCCGCCTCGTCGTTCGTCTTCTCGGTCAGCATCCGCTCGATGGCGATCTCGGTGGGTTCGAGGTCCATGGTGACGGCGACCGTGCGGATGACATCCGGGGTGTGGACCAGGAGGGGCGCGAGGAAGTTGACCCCGACCGGCGTCATCGGCCACTCCTTCACCCAGGCCGTGGCATGGCACCAGGGCGCGCGGGTGGAGGACTCGCGGGTCTTCGCCTGGAGGTACGTCGCCTCCATGGCGTCCAGCTCGGCCGGCCAGGCGTTGCGTCTCGTCATGGCCTGGATGTGGTCGATCTGGTGGTCCGGGTCGTACATGGAGTGGACGAGGGAGGCCAGGCGCCCCTGCCCCAGCGGCTGCCGTACGCGGATGTCGGCCTCCTGCAACCGCGAGCAGATGTCGGTCAGTTCACGCGCCATGACGACGGCGAGCCCCGCGTCCTTGTCGAGCTTCTTGCCGCCCTGCGGGCGGGCGGCCCGTGCCATCGCGTGGCCCTCGGCGGCGAGTTCCCGTGAGTAGTGCATGCAGGCGACCAGGTACGCGCGGTGCTGCTCGCTGCTGGTGGACACCATGGACTGCAACTGGTCGTACGACTGCCGCAGCCAGCCGGGGGCGCGCTCGTCCCCTCGTACGGCGACGTCCTTGGCGTGGGCGTCCGGGTCGGCGGGCAGGGTGCGGGCGAGCATCTGGAGGCGGGTGACAAAGCCGTCGCCGTTCGCGACGTGCTTGAGGAGCGTGCCGAACCGGTCGACGAGGGCTTCCTGGTCCTCCGAGTCGTGCAGTCCGACACCCGGGCCCTCGATCTCGATCGCGGCCGTGACCGTGCGGCGGTCGGCGTGCAGGAGGACGGCGATCTCGTCGGGTCCGAAGGGCGCCGCCAGCCACATGATGCGTCCGATCCCCGGAGGCGGGCCGATCTCGACCTCACGGCCGTCGATGCCGGTACCGGCCTCCATGACGTTGCTGCGGTACGTCGTGCCCTGGCGGAGTGTCCGCTTGTAACTGCGGTTGATCTCGAACCACTTGTAGAACGTACGGCGCTTGTACGGCACGTACACCGCGGCGAGCGCCAGCATCGGGAGGCCCACCAGCAGGACGATGCGCAGGGAGAGCACGGGAACGAGCAGGCCGCACATCATGCCCAGGAACGCGCCCGTGATGATCAGCGCGATCTCACCGGTTTCACGGTTCTTGCCGACGATCGCGTTCGGCCGGGCGCGGCCGATCAGATATGTACGGCGGGGCGTGACCGGATGGGACATGTGGGACTGGGTCGTCAACGCCCTTCACCTCCCGAGCGGTTGGTACTGCTGTTGCGGTTGTTGCCGGCGTGGGGGGTGTTCGCCGTGCTGCTGCGCGGCGGGGGCGGGGCGGAGGAGCCGGATCCGCCGCCGCCGTGGGAGGACGGGCGTGAGCTGTGGGCGGCCACGCCGCCGGAGGCGGGGTTGGCGGGGCGGGCGCCGGCGCCCTGGTTGCCGCCGCCGCTGTCCGCCCGGGTGCTGTGCGTCTTGATGCCCTGGGCGACGAGGGTCGCCGGGGAGCTGATGACGGCCGCGGCCTTGCCTTCGGCGCCCTGCATGATGCGGTTGTTCCGGGAGTTCGCGATCTCGTCGCCGAAGCCCGGTACGAACCGGTAGATCATCGCGCTCGCGAAGATGGCCATCAGGATGATGGCGAGCCCGGAGACGACGGCCGAGAAGGCGTCCGGCCCGTCCTCACCGGCCAGCGCACCGGCCAGCCCCAGCACGATCACGATGACTGGTTTCACCAGAATCACCGCGATCATGATGCCGGCCCAGCGGCGGACGTGGCCCCACAGGTTCTTGTCGACGAGCCCCGCGTACACGACGGTGCCGAGCAGCGCGCCGACGTAGAGCAGGGCGGCGCGGATGACGAGCTCCAGCCACAGCACTCCGGCCGCGAGGATCGAGACCAGGGACACGACGATGAGCATGATGGGCCCGCCGCCGATGTCCTCGCCCTTGCTCAGGGCTCCGGAGAAGTTTCCGAAGAACTGATCCGTCTGGTTGCCGGTCGTCTTGGCCAGGACCTCCGCGACGCCGTCGGTCGCCGAGACGACGGTGTAGAGGATCAGCGGCGTGAACGCGGACGCGAGAACCGTCAGCCAGAGGAACCCGATCGCCTCCGAGATGGCCGTGGTGAGCGGCACACCGCGAACGGCCCGCTTGGCCACTGCCAGCAGCCACAGGAGCAGGGTCAGAATCGCCGACGCCGCGAACACGACGGCGTACTGCTGCAGGAACTTCGGGTTCGTGAAGTCGACGTTCGCCGTCTCCTTCACGGCCTCGCTGAGCTTGTCGATGGTCCAGGACGCGGCGTCGGCACAGCCCTTGGCGAGGGAGGAGAGGGGGTCGAGGGTGGAGGTGGGGTCGGTCAGGGTGCCGCCGCCTCCGCCGCCGCCTCCGGCGGAGCCGCTGCCGTCTTCGCAGTAGTCCTTGGCGGGGCCGCGGACGAGGTCGCAGGGGTCGTTGCTGGGTGTGGGACTGGGTGTGGGCGCGGCGATGGCCCGGGTGGCCAGCAGGACTGCTGTGGCCTGTACGGCCGCGACAGCGCCGGCGAGCACAAGGGCGA
>CBFGQM010000276.1:0-7171 GCA_965650905.1 uncultured Streptomyces sp. | reverse complement strand
TCAAGTGCGTCATATGGCCCGCGCGGTCCGTTGCGGCGCGGGAGCGAGTAGGGCGCGTGCCGGGTCGCGGTGCAGCGCACGGGGCGTCCTCCGTTCGACGGCGAGGCTGACCCGCAAGCGAGGACAACCCCCCGACGGGCCGAGGCCCCGTCACGTGCCCTGGCCCGCCGAGGGAGCGGCCGTCGGCCCTCAGTGGTGCCCGGGACCGCCGCTGCCGAATCCGCCGCTGCTGCCCTCGTTCCAGGTCGGCGGCTTCTGGTTCTTGGCGCGACGCGAACCCATGTTGCCGAGGGCCCGCAGTTCGTGCGGGAGGACCACCCTGCCGTTGTGCGGCATCTCGTCGGGTTCACGCATCTCGCGGATCTCGTGGACGGGCCCTGTCTCGGGCAGGTGGGGCTGCTCGTCGGGGCGCGGCGGCCCGGGTTCCCGGGCGCGTATGCGCCTGCCCAGCCACACCGCGGCGATCAGCATCGCCGTGATCGCCAGCCCCGCCCCGAGTGGGAGTGCCATGGCCGCGACGTCGTGAGGAATGGCCAAACCTTTGCCGAAGGTGTCCATGCCCGGCGAGTACCCGCGGGGAACGGGCGAAACAGTGCCCCGCGGGCCATGGAGTGAGCCACCCTACGTGAGCACGGACCTGGGGGCGGGCCCGGGCGCGGCCCTGCGGGACCTCCGGGCCGATGATCGTGAGGAGGCCGCCATGAGGTGCGGTAGGCGCCCGAGGGTATGCCTCGTGGTGGGGTCCCGCCCTGGGGTTTTCCGCCGGATGGCCGGGACCCGTGGGCCGGGTTTAGCGTGCTGGGAGGAGCGCTTCCGGCGGAGGGATGGCCATGAAGTTCGACAAGCCGGTGCCCGGCGGGCCCTGCTGGACCGAGCTGGGGACCAGTGATCTGGAGGCGGCCAAGCGGTTCTACACGAATGTATTCGGCTGGCGCCCGGAGACGGATCCGCGTGAGGAGGCGGGCGGCTACACCATCGCGAACCTCGGCGACGCACCGGTGGCGGCGCTGAGCCCGCTCTATCAGAAATCGCAGTCCGTCGCCTGGAACGTGTCGTTCGCAGTGCCCTACGCGGACGCGGCCGTGGCAGCCGTGCGGGCCGCGGGTGGGGCCGTCGTCGTCGAGCCGATGGACGTGTTCGACCATGGCCGCTTCGCGGTGGTGGCCGATCCGGGCGGCGCGGTCTTCCAGCTGTGGCAGGCGCGGTCCTTCCACGGCGCGGCGCTGTTCAACGCGCCCGGATCGCTCGGCTGGGTCGAGCTGATGACCCGCGCCCCGGACGCGGTCATCGCCTTCTATACGACGGTGTTCGACTGGAGCGTCCGCCCCTCCAAGTCCTATACGCGATGGGGCATCGAAGGCATCGACTTCGGCGGCATGGTGGAGATGGGCGACAAGTTCCCGCACGAGGTGCCGCCGCACTGGCTGCCGTACTTCGCCGTCGAGAACGTCGACGAGACCGCCCGGTCCTGTGTCGATGCCGGCGGCGACATCCTCATGGTGCCCACCTCGGTTCCGGACGGCCCGCGCATCGCCGTGCCTCGGGATCCGCAGGGAGCAGCGTTCGGTATCTACAAGGCGGGCCAGGAAGGCTAGAGCCTGGGACCAAGAGCCGTACGGGGGGCGATCGGGTGGCACGGGCAGGCAGGGCCGGGCTCGCTGCACAACGGGCGCTTGCCGGCGGCCCGTTCGGCCACATGCAACATCCGCACACCCCGCAACACCCACGCGCTCCCCGAGTACACCCGTGCGCCCGCATCCGCACCGGTCTGCCCGGGCAGCTCTTCGACCAGGCTGTTCGACACCGTCAGCGGGGAGGTGCGCGGTGCACGGATTGGCGTCGCCGGGGTGGTCGCTCGTCGTGTTGTGCGCGGCGACCGGGGCCTACTGCCTGCTGCGGATGCGCAGTTCCGTGGAGGAGCAGCGCCGCGCGGCGGGCAGCGAGGCGCTCATGGGATTCGGCATGGCCGCGATGGCCGTACCCGCCGCGGTGCTGACGCCGCCACGGTGGGCCTGGCTGGCCTGCACAGCGGTGTTCTGCGCGGCGGCCATGCACGCCCTGTGGGCGGCACGGACGGGACCGCGCCATCTGCACCATCTGGTGGGCGCGTTGGCGATGGCTTACATGGCGGCGGCGATGGCGGGCGGGGCGCACTCCGGTGTGCCCGTGCTGACGGGGGCACTCCTCGCCTACTTCGCCGCGTACGTGCTGTGGACCGGAACACGACTGGTGCCGGTCGCCGTCGCCGGCCCGGCGGGAAACTCCCGTACGATCGGCTGGGGCGACCGTCTGGAACTGGCACGGGCCTGCCGGCTCTCGATGGGCATCGCTATGCTCGCGATGCTTCTCACATTCTGAACCAGGTATCTCGCACTCCGGCCCGGGAACGCCCAGGCCGTACAACCACCAAGGCCCTACGAGACCGTGGTCTACGTCACTTTGCCGCGGCAGCCCGTACCTTCCGGAGTCGCGCCGCTCATAGGCTGGACCCATGATGGTCCCCGCGGCACTGCTGCTGCTCGGCGCCCTGGCCGCCGTCCTCGCTCCGCGGCTGCTCGCCCGAACAACGTGGCCGGACCGTGAGCCGGTGGTGGCCCTGTGGCTGTGGCAGTGCGTGGTGGTGGCCGTCCTGCTGTGCTGCGTGCTGTCGATGGCGCTCAGCGGGGCCGCCGCCTGGCAGGCGGTGCGCGGCCGCGTCTTCGCACCCGCCCCGCACGCCGTGGTGGACGCCTACGCCCTCGCCCGAGCGGGCAGCCCCTGGGCCGCGGCGACCGCCGTGACGCTCGCGTGCGGGGGTGTGTGGACCGCGGTGATGCTGGTCCGCGAGATCGTACGGGCCCGCGCGCGGCGACGTCGGCGGCGGGCCGAGCTCCTCGTCCGCGCCCCGCTGTTGCCGGGCGAGGAGCCTGGGAGTGACCGCCTCGTCGTCCTGGAGGGGGAGCGCCCGGACTCCTGGTGGCTACCCGGGGCGGCGCCCCGACTCGTCATCACCACCGCAGCGTTGCGCCGCCTCAAGGGGGATCAGCTGGATGCCGTGCTCGCTCACGAACAGGGGCACGCGCGGGCCCGCCACGACTGGCTGCTGCACTCGTCGGCCGCGCTGGCCAACGGCTTTCCGCAGGTTCCCGTGTTCGCGGCGTTCCGCCACGAGATGCACCGCCTGGTCGAACTCGCCGCCGACGACATGGCGTCCCGCCGCTTCGGCCGGCTGACGGTCGCCCTCGCGCTGGTGGAACTCAACGAGGACCGCGGCGTGTTCGGCCCCTGCCCCACCCCTCAATCCCATGTCCCGCAGCGCGTCCAACGCCTTCTCACTCCCCCGGACCGCCTCCCGGCCGCCCGTCGGCTGCGGCTCACGGCGGCCGCGGCGCTGGCGCCGGTGATCCCGGTCCTGGTGACCTTCGTGCCGGGGCTGCGGGCGCTCGGGTAACCGGCCTCACAGAGAGCCGAACTCACCGCAGCCCGAGCTCAGGAGAGGCAGAACGCACGAGAGGCAGAACGCACAAGGGGTGGGAGGCGCTAGGGGTGGGAGGCATCGAGGTTGGCCTCCGACCCCACCGGTCGGCGAGGATCCTGCCATGCACTCCCCTCTCATCGACGACTCGCCGCCCCGCACGCCGGACCCCGGGACCGCCGTCCGCGTCGTGGTGGCCCTCGCCGTTCCCTCCGTGCTGCTGCTCGTGCTGGTCGCCCTGTCCTGGGCCCCGCTCATGGGCCTCGACGGCGACATCGCGCGTACGACGCATCGCTGGGCTGTCGACGAGCCGGACGTCACCTGGACTTTCCGCGTCCTGACGGACTGGGTGTGGGACCCCTGGACGATGCGTGCCCTGTGTGCCGCGACCGTGCTCTGGCTGGTCCTGAAGCACGCGGCATGGTGGCTCGCCCTGTGGCTGGCGGCCACCACCGCGCTCGGCACGCTGCTTCAACAGGGGCTGAAGGCCGCCATCGGCAGGGAACGCCCCGTGTGGCCCCACCCGGTGGACTCGGCCCACTACTCGGCCTTCCCGTCCGGCCACGCCATGTCCGCCACGGTGGTCTGCGGTCTGCTGCTCTGGCTCCTGCGCCTGTACGGTGCCGGTCGCGTCCTGTGGCGTATCGCGCTGACCCTCGCGGCGGTCTCTGTCATCGGCGTCGGCCTCACCCGCGTCTGGCTGGGCGTTCACTGGCCCACGGACGTGCTCGGCGGCTGGTTCCTCGGGGCGCTGATGGTGGCGCTGGCGGTGGCGTCGTACGAGCGGTGGAGAGCCCCTGCGGCCTGACGCTCCCGTGGGCCGCGCACTGGACAGAGGCATCGCGGTGGGGGCCGCGGCATCGATAGGGTCCAGCACATGGCTGCCGTTCTGTTCGACTTCTCCGGAACCCTCTTCCGTATCGAATCCACCGAGTCCTGGCTGCGCACGGTGCTGGCCGAGGCCGAAAGCTCCCTCACCGAGCCGGAGTTGATCCGGGCGGCTCGGGACCTGGAGACGGTGGGCGCGCTGCCGGGCGGGCCCGTCCCGTCGGGGCGGATGCCTGACGAGGTCGCCGCCGTGTGGGACATCCGGGACAAGAGCTCCGAGCTGCACCGCGCCGCGTACACCGGCCTCTCCCGCCAGGTGGCCCTCCCCGACCCGGCCCTGCACGACGCGCTGTACGACCGCCATATGACACCCACCGCGTGGCAGCCCTACCCCGATGCGGCAGAGGTGCTCGGCGCGCTGCGCGAGCGCGGTGTCGCCGTGGGTGTGGTCAGCAACATCGGCTGGGATCTGCGGCCCGTCTTCCGTGACCACGGTCTCGACCCGTACGTCGGCGTGTACGTCCTGTCGTACGAGCACGGCATCCAGAAACCGGACCCACGCCTGTTCGCGAGCGCCTGCGACGCACTCGGCGCCGACCCGCGGGACGCGCTGATGGTCGGCGACGACCGCCGAGCGGACGGCGGCGCGGCGGCCCTGGGCTGCGGGGTTCACTTCGTCGACCACCTGCCCATCGCCCAACGCCCGGACGGCCTCCGTCCGATTCTGGACCTGCTGTGCTGATCGGCTGATCCGGCCCGGAGCCAATGGGAGGCGCCGACCGAGCCCCGGATCCAGGATCCAGGATTCCTTGCCTTGCCCGACCCTTGGATCCTGATCCAAGGGTCCGCCTGGACGATCCCCCGCGTCGCCCAGGCGGACGGCAGCCCGAAGAGGGCCCTGGGAGGGTCCGCCTCGGACGCGCTGAGTATAGTTGGCTGGCAGCCAGTCAACGCAGGAGTACAGGATGTCCCCCCGCAGCCGCTCGGTCAATGAAGAGTTGCGGCGGCGTTCCCGGGAAAAGCTTCTGCAGGCAGCGCTCGAGCTGGTCAGCGAGCAGGGTTACGAGGCGACAACACTTGGGGACATCGCGGACCGAGCGGGCTCGGCGCGCGGTCTCGTCTCGTACTACTTCCCGGGCAAGCGGCAGCTGGTGCAGTCGGCTGTCCACCGGCTGATGCACTGCACGCTCCAGGAGGCGCTGGAGCGCGAGCCGCGCACCGAGGACGGCCGGGAGCTCATGGCGCGGGCCATCGACGCGATCCTGGGCCTCGCCCGGCATCATCCCGTGCTGATGCGCCAGCACATGGCGGGCATCATGCAGGCCGAGGGGTTCGTGCGGTGCGCGGAGCAGCAGCGCCTGGCGGAACTGCTCAGCGACACCGTCACCCAGTACGGTTCGCGGGAGGCCGCCGCAGACTATCCGGTGCTGCGCGCGCTGCTGATGGGCGCGGTCTACGCGGCTCTGGTGCCGGGTGCCCCCATGCCCCTGCCGGTCCTGCGGGCCGAGCTGTTCCGGCGCTACCGACTCGACTGGAAGCTGGGTGTCCCGCCGGACGCCGAGGTGCCCGACGAGACGCGCGACAAGAACCTGTCACGGTTCTTCTCGCTGGAGAGCCGTGCGGCGGACGGGGCCGGCCAGTCCGGCCAGTCCAGACAATCCGCCCAGTCCGATCAGTCCGATCAGTCCGATCAGTCGAAGTAATCCGGCTGCGTCCGCACGTTCAGCTCACGCATGCGGACCCACTCCGCCGGGTCCGTTCGCCGGTCGCTGATCTTCAGGACATCGAAGCCCTTGGTCATGTCGTTCACACCTGCAGCAGCCACGCACGTCAGGCAGCCACGCATGCGAAGCAGCCGCGCACGCGGATGTCCACCCGGATCCTCACCGGCGGGCGTGGCGCGGCGTCAGCAAGCCCGCGTCCCGGGCCCCGGCGATCAGCCTGAGCGCCCCGCGGCGGCTGCGGCCGGTCGCGCACATCACCGCCAGCACAGGATCCCGTTCGCCCTGCCGAGCCATGAGGTACACGTCCGCGACTGCGCGCCGCCCCTCGATTCCGCGCGGCCACGACGGGCGCGCGTGCCGCTTCTCCGGGTTCTCGTCGCCGAGAGCGGCGCCCGCAGGCTCGACCGCGCCCCCGCACGCCTCGTGGAGCGGGCCCTCGATCCAGTCCGGGAGCACCGCCAGGTCGTCGAGCGAGAGCGGCGGCCGGGCGCATACGTCCTCGATGGAGACGCCTCCGTCACACAGTACGGCGAGCAGGTCCACCTGGGCGCCGTCGTCGAAGGCCAGCCGGACGTTGCACCACGTCGTGGCGGTGCGGTGGTCCCGCACCTCCCATGCGGGCCACACGGACACCGCGCCATCGAGTCGGTGGCGACCAGAGAGATCAAGAAAAGACGCTTCCAGCACACACAGAACGTAACCGCATGATCACATTCATTGCGGGGCGGCACGCATGCGGGCCGCCAGCACGGCACTCCGTCGGCGCAGCCCCGCGCGCGCTCCCTCCCGTGGCGCCCGGCACGGTGCAATGCTGGACCCATCAGCGATCTCCTCGTTCTGGTTGGGGAAGGAGTTCCGCCGTGCTGCACGTCGCCGTGGTCGGCTCAGGGCCGAGCGGGGTCTACTCCGCACAGACTCTCGTCCAGCAGAGCCGGGTGCCCGGAATAACGGTGGACGTCCTGGACCGGCTGCCATGCCCGTACGGGCTGGTGCGCTACGGCGTGGCCCCGGACCACGAGAAGATCAAGTCCCTGCAGAACAACCTGCGTACGGTGCTGGAGCACGAGCGGGTGAGGTTCGTGGGCGGCGTCCAGGTCGGCCCCGGCGGGGTGCCCACCGCGAGGATCTGCAGGACCAGCGTGCTCTCGCGCGCGTACTCGCTCCC
>CBFGQM010000275.1:0-7236 GCA_965650905.1 uncultured Streptomyces sp. | reverse complement strand
CACCGAATCTCCGAGACCAACTCACCGCAGATGGAGGCTGATCCACACGAAGTGAAGCGCGAGTGGATCGGTCGGTCACGCACGCACAGTCACTCGTGGTCGCCGGACAGTTCGCACCACACCACTTTTCAGCCAGTCACGCGGCAGCGGGCGGTGAGCGGGTGGCGGCCCTTCGTGTCCGCCATTCGGCTGTGCCGCCGGGAGTCGAGGAGCGCGGTGCGGGTCGCGCGGCGGGCGGTGTGCGCCGCTCTGGAGTCGTCGGTCAGGTGGAGGTGGCTCTCCCAGGTGGCAGGAGCGACGGGGAGCAGGGGTGGGACAGGGGCAGGCGAAGATGGTTTCGGGCCTGCGTAAACCCCCCGGCCCGGCAAAGTAGTTGAGGGCAGTACAGTCGAGGTGGCTTGTCTCCCTGGCGCGGGCCCGCCCCTCCCAGGGACGAGCATGCGGTCAGGCCCCTGCGATGCGTTCCAACTGCAATGGGTAGCATTTACGTCACTCAATGTAGAGCCAGGCTGCGCTGGCTGTGATTGACGGCAGACTGCTGTGACCATCGCGGAAGGAAGGCCATGCCACCGAGGACCACCCCAACGGAGCGTCAGAGGCGTCTGGGCAGCGAGCTGCGCAAGATGCGGATGGCCGCAGGGATGACCGCGGAGCACGCTGCTGGGCTGCTCGGGCTCGACCGGGCGAAGATCTCAAACATCGAGACCGGAATACGCACCATCAACCCGGAGCGGCTTCGCACCCTCGCCTGCAAGTGCGACTGCTCGGACCAGGCATACGTAGAAACGCTGGTGAACATGGTCCGGCCCAGCGGCCGGGGTTGGTGGGAGCGTTACCGCGGTTCCCTCTCCCCTGATCTCCTGGACATCGCCGAGCTGGAGTCGTACGCCGAGCGCATGCGTACGGCCCACACCGCGCATGTCCCGGGCCTGCTTCAGACCAGCGACCACGCCCTCGAACTCTTCCGGGCCGTGCTCCCACCGCTCCCCGAGTACGAGATCGGCCTGCGCCTCGCCTTCCGTGCCGAGCGGCAGAACATCCTGGAGGGCGAGAAACCGACCGAGTACCTAAGCCTCGTCCACGAGGCCGCGCTGCGCATGCAGTTCGGCGGGCCCAAGGTGGCTCGCGCCCAGCTCAGCCACCTGCTCACCATGTCCGAGCGCCCGGCGGTCCGCTTGCTTGTCGTCCCGTTCGCAGAAGGAACGTTCCCCGGGGCCGGCCAGACCGTCAACTACCTCGAAGGTCCCGTACCGCAACTGGACACCGCTCAGGTCGACAGCTCGCACGGGCCGGAATTCCTCTGCGGCGAAGCACATCTGGCCAAGTACCGTGCACACCTGGACTGGATGGAGCGCATAGCCCTGTCGCCGGAGGCGTCACGCGACTTCATCCGTGACATCGCCAACAGCCTGTGAGGAGTTGCCCGATGGACGACATCACGTGGGAAGAACCATTCTGCGGCGAGGGAGCGAGCTGCTTCCGCCTCGGCACCGACAACCAGGACAACGCCTACATCGCCGTAGCCGGCGCTGAGCATGCCTATCTCACCGATACCCGCGAAGCCCTCCGCACCCTCATCCTCGAAGTCAAGGCGGGCAAGGCCGACCACCTGCTTTGAGCAACGGAGGAACCGCTGACTACCCCGCCGGGCGGTAGTAGCCGAGTATGGCGGCGAGTTGGCCGAGCCACTCCTGCAGCCGCTCGCCGCGCTTCGCGTCGACTCCGCACTCATACACGATGCCGTTGGTGTGGACGACGGCAACCATGAGGCCCCTGCCGGTGGGGCCCGGCTTGTAGTGGACGCTGCGGATCACGGACCACGGGAACTCTGCGTTCATTCCGTGGTTCTCGAACGAGACACCCTCGGCGTCCACAACAACGGCATTGCGGCGGTCGGCGGCCACGAAGTCCGGGCCCTGGGCAGGGGGTTGCGGCGGGGCGGGAGCGGGCGGGTACGGGGCCTGCTGGGCGTACGGGTTCTGGGAAGCGTACGGCTGCTGGGCGTACGGGGTGGTCTGCGGGGCGTACGACGGTGGAGGCGGGCCGAAGCCTTGTGGCGGATGGGAACCGTATCCGGGCTGATGCATGTCCATCCCTCGCGTGCTGGTGTGCGCCGATCCGTGCGACTGTCGATCGCAGATTACGTGCTCGACACTTCTCCGCGTACGGCACACACGGCCTGTGCCCCGGCGGTCAGCGCCGACCAGCCATTTCTCGCAACCACGCGAGCCGATGCTGTCGCCGTCGCCCGCGAGATCACCCGGGCGTCCGCGCACACCGGGTACGCGGCCCAATCGACGCCTGAACGGCCCGACGGGGCGGTCGTCGCCGCGGAAGCTCCGGCGAACGTGAAGGACCGGCCGGAGCGCGTCAGAGGAACTCGGACCACGGCTGATCCCAGATCTGCTTCACGCACAGGACGACGAAGAGCAGGCCCGCGATCGTGAGCATGGCGTTGCTCACCATTCCGTTGCGCCATTGGGCGGGTGTGCGCGAGGAGTTGAGGAGCCAGAGGAGGGTGAGGGAGAGGAAGGGCATGAAGGCCGCGCCCAGGACGCCGTACAGGATGATCAGGCGGAAGGGCTGGCCCTGGAAGAGGAGGATGATCGGGGGGAAGGTCAGCCAGAGGAGGTAGGCGCGGAAGGGCCAGGACTTCTCCCGGCTGCCGGAGGCCACTTCCTCGCCCGTCACCGTGCGACGGGCACGCGTGCGCTCCACGAAGTCCGCGAACATCAGGCTCACGCCGTGCCAGACCCCGATCAGCGAGGTGAAGGAGGTGGCGAAGAAGCCGATGAGGAAGAACTGCGACGTCGTCGTGCCGTACTCGACCGCCAGGATGTCTCCGAGCTGGATGAGGCCCTTGTCGCCGCTCGCGATGGCGATGTTCGCGGAGTGGAGGAGTTCCGCGCCGACGAAGAGCATGGCGACGACGAAGATGCCGGTGGTGGCGTACGCGACACGGTTGTCGAGGCGCATCACCTTCATCCAGCCGGTGTTGGTCCAGCCCTTCGCGTTGACCCAGTAGCCGTACGCGGCCAGGGTGATGGTGCCGCCGACGCCACCGATCAGGCCGAGGGTGTTGAGGATCGAGTCCTTCTCGTCGGGCAGGACGGGGAGCAGGCCCGCGAAGGCGTCGCCGAGGTTCGGGGTGACGCGGATCGCCAGGTAGACCGTGACCACGAACATCACGCCCACCAGGACCGTCATGACCTTCTCGAAGACGGCGTACTTGTTGAACCAGACGAAGACCAAGCCGACCAGCCCGCTGAGGACGGCCCACCACTTGAGGTCCATGACGCCCGGGAAGAGGGCTTGGAGCGGCAGGCCGGACGACGACATCGCCGCCGCGCCGTAGACGAAGCCCCAGATGACGACGTACACGGCGAAGAAGTACGTCGTCCAGCGGCCCAGGCTCGCCCAGCCCTCGAAGAGGGTGCGGCCGGTGGACAGGTGCCAGCGGCCGCATGCCTCGGCCAGGGAGATCTTGACGAGACAGCCGATGACGGCGGCCCACAGGAGCGTGTAGCCGAAGTTCGCGCCGGCGATGAGGGTCGCGACGAGGTCGCCCGCGCCGACGCCGGTGGCGGCGACCACGATGCCCGGCCCGATGTACTTCCAACTGGACTTACGAGGGCTGGAGATGGCCTTGGCCTC
This sequence comes from uncultured Streptomyces sp., assembly GCA_965650905.1. Classification (GTDB taxonomy): domain Bacteria; phylum Actinomycetota; class Actinomycetes; order Streptomycetales; family Streptomycetaceae; genus Streptomyces. Next base: position 3,582 of record CBFGQM010000275.1, on the reverse strand, counting down.
ACCTGCCGCTGTGCTTCCCGTGATGTCCGCCATGCCGATCAAGAAAGCGCACAGAGGGCAAAGGCACAAGAGGGCATGCGGTGAAGGAAATCGGTCCTAGGTGTACGGCCATGTGCACTGCGCGCCGGTTACCTCCACATCGATTTCCCCACGTACGGCGTTGGTGCTGTGGCCCTTCGGCCACGCCTACTCGGACACCACGACGGGCATGACGGCCGACGGCCGTGACGCCTTCGCGGCCGTCCGCCAGAAGGTGGGCGCGGCGTTACTCGGCCGGGTCCTCCGTCTCGGAGGGCTCGGCCTCGTCCTTGCCCTCGTCGAAGTACGCGTCCAGGACCTCGTCGAGCTGAGACTCCCACTCATTGACCCTGCTCCGGGACGGGATCGCGATCTCGACCGGGTACCAGCGGCGGTCGGGCGTGTGCACCGTGATCGTGAACCAGCGCCCGAACCGCGAGGTCTCCGTCTCGACGGCCCCGATCTCGTCCCAGCGGAACTCGGCCTCCTGGTCGTCCAGGCGCAGCCGTACGCCGCTGTGGTCGGCCGTGATCGAGGCACGGCGGTCGGCGGTGTGGAAGACGGGGCCTTCGGGGGCCTCTTGAGGCTCCTCGGGCTCGGGCTCGCCCTCGGCCTTTGCCGCGGAGTCTTCCTCGGAGGCCGTCTGGTCGGCGACGGTCTCTTCCACGACGGTCTCGTCGGTGGGGTCGGCCTCCGCAACCGCGTCCTCCGGCGTTGTCTCCTCCGGCCCGCTGGGACGCGGGCCCGTGATGCCGGGGACGAACGCCGGGTCGGCCGCGGCGCCTTGCAGGGGCTGGATGCTGGGTCCTATGCGCTGCTCCACAGCGGGAAGTATGGCGGACGATGCTGTGTTGTGGGGCGCCGGGGGCGTCAGACATCTCACGCGGCGGACGAAATTGCCCGACATTCGTGACGGGCAGGGGTGATCGCCGGAGCCGGGTCGCCGTACGGGTGGTACACACTGGGCGCGCCTTGGCCGTCGCCGTCCTCCCGCTGTGCGACGTTCACTCCGTACGTTTATGCACCGGTTGGGCTATTCGCGGCGCTGGAATCCTGCGTACCGATGCCGTGGTGAGGGTCCGGAACAAGGCGGCAGATCACAGGGACAGGAGAGGCCTGTGGCGTATCGGAAGGCGATAACCACCCAAAGCATCACGTCTCGCGTGGTGGAAAACACGTCCCGTGGAGCATTACGCGGCCGTAAGCTCACGGATATGCAGGTGATCCAGTCGACGAAGCTCGCCAACGTCTGTTACGAGATCCGGGGCCCGGTACTCGAGGAGGCGATGCGGCTCGAGGCGGCGGGGCATCGCATTCTCAAGCTGAACACGGGGAACCCGGCGGCGTTCGGGTTCGAGTGTCCCCCCGAGATCCTGGAGGACATCCTCCGCAACGTCTCGTCGGCGCACGGATACGGGGACGCGAAGGGCCTGCTCGCGGCACGCCGGGCGGTGGTCATGCACAACCAGACCCTCGGCATCGAGACGGACGTCGAGCACGTCTTCATCGGCAACGGCGTCTCCGAGTTGATCGTGATGGCGATGCAGGGCCTGCTCGACGACGGCGACGAGGTCCTCGTGCCCGCCCCGGACTATCCGCTGTGGACCGCCGCGGTCTCGCTCTCCGGCGGTACGGCGGTGCACTACCGCTGCGACGAGCAGTCCGACTGGATGCCGGACCTCGCGGACATCGAGCGGAAGGTCACCGACCGCACCAAGGCGCTCGTGATCATCAACCCGAACAACCCGACGGGCGCCGTCTACGACGAGACGATGTTGCGCGGCCTGACGGACATCGCGCGCCGCCACAACCTGCTCATCTGCTCCGACGAGATCTACGACAAGATCCTTTACGACGGCGCCACGCACACGGCGACCGCCAAGATCGCCCCGGATCTGCTGACGCTCACCTTCAACGGGATGTCGAAGGCGTACCGCGTGGCGGGGTACCGGGTGGGCTGGATGTCGATCTCCGGACCACGGGCACACGCCGACTCGTACATCGAGGGTCTGACGATCCTGGCGAACATGCGGCTGTGCGCGAACATGCCCGGTCAGCACGGCGTGGTCGCGGCCCTCAGCGGCCGCCAAACGATCAACGACCTGGTACTGCCCGGCGGACGGCTGCGGGAGCAGCGTGACGTGGCGCACAAACTGCTCACGCAGATTCCGGGCGTGACGTGTGTGAAGCCGAAGGGGGCTCTCTATCTCTTCCCGCGGCTCGACCCGAAGGTCTTCAAGGTCAAGGACGACCGGCAGATGGTGCTGGACCTGCTGCGCGCCGAGAAGATCATGGTGGTACAGGGATCGGGGTTCAACTGGCCGGAGCCTGATCACTTCCGGGTCGTGACGCTGCCCACGGCACGGGACCTGACGGAAGCGGTGACGCGGATCGGGAACTTCCTGGACGGCTACGGCCAGCCGTAACGCCGCCTACGACCGAGTCAACTTTAGATCAGATCCAAGCTAGGATGGTTTCCTGTCAGAGCACAGGAGGCCGCCCCCATGTACGAACCGATCCGCACCAAGTCGGTCCACACGACGGCCGGCACCGCCGACTTTCCCCACCGGTCGCGGGAGGAAGAGCTGGACATCCAGCTCGCCGGTCATCTCTCCGCGCTGCTCGCGGTGACGGACGAGCTCCGCGGCCTCACCCCGTCCGCCGACCTCGACGTCGCCGCGGAACGGCTGGCCGAGCAGGTGGCCCGCCTTCGGGGTGGGCGTTTGCCGGTCCGTTCGTCCGCCGGCACCGATGAGCCGCACGTCGCGGCTCTCCATCAGCGTGCGCACGCCCTCGCGGGGCGAGCCCTGGTGGTGGCGGCGTCCCGCGCGGACACGGCGGCGGCTATCCTCTCCGCCGAACGCATGGACGCGCACGCGGCCGCCACCCAACCCCACGCTCTGACGTCCCGCTGGGACTGAGATGAGAGGCCGTCGGGCTACCTCTGATCGGCCGCGTCCCCGCTTCCGTACCACAGAGTGTCGGGCGCGACGCTGACATCTTCGACGCTGACAACTTCGAGGCCCCGCACGACCGTGTGCGGGGCCTCGAAGATGTCAGCGGTTACGTGGTGGAGTCAGCCCAGGCGCTTGACCAGCGCCCGGTACTCGTCCCACAGCTCCGTGGGCGTGTGCTCACCGAACGTGCCCAGGTGCTCGGGCACGAGCGCGGCCTCCTCGCGCCACACCTCCTTGTCGACGGTGAGCAGCAGGTCCAGCTCGGACTCGGCGAGCTCGAGACCCTCGGTGTCGAGCGCGGCCCTGGTCGGCAGGATGCCGATCGGCGTCTCGACGCCCTCCGCCTCACCGTCCAGCCGGTCCACGATCCACTTCAGGACACGGCTGTTCTCACCGAAGCCCGGCCACACGAACCTGCCCGCGTCGTTCTTGCGGAACCAGTTCACGTAGTAGATCTTCGGGAGCTTCGACTGGTCCTTGTCCTTGGCGACATCGATCCAGTGGCCCATGTAGTCGCCCATGTTGTAGCCGCAGAACGGCAGCATGGCGAAGGGGTCGCGGCGCAGCTCGCCGACCTTGCCCTCGGCGGCGGCGGTCTTCTCGGAGG
>CBFGQM010000274.1:0-7256 GCA_965650905.1 uncultured Streptomyces sp. | reverse complement strand
GCTCTTGTCCTGGCTGCAGGGCTCACCGGGGCCGGGCTGGTGCTGGCCGATGCGGCGGATGGCGACCGGGCGCTGGCAATCGCGTTGCCGCTGGCCGCGACTGTGTGGGCGTATGACCTGAAACTCAAGCGCCATCCGCTGTTCGGTCCGCTCAGCATGGCGGGGGCTCGGTCGCTCGACGTGCTGATGGGGGCCGGGTACGGACGGCTGCATGCCGCCGCACCGACCGCCGGCCTGCTCGCGGCACACACGCTCGTCATCTGCACGCTCGGGAGCCGTGAAACGGTTGGTGCGCGGCGCGGTCTGATCGAAGCAACGCTCACCGCCACCACTGCCATCGTTGTGGCCGCTGCGAAGCGCACACCGCAGGGCGGCGCGCCGAGCCCGGTCTCCGAGGGCCGGTCGTGGGGTGCCTCGGCTGTGCAGGCGGGCGCGCTGGGGTTGTACGCCGTCGGCTTCGGCGCGGCACAGAGGGCCGCGGCCGGACGTGGGCCCCGCGAGGTCCAGCGTGCGGTGGCGGCGGGCATCGCCGGGATGCTGCCACTCCAGGCGGCCTGTGCGGCCAGGTCCGGAGCACTGCCGACCGCTCTGGGTCTGCTGGGTGCGCTGCCGCTTGCCCACCGCCTTTTCCGCGAGGTGAACCCGACGTGAGCTCCGCCCAGCCACCACGCTCCGTCTCCGGGCCGCACCTTGGCTACGGGACCAACGGATTCGCCGGGCATCGCCTTGAGGATGTCCTGACGGTCCTCGCGGACCTCGGCTATCAGGGTGTGGCACTTACTCTGGATCACTGCCATCTCGATCCGTTCGCACCAGGGCTGGAGCGACGGGCAGCTACGCTCGCCCGCCGCCTGGACCGGCTCGGCCTCGCTGTGGTCGTAGAGACAGGTGCCCGCTATCTTCTCGACCCCCGCCGCAAGCACGCCCCCACTCTGCTCGACTCCGAGCAGGAGGCCAGAAGGCGATACCTGGACCTGGCCATGCGCGTGGGTGCGGACCTCGGCGCACAGGCCGTCTCACTGTGGAGCGGCATCCGCCCCGCCTCTCTGGCGCCGCACGCCGCCTGGAACCGGCTGACCGCCGGCTGTGCCTGGGCGGTGGAGCGGGCCGAGCTCCACGGCGTCGTCCTGGGGTTCGAGCCGGAGCCGGGCATGCTCGTGGACACCCTGGACGCCTACGACATCCTCAGCCACCGCCTGGGCGACCCGCCCCGCTTCGGACTGACGCTGGACATCGGGCACTGCCGGTGCCTGGAACCTGCCCCCGTCCCCGACTGCGTGCGCCGCGCCGGCGCCCGCCTGGTCAATGTGCAGATCGAGGACATGCGGCGCGGGGTGCACGAGCATCTGGAGTTCGGCACCGGCGAGATCGACTTCCCGCCCGTCCTCGGCGCCCTTGACCAGGCCGGCTATCGCGGTCTGATCAGCGTCGAGCTGCCCCGGCACAGCCACGACGCGCCGAAAGTCGCCGCCCGCTCCCTCGCCTTTCTCCAGAAGGCCGCAGCCGCCTCGGCTGCGTTGACCGGCGCGCCCGACTCCGAGGGGGCGGTGCGGTGACGGCAGCGGGAGGCCCCTTCCTCGACAACGCCGCCGAGATCACCACGTCGGCGTTGCGTGCATTGCTCACCAGCCGACTGGACCCGGAAGGCCATCGCTGGCTCCAGCACGCGCTGGCCCAGACCGCTGCCGAACCGACCACGCTCGCCCGCTGGTTTCCTGAAGCGGGACGGCGCTGCGGGCGCGGCCTGCTGCCCCGCCACGGTGACCTGAGCGCACCGACCCTCGGCACGCCCCCCGCCGTCCCCGCAGAGGCACTGGCCTGGACCGTGGACGACGCCGCCCGTGCTCTCCTGCTGGCAGCCGTACCTCTGAACGGGCCGGCGCTTGCCACTCTGGCAGAGACCGTATACCGGCGCGGGGACGCCGCCGAACGGCGTGCCGTCCTTCGCGCGCTGGCCCTGCTACCGGTAGCGGAACACGCGGTGGAACTGGTGACCGACGCGCTGCGCACCCACGACACACGGCTCGTGGCCGCCGCCCTCGGCCCCTACGGAGCGCGCCACCTGGACCCGAACGCCTGGCGGCACGCGGTGCTGAAATGCCTGCACACCCACATCCCACTCACCGCCGTGGCGGGCCTGACGGCACGCCGCCACGAGCCGGAACTCGTACGGATGGCCAAGGAGTGGGCTCACGAGCTGCGCTGCGCGGGACGCCCGGTCTCCACCGACCTGAACCGCCTGACGGCCGGTCGGGCATCAGCATGACCGTGCCGACCCCGCCCGTCCACCCGAACCACGGCCCCACGTCCTGAGGACCCGATGCGCATCTTCGACCCCCACTACCACGCCACCTCGCGCACCACCACCGACTACGAGGCACTGTACGCGGCCGGCGTCCGGGCGGTCCTGGAACCGGCGTTCTGGCTCGGACAGCCACGCACCAACAGCGGCAGCTTCGCCGACTACTTCGACGCGCTGATCGGCTGGGAGCCCTACCGAGCCGCCCAGTTCGGCATCCAGCACCGCTGCGCGCTGGCCCTGAACCCCAAGGAGGCGGGCGACCTCCGCTTCGCCGACGACGTACTGGATATGCTTCCCGCCTACCTGGCCAAGGACGCGGTGGTGGCAGTCGGCGAAGTCGGCTACGACTCGGCCACCCCGCAGGAGGACAAGATCTTCGCCGCGCAGGTCCAGCTCGCCGTCGACTTCGACCTGCCCGTCCTGGTGCACACCCCGCACCGCGACAAGCTGAGCGGCACCCGCCGCACCCTCGCCTTGCTCCGCGAGAGCGGCATTCCCGCCCACCGGGTGCTGATCGACCACCTCAACGAGGCGACTGTGCCCGAAGTCATCGACACCGATCACTGGATGGGCTTCTCCATCTACCCCGACACGAAGATGGATCCGGCCCGGATGGCCCGGCTGCTGACCACCTACGGGACCACCCGCATGCTCGTCAACTCCGCGGCGGACTGGGGCCGCAGCGACCCCCTGACCACCGTCCGCACCGCACACGCCATGCTCGGCGCCGGGTTCACCATGCACGACGTCGACCAGGTTATGTGGCGCAACCCCGTCGCCTTCTACGACCAGAGCGGACGCCTCGACCTGCCCGCCGAACCACCCCGCGCCGACTCGTGCCCGCAAGGGGCACGGCCCGACACCTACCTCGGCAACTCCGTCCGGCGCGGGGACTGACCCAGCCCGAGCCCGACCGGAGGACCCCTGTGCGCCTGCGCCACCCCGACGGCACCCTCATCCACCTCGCCTACTGCACCAACGTGCACCCCGCGGAAGACCTCGACGGTGTCCTGCGCCAGCTCGCCGACTACGCCGAACCCGTCCGCGAACGACTTCGCGCCGACCGGCTGGGCCTTGGCCTCTGGCTGGCCCGCGACGCGGCGCAGGCTCTCGCCGCCGACCCCCGCGCCACCGCCCGCCTGCGGGCCGAACTGACCACGCGGGGACTGGAAGTCGTCACGCTGAACGGTTTTCCCTACCGCGGCTTCCACGAACAGGTCGTCAAACGCGCCGTCTACACGCCCGACTGGACACAGCCCGAGCGTCTCGCCCACACCGTCGACCTCGCCCGCATCCTCGCCCACCTGCTCCCCGACGACGCGGCACACGGCTCCCTGTCCACGCTCCCCCTGGCATGGCGCGCACCCTGGAACACCGCGCGGCGCGACACCGCGCTACGGCATCTGGAGTCACTCGCCGGACAACTGACCGGCCTGCACGCGCAGTCGGGCCGAGAAATCCGGGTAGGGCTCGAACCCGAACCCGGCTGCGCGGTCGGCACCGTCGCCGACGCGTGCGCGACCCTGGGCGGCCAGGTCGATCCCCGGTACATCGGAGTCTGCCTCGACACCTGCCATCTCGCCGTCGACTTCGAAGAACCCGCAACCGCCCTCACCCGCCTGGCAAGGGCACGGCTCCCGGTGGTCAAGGCCCAGCTGTCCTGCGCACTCCAGGCCGACAACCCGTCCGCCACACGGGTGCGCGAGCAACTCACCCAGTTCACCGAACCACGGTTCCTGCACCAGACCCGCATGGCCGCCCCGGGAAAACTCACCCGCTGGGACGACCTGGACACCGCCCTGGCCCAGCCCGCCGACAAGACCGGCGTGAACGGTCCGTGGCGCGTTCACTTCCACATCCCCGTGCACGCGGATCCCTCCCCGCCGCTGACCTCGACCCGGCACCTCCTGGCCGAAACCGCCGAGGCACTCGTCGCAGGACCCCAGCCGCTCACGGACCACCTCGAAGTGGAAACCTACACGTGGACCGCACTGCCGGCCGCCGACCGCCCTGCGGGCCCCTCCGCGCTCGTGGACGGAATCACCGCCGAACTCTCCTGGACACGTGACCTGCTGTGCTCCTTCGGGCTCAAGGAAGAGACCCAGTGACCACACAGACCCTCCCGGCAGCCACCGTGCGGGCCTGCGACGACGAAGACCGGCCCCGGCCGCTACTCGTCCTCAACATCGCCGCGCTCACACCCCCGCTCCTCACCCACATGCCACACCTGCGTACCCTCACCGACGACCACGGGGACGGCCCCGGTCACCTGGCCCGCCTCGAACCGGTCTTCCCCGCGGTCACCTGCACCGTCCAGGCCAGCATCCTGACCGGCCTGGCCCCACGCGAACACGGCATCGTCGGCAACGGCTGGTACTTCCGCGACGTCGGCGAGGTGCAGTTCTGGCGCCAGCACAACGCCCTGGTCGCGGGCGAGAAGGTATGGGAGACGGCACGACGGCGCTTCCCCGGCTACCGTGTCGCCAACATCTGCTGGTGGTACGCGATGGGCGCCGGCACCGACATCACCGTGACCCCACGCCCCGTCTACCACGCCGACGGACACAAGAGCCCCGACTGCTACACCACCCCGCCCGCTCTGCACGACGAGCTGACCAGCCGCATCGGACCATTCCCCCTGTTCGACTACTGGGGGCCTGGCGCCGGCCTCGCCTCCTCACGCTGGATCGCCCGTGCCACCGCCCACATCCTCCACACCGCGCGCCCCGACCTGACCCTCGCCTACCTGCCGCACCTGGACTACGACCTCCAGCGGCACGGCCCCCACTCCCCCCAAGCGGTCAACGCCGCCGCCGACCTCGACCAGGTCCTCGCCCCGCTGCTGCAACAGGCCCGCGACCAGGGCGTCACCGTCCTAGCCCTCTCCGAATACGGCATCACGCCCGCCAACCAGCCCGTCCATCTCAACCGGGCGTTGCGCTCCGCCGGGCTGCTGTCCGTCCATACCCAGGCGGGCATGGAGTACCTCGATCCGTGGACCTCCCGCGCGTTCGCCGTCGCCGACCACCAGGCCGCGCACATCTACGTACGCGAGCCGGCCGACGTGCCCCGGGTCCGGGACCTGATCACCGCACTGCCCGGCGTCGACCAGGTCATCGACCCGGCCAGCCAGGCCAAACTCGGCATCGACCACCCGCGCTCCGGCGAACTCGTCGTGATCGCTGCACCCGAAGCCTGGTTCACCTACTACTACTGGCTCGACGACGCCCGCGCCCCCGACTTCGCCCGCGGCGTCGACATCCACCGCAAGCCCGGCTACGACCCGGTCGAACTCTTCCTCGACCCTGACGACCCGCTCGTAAGAATCCGGGCGGCAGCCGGGCTCATCCGTAAGCGTCTCGGACTGCGCCACGCCTTCTCCCTGATCTCTCTGGACGCCCGCCATGTCCGCGGCAGCCACGGCCGGCTACCCGTTCACCCCGACGACGGGCCAGTAGTCCTGTGTCCCGGAGACTCCCAGATCCCACCCCGCGAGAGCTATGCCGCAACCGAGATCGCGGCGCTGCTGCTACGCCTCTCCAACCGGGACCGCAACAGGCGGTGAGCGACTCGTGGACGCCTGGCCGTGGCTTGAAATTGACTATCAGACACAGCCGGTCGTCGTACGCCTAGCGGGCCACAGGTGATCGAAAAGACCACAGCCGCGTGAACAAGAGCCACTGGCCTGGGAGAGGCACCGTGGTGCGGGCGCTGCTGGATCGCCTTGCCCTGCCAGCCGTAGTCCGCCCACGCGGCCGCGGCGACCTTCACCTGCTGGGCCACGTACTCCACCGCGGCGGCCGGGACCTCCTTGGCCGACTCCGGGGAACCGGGCCTTCACCTCGAAAAACCTCAGCAGCAGAGCCGGGTCTTCATGAGCGACATCCGCAGCGACCTGCCTCCGGTGCAGGAGGGCGCGGTGATGCGGGGACTGGGAATCGGCCGGATGGTCGCCTCACAGCGCGCCGACCTGCACCGGCCGACCGTGGTCGGGACCACCACTCGGGTACAGGTCCCCTGCTCCAGGTGAGCATTACACATATTCACACAAAGTGTATGGAAAACTACGTCGGAAGCATTCGGGAAGAAATGTACATCGGGGACTTCCCGTGATGGAATCGTGGAAGCATGGCAACACTCTCGGCACACTCTCGGCACCACCGGCCCATGCATGGCTGGCCCCGCAGCCACGCTCACTGATGGCGTTGACCGCTGCGGAGATCGTCGACATTCGGCGCTACGCCCAGAAACTGGCCGACCAGGCTCCCCCACTCACCCCCAAGCAGCGGGACCGTCTACAAGCCCTGCTCCCGCGCAAGCAGACCCAGCCGAAGCCGATCGCCGCCTAGAAGCGGCCCCCACCAGGCCGGTGTTCCAGCACCAGACCGACAGGGGCCAGTCCATCCAGCACATGCCGAAGGCCCGGCTTCTCGCTCGCCAGCGACCGGACCCCGGCTACTCGGGCCGACGCACCGCCGAAGAGCTGGTCAGGCGCCTGCGCGCGGCACCGCCCGGCGTCACGGCCGAACACCACACCGAGGCCGGCCGGGACGCCGTCATGGCCCTGGTGCCCGTTTGCCGTTGCCGCGTTCGCGGGCGTCGCCCAGGTCACCAAGGCGTCCGGCCGCATGCGCGTAGCCTCCTACAGTTGGGCCTGCAACAGCGCCTCCGTCAGGCCGTCACGAACTTCGCGGACAACAGCCGCCACGAGAGCCCCTGGGCAGCAGACGTCTACCAGCGAGCCGGAGCCCGCGGCATGGACCACCCGCACGCCACCCGGGTCCTGGCCCGCGCATGGATCCGCGTGATCTACCGCTGCTGGCTCAACCACGAGCCCTACGACAAGTCGCTGACGCACTCGGTGCGCGCGGGCGCCGAGTGGCGGCAGATGCTGGTGCCGTTCGTCGCCAAGCGCAACTTCAAGGCCGGGGAGGCACAGGTCACCTTCCGCCTC
>CBFGQM010000273.1:0-7260 GCA_965650905.1 uncultured Streptomyces sp. | reverse complement strand
AGCGGGCCGACGTCCTTGGTGTCCTTGACGGCGTCGCCGAGGTAGGGAGGGAAGCCCTCCTGGTCGCGGTAGGAGCCGATGCCGCCGACCAGCGGCCGGTCGAGCGCGACAACGGCCTCGACGAGGCTGTTGTCCAGGGCCACGATCCGCTGCGGCTTGGCCTTGAGCTCGGTCTTGCCCTTGTGGTGCTCGATGGTTCGGGGGAAGCCGGTGGACTTCTCGGCGGCGGCCGCGCTGCTGTCGGCCGACTTGCCGTCCGAGCTGTCCGAGCCGCCGCAGGCGGAGAGACCAGCGGCCAGGACGGCGGTGAGGGCGAGAGCGCCGAGACGGGCACCGCGGCGTCCGCGGTGACGGGTAAGGGTGAACATGGTTCTCCCGAGTGATGGAGTTAGGTAAGGCTTACCTGTGTAAAGCCTGCGTGAGCATAACCCGTCCTTCACAGTCCGCGCACAGAGGGTGGTGGAAGATTAATTTAGGCATGCCTTACTTTTGTGTGCGTGTCCTTGAAGCCTTCCTCCGTCGCGCCCGCGTCCGCGGCGCCGCCCGCGCCTTGGCCACGGCCTGCCCGTGGCGCCGGGTCGCGCGTCTTCGTGCTGCTCGTCCTGCTCGCCGTCCTCGCCGTGGCGGGATGTGCCTCGCTGGCGATCGGCGCCAAAGCCGTCCCGTTGTCCGACGTGCTGACCGCGATCGGCGGTGGCACGGACGGCGACGCCGTCGTCGTACGGGAGTTGCGCCTGCCGCGCACCCTGCTCGGCCTGCTGGCGGGGCTGGCGCTGGGAGCGGCGGGAGCCGTCGCGCAGGACATCACCCGCAATCCGCTGGGCGACCCGGGGCTGATCGGCGTGAGCGCCGGGGCGGCGTTCGCCGTCGCGTCGGGCATCGGGCTGCTCGGGCTGACCAGCTCGTACCAGTACGTGTGGTTCGCGTTCCTGGGCGGCGGACTGGCAGGGCTGCTCGCCTACGCCGTCGGCGGCACCGGCTACGGAGGCGCGACGCCCGCCAAACTCGCCCTGGCCGGAGCGGCCGTCACGGTACTGCTGGAAGCCTGTACCAACGCGCTGCTGCTGCTCGATGTGAGCACCCTGGACCAGTACCGCTACTGGGCCGTGGGCTCGCTCGCGGGCCGCGACGCGGGCCTCGGCGTACAACTGCTGCCGTTCATCGTGGCCGGGCTGCTGCTCGCCCTCGCGCTGAGCGGACGCCTCAACGCCCTCGCCCTGGGTGACGACCTGGCGTCCACCCTGGGGACGCGGGTCCGTACCACCCGGGCCCTCGGCGCGCTCGCGGTCGTCCTGCTGACCGGCGCCGCGGTGGCCGCCGCCGGGCCCCTCACGTTCGTCGGCCTGGTCGTACCGCACGTCGTGCGGGCCTTCACCGGACCGGACGCCCGCTGGCTGGTGCCCTGTTCCGCGCTCGGCGGGGCGACCCTGGTGCTGGCCGCCGACGTGATCGGACGGATGGTGGCCCGACCCGGTGAACTGGAGGCCGGTGTGGTGACCGCGCTGATCGGCGCCCCCTTCCTCGCGGCACTCGTCAAGCGCGGCAAGCTCAAGGAGCACACCCGGTGAAGCCCCTGCACATGGAACTCGGTCCGGTCGGGATGCGGCTGCGGCCGCGGATCGCCCTGACCGCCGTGGGCCTCGCGTTGGCCGCCTTCGCCGCCCTGATCGCCTCGGTGTCGCTCGGCACCTTCTCCATCCCCGTCGGGGATGTGATCGGTTCGGTGCTCGGCACCGGATCCGGGGACGCCGACCTGATCGTCTATCAGCTGCGCCTGCCGCGGGCGCTGACCGCCCTGCTGGTCGGCGCCGCGTTCGGTGTCGCCGGCGCCGTCTACCAGGCCGTCACCCGCAATCCGCTCGCCAGCCCCGACCTGATCGGCATCTCCGCCGGGGCCGGGGCAGGCGCGGTCGGCGCGATCCTGCTGGGCGGGATCACCGCGGCCGCGGCCGGTACCTTCGGGGCGGTGCCGTTCGGGGCGCTGGCCGGCGCGCTCGCCACCGCGACCGTGATCTACGTACTGGCCTGGCGCGGCGGCACGATCACCGGCTACCGGTTCGTCCTCGTGGGCCTCGCGGCCAACGGCGCCCTGGTGGCGCTGACCCGCTGGATGCTCGCCCGCGCCGACATCGACCAGGCGTCCCGCGCCATGGTGTGGCTCACCGGCAGTCTCAACGGCCGCGACTACGACCACGTCCGCTGGGCCGGGCTCGCGCTGCTGGTCCTGTTGCCGCTGACCGTAGCGCTGGCCCGCGCCTATGAACTGCTCCAGTTCGACGACGACACCGCGTTGGCTCTCGGCATACGGATCGGCCGGGCCCGTATCGCGCTGCTGCTGCTCGCCACCTGCCTCGCGGCCCTGGCGACCGCGGCCGCGGGGCCCGTCGCCTTCATCGCGTTGGGCGCCCCGCAGATCGCCCGCCGGCTGGCCGGGACGGCCGGGATTCCGCTCGTCCTGAGCGGACTCACCGGAGCCGTACTGCTGTTGCTCGCCGACCTCGCCGCCCGCCTGGTCTTCTCGCCGACCGAGCTGCCGGTCGGCGTCATCACGGGCGCCGTCGGCGCCCCGTATCTGTTGCTGCTGCTCGCCCGCGCCAACCGGGCCGGAAAGGGAGGCTGACATGACCGCCGCGCCCGACAAGAACCATTCCGAGGCCCTCGCCACGGTCGGCGGAAGCCGCGCCGGCGCGACCACGGCGCCCGGCGGAGCCACGCTGACCGGCACGGCACTGCGCCTGGGCTACGGCGGCCATGTCGTCGCCGAGGGACTCGACCTGGAGATTCCCGCACGCAAGGTGACCGCGCTGGTGGGTCCGAACGCCTGCGGCAAGTCCACCGCCCTGCGCGCCCTGGCCCGACTGCTCAAGCCGACGGGCGGTGCCGTCCATCTCGGCGGCCAGGACATCGCCCACCTCGCGGCCCGGGAAATCGCCCTCCGGCTGGCCCTGTTGCCGCAGACGCCGACCGCGCCGGACGGCATCACGGTGCGCGACCTGGTGGCCCGCGGCCGTACCCCGCACCAGCGCTGGTGGCGTCAGTGGTCAGCCGCCGACGAGAACGTCGTGGACCGGGCCCTGGAGGCCACCGGTACCGCCGCGCTCGCCGACCGGACCCTCGACGCGCTCTCCGGCGGCCAGCGCCAGCGCGTCTGGATCGCCATGGCCCTCGCCCAGGACACCCCGGTCCTCCTCCTCGACGAGCCGACCACCTACCTCGACCTCGCCCACCAGGTCGACGTCCTCGAACTCGTCGCCGACCTCAACCGCGCCAAGGGCCGCACCGTCGTCATGGTCCTGCACGAGCTCAACCTCGCCTGCCGGTACGCCGATCACCTCATCGCGATGCGCGACGGCGAGATCGTCGCGGTGGGAGCACCGGCCGACGTGGTCACCTCGGCTCTTGTCGAGGACGTGTTCGGTCTGCGCGCCGCCGTCATCCCATGCCCCGTCGCGGGCACACCGCTCGTCATTCCCGAGGGCGGCCCTCGCTCCTCTTGAGCCGAGGCGATCGAAAGAGACACAGGTCACAGTAGAAGCGCAAGGGTTTGACAAGGTTAGGTATGCCTAACCTAATATGGATCTTCGTGTCCCGAGTGCGAAGGCTGCTGCCCCTCGCGAAGCCCCATGCCGGAAAGGCCCCGACCTTGAGGCTCCACCTGCTTGCCCTCAACCCCACCGACTCCGTCAGCGAAGGCTTTCTGCCCGCCGCCACCCGGCTCGGCCTCGACGTCACGATCCTCACCGACCAGCCAGAACCCCACCGGCGTCGTCATCCCAGGACCGAGGTCCTGGAGTGCGACGTACGCGACTTCCGTGCGGTCATCAGCCGGATAGCGACGCACCGCCGCGCCGACGCGGTCTTCACCAACAGCGACCACCTGCAGACCCAAGCCGCCCTGGCCGCCGACTACTTCGGCCTGCCCGCCAAGGACTGGCGGGCGACGCTGCGCACCAAGGACAAGGCGCACCTGCGCCGCCACCTCGCCGCGACCGGCGCCGACACCGTCTGGTCGGCGGAGCTCGCGGCGGGGGAGGATCCGGTGTCACTCACCGGCCTCAGCGTGCCGTACCCGTGCGTGGTCAAACCGCGTGAGGGCGTGGCCAGCGAGGACGTGGTGCTGGTCGGCGGGCCCAACGAACTGGTGCCGCGCTGCCAGGAGATCCAGGCCCGGCGACCCGGCGCGGCGCTGGTCGTGGAGGAGTACCTCGCGGGCGAACTGCACACCCTGGAAACCCTCGGCGACGGCCGTACGCGGCATGTCCTGGGCGGCTTCCACACCGAGCTCTCCGCGCCGCCGCACTTCATCGAGCGACGGCACAGCTTCGTCCCCGCGCATCCTGAGCCGGTCGTGACCCAGGTGCTGGCGCAACTCGACGCGCTCGGCGTCGGATTCGGCGCCTGCCACACCGAGTTCGTGACGCACCAGGGCCGTGCCCGGATCATCGAGGTCAACTACCGGGCCATCGGCGACCAGTGCGACCTGATGCTCGCCCAGCTGCTGGACATCCCGCTGTTCGAGCACATCCTCCACACGCACCTGGGGAAGCCGCTGCCCGCCGACCTGGGCGCTCGCACGGACGGCGCGGCCCGCATCGACCACCTGTGCGCCCCCGGCCCCGGAACGCTCACCGCGGCCCCGCCCGCCGCCGATCTGACCGTCGACGGCGTCCAGTTGGCCTACCGCCCGCTGCGGGGGCTGGGGGAGCGGCACGAGCTGTACCACACCAACCGGGACTACGTCGGTGTGCTGCGAGCCGTCGGCACCGATCAGGAGACGGTGGACCGGGTCGCCGACGACCTGCTCGCCGCGCAGCGCTGGGAGGTCACCCCGTGATGTCCACGATCACCACCACGCCTGACGCCGTTGAGGCGGACCTGGTGCAGCGTGTGCTCAGCGCGCTGCTACGGGAGGACGTCGTCGGGTTGCGCGCCCGCAGCACAGCCGTGGAGCGGGCGGACGGCCGGTGGCTGCGACTGGCGGCCGAAGACGGCGACGCCCTGTTGCTGCCGGTCGCCGAGGACGGCTTCCAGTGCGCGGACGCGGCCCGGCTGCCGCTGCTGCGGCGGGAGTCGGACGGTGCCGAACTGGCCTCGGTGGAGGAGGTCGTCGCCGCGCTGCGCGAGCTCGCCGCGCCCGTCGACCGGGACGGATTCGACGCCTTCGCCGAGGAGTGCCGGCAGACGCTGGCGACCATGAGGCTGCACGCCGCGGCCCACGGAGAGGTGACGGACCGGCTCGCCGGGCGCTACGGCACCGATCCCGCCCACTGGACCGGCCTGGCCGCAGGCCTCGCCCACGACACCCTCGCCGCCCACCTCGACCACCCCGTCTACCCGACGGCCCGCGGCCGATCCGGCCTCGGCGAAGACCAACTGCGCTCCTGGGCGCCCGAGTTCCACCCGCGCTTCGCACTGCGCTGGCTCGCCCTGCCGCGGTACGCCCTCACCGTCGCGGACGGCACGGCGGGCCTGCCCGACTGCCTGCCGACACCGTCGGACCTGGGCCTGCCGGAACGCCACGGCAGCCACCTGGCCGTCCCCGTCCACCCGCTCACCGTCGGTGCCCCGCTGCGGGACGCCTTGCGCGAGGCCGGACTCGAGGACGAGGCCGTCCTTGTCGAGGAGCCGTACCTCGACGTCGTACCCACCCTGTCGATGCGCACGGTCGCGCTGGCCACCGACCCCGCCCTGCACCTCAAACTGCCCCTTGCCACCGCCTCCTTGGGCCTGCGCAACCGGCGCACCATCAAGCCCCGCACGCTCGTCAACGGTGCCCTCGGGCAGCGTCTGGTCGAGACGGTGACCGCTCGCGAACCTCGTTTCCGGGGCAGGATCCTGCACGCCGACGAGAGCACGTACGCCCATGCCGGGCACGAGCTTCTCGCCGTCCTGTGCCGCCGCTACCCGGCCGGTCTCGACGACGCCGTCGTCGTTTCGCCGGCCGCGCTGCTGAGCGAGGCCCCGGGCGGCCGCGGCCGGCTGGTTGTCGACCATCTCGCCGACCGCTTCTACGGCGGTGACCCGCTCGCCCTGCTGGACGCCTGCCTCAGCCTCCTGTTCGACTGGCAGACCACGCTCTTCGGCTACGGCATCGCCCTGGAGTCCCACCAGCAGAACATCTCGCTGGTGCTGGACCAGGACGGCACCGGCCCGCGGTTGCGGCTCCTGTTCAAGGACAACGACGGGCCGCGCATCAACGCCGACCGGCTGAGCGCTGCCCTCGGCACCGACGTGTTCGACGCCGCCGACTTCGTCGATCCCCGCATCGTCGGCAGCCAGGACCGGCCGTTGACCGACCTGTTCACCACCATCACCGTCCACCTGTGCGCGGGTGCCTATGCCTTCGGACTCGCCCGCCACGGCCGCGCCCCGCTGGAAAAGCTGCTGCGGCTCGTACGCGACCGGCTCGCCGAAGCCGTCGAGCGGCTCGGCACGGCACCCGGCGAACCGGGCGCCACACTGCGCGCCCACGTCCTGGACGCGCCCGACCTGCCCGTCAAGGCCATGGTCACCGCGGGCACCCTGCTCAGCAAGGAACGCTCGGGCGCCGCCGACATCAACAAGCACTACACACGGGGCCCCAACTACCTGCTGAGGGCGGTGGACGCCCGATGACCGCCACCGCACCGCCCGAGCGCGCGCCCGCGACAGAGGGACGTACGGAGGGACGTACGGAGGGACGTACGGAGGGACGTATGGAGGGACGTATGGAGGGACGGACGGCGGGCCCAACGGAGGCACCGATGGTGGGGCCGACGGAAACACCGCCCGTGGGGTCGGGTGAGACACTGGCCGAGGAATCGAGTGGGACACCGGGTTCCCAGCTCGGCCGTCGTCAGATTCACGCCGTCGCCGGCTGCTACTTCGTCGCGTCCTTCGCCGCTCTCGGCCTGCCGCCCTACCTCACCCAGATCCTGCCGGAGCTCGGCGACCCGACCGCGCGCTGGGCCGGGCTGCTCTACATCGTGCCCACCGTCTTCGGCGGGCTCGGCGCACCGCTGTGGGGGCGGCTCGCCGACCGCTTCGGCCGCAAACGGCTGCTGCTGCGCGCCCAGTTGGGCCTCGCCGTGTCGTTCCTTCTCGCCGGATGGGCCGACTCCCTGCCCGCCTTCACCGCGGCGCTGGTGCTCCAAGGCGTGCTCGGCGGCACGTTCGCCGCCTCCAACGGCTACCTGGGCGCCGCACTGAAGGGCCCTGCCCTGTCCAAGGCGCTCACCCAGCTGGAGCGCACGCTGGGGGCGGAGCTGCAGCGCGGGGGCG
>CBFGQM010000272.1:0-7278 GCA_965650905.1 uncultured Streptomyces sp. | reverse complement strand
GACCGTCCTCGTTCCGACCCGTCCGGACACCATCGTTCTTGAGGTGATGGCCCGGTGTAAGGACCTTATGCCGCCGCCGCGTTCTTCTCCCCTGCAGGAGAAGGTCGCCTCCAGAGTGAGCAAGAGAGCGGACGAAGCCCTCGCCAGAGCGAAGGAAGCAGGGTAAAGAGTACGTGTCGTTCGGGGCAGCCTGAACTCAGGTTCTTGAGCAGGCCGACTTCGTCACCGGTAGGTTCGTGTCATCGAAGTTCGAGTGACGGGTAATGCCGGTGCGCCAGCACGGCCCCGGCATAGTTCCCGCCTCGCCGGACGCGCCAACATCGCCCACGTCCGCCGCGACCTCCTCAACCACCGCGACGCCTTCGCCGTCTACGGCATCTGATCAACCATCACCAAACCGGACAGAGAGGAACTACGCCGGGGCCGTGTCACCACACCGACTACGAACCCCGGAATTACACGGGTCAAACGGGGCGACGGCCCGGCCGTCCCGTGGCGTTCAGCTTCTGCTCGATCCAGTCACGGATGGCCGTGGTGAAAGTGTCCACGTGCTCGTAGGGCAGTTCCTCGTGGTTTCCCGGGACGTCCACACAGTCGTGCGGTTGCGGCCATGTGGATCGCCACTCCCGCCCCGGATCTCCGTCCAGCATGTCCGGCATCGGTTCCGAGACCCGCACGAGCAGGGTGGGCACGGCGACCGGGGCGACCCGCCAGGACGCCTCAAGCATGCGGTTGTAGGCGCCCATGGCCGCCAAAGGCGTGTCCCCGACCAGTGCTTCGAACTGGTCACCCGCCCGGGAGACGCGGCTCGCCGGCAGGCCAAGGAGCCATTGCTGGTCACGAGTGTCCTCCGTGACCTGATAGGTATCGCCCAGGACCAGCCCCGCCGGCGGGGCGCCCATGGCGACCAGTTTTTCGGTGACTGCCTGAGCGGTGCATCCGCCGATGGAGTGTCCGACCACGACGAACGGGCGGTCCGCGAAGTGGGTTCGGACGGTATCCGCGTGCATGGTGATGAGCGTCTCCCAGTCCTCCGGAACGTGGCTTCCGCTGGTCAGACCTGGATACTGGATTTCGAACATGTCCCGATCGCCTTCGAAGCACTCTGCGAACCTGCCGTAGGTGCCGAGGCCCGCCGGAGGGAAGAAGCTCGGAAAACAGACCAGTGCCGGCCCGTTGGGACCGCTTGCCATCCGGGTCGGCTGGACGACGTGCTGCCGGCTGGTCTCGGCGCCGAATGTCGGCAGTGCCCGGGACGCGGCTATCAGAAGGTTCATCGCTGCGATGAAGTCGCCGGATTCGCACACTCCGCGGTAGAACGAGGCGAGCCGCCCCCCGGCCGGCGCTTGCGGCGCCAGCGAGGGGTCTGCTGTCGGCTGCCGCTCCGTCAGCAGATCGAGCAAGTACGCGCCCAGCTTTTCTAGGGTCGGCACGTCGAACGCGATGGTGGTAGGCAGCCGCAGCCCGGTGGCCGCGTTCAGCCGATTGCGGAAGGTAATGCTTCCCAGCGAATCGAATCCGAGTGACCCGAAAGTCTGCCCGGATGGCATGGCACTCGCCTCAGAATAACCGAGGATGTCAGCTGCCTCGGAACGGACGAGGGTCGTCATCTCTGCCAGCCGTTCGTTCACGGGCAGCCTTGCTAGGCGTGCCCGCCATGCCGACGGGCCGGTCACGGTGTCGCTCGCTGTGCCGCCGGAGCGGGTGGTTCGCACCATTGCCTGCAGCACTGCCGGGACGGGCATCCGGCTGGGGCCCAGTTTTCGCCGGTTCACCAGGATCGGTGCGAGGACGTCGGTGCCGGCGCCGAGAGCGCTGTCGAACAGGGCGAGGCTGTCCTCGGCCGACAGGGGCGTCAGCGGCCCCGTATCGATGAGGTCCGCGGCCATCCCTGTGCCGTGTCCCCACGGCCCCCAGGCCAGCGACAGCGCCGGCATGCCCCGGGCCGTACGGTATCTGGCCAGCGCGTCGAGGAAGGAGTTGGCGGCGGCGTAACTGCCCTGGCCCGGACTGCCGACCTGGCCTGTGATGGAGGAGAACAGGACGAACGAGGTGATGCCGGCGCGCTCCGCCAGTTCGTGCAAGTGCCAGGCCGCGTCAACCTTCGGACGAAACACCGTGGCTACCCGGTCCGGTGTCAGGGCTCCCAGTACCCCGTCGTCGAGCACCCCGGCGGCATGGACGATCGCGCTCAGCGGTGGCTGCGCCTCGCCGGACAACCGGGCCAATGCCGCCTCGTCAGCGACGTCGCAGGCGACGACCTGCACTCGGGTGTCGTCCGGGAGACCGGCCCGAAGCTCCGCGAGCCGGTCTGCTGCCATACCGCTCCGGCTCACCAGCAGCAGGTTCCTGGCACCGTGCGCGGTGGCCAGATGCCCGGCCAGCAGGGAGCCGAGCGAGCCGGTGCCACCGGTGATCAGGACCGTGCCGCTGGTGTCGATGGCGCCGCCGGAGTCCCCCTCCCGCCTGACGAATCGCGGTACCAGCGTCGCGCCGCCCCGCAGAGCGAGCTGTGGCTCTCCGGATGCCATTGCAGCAGGCAGTGCCTCCTCGGACGCGGTGCTGCCGTCGAGGTCGATCAGCACCACCCGGTCGGGATGCTCCATTTGAGCGGTCCTGGCGAGGCCCCAGACCGCGGCTGCGGCCAGATCGGGATCCGCCGCGGTGGCGTTCCGGGTCACCAGTACCAGCCGACCGCCCTGGTGGGATTCGTCGGCGATCCAGTTCTGGAGCACATTCAGTGCCGCGGAGGTCGCAGTATGCACTGCGGCGACGGTGTTCGGACCGCTGCTCTCGCCCTCACAACGCACCACCGCGTCCGCCGCGGCCGTGGTGCCCCCGCGGCTCGGCCCGATGGCGGTCCACTCTATTGCGTACAGGGATCCCGCCGACGCGCCCGAGGCACCACCAAGCGGGGCGGCCTTGGTGACCACCGACCCCGCGCGCGCCACCGGCGCCCCGTGCGGACTGAACAGATCGAGAGAGAGGTCACCGTCATCGGTGCGCCGTAGCCGTACCCGTACCTTGTGCACATCCGCGGCAAACAGCCGCACGTCCTTCAAGGCGAACGGCAGCCGGATACCGGCGTCCTCGGTAGCCTCGCGCGGTGACGCGAGCACCAACGCGTGCAGCGCCGCATCGAAGAGCGCGGGGTGCAGCCGGAAGCCCTGGTCCTGAGAACGCCATTCCTTCGCCAGGAGGACCTCGGCGAACACCTCGTCGCCCCGCCGCCACGCAGCCTTCACGTTCTGGAATGCGGACCTGTACTCCAGTCCCTCGTCCGCGAGCGCGGCGTACCCGCTCCCGACGTCCACCGGGATGGCGCCGGGCGGCGGCCACTCTCCGAACTCCGGAACATCCACCGGGCTGTCGTCGTCGGGCGTCAGCGTCCCGGTGGCGTGCTGGGACCAGTTCTCCCGCGCTCTGTCCTCGGCCGGGCATGTGTACACCTCGACACTGCGCCGGCCCTGCTCGTCGGGTTCGCCCACCAGGACCTGCACCAACACCTCACCCGGCGACGGCAGAACCAGGGGCGTGTGGACGACGAGTTCCTCTGTCACCGGGCACTGCACCTCATCGCCCGCCCGCCCGGCGAGTTCGACGAACGCGGTGGCGGGCAGGATGACCCGGCCCCCGACCACGTGGTCGGCAAGCCATGGCTGATAGGCCGTCGAGAGCGTGCCCCAGCAGAGCGTTCGACCGGTTCCGGGAACCGGCCCGGAGTGGTTCAGGAGCGGATGTCCGAGGCTGTTGCCGCCTACGGTTCTGGGTATCCGCCGGTCCTGCCAGTACCGCTTCCTTCGGAAGGGGTACGTGGGCAGCTCGATGTGTCGGGCGCCAGTGCCGGCGAAGACCGCCTCCCAGTCCACCGGGAGACCGTTGACGTGCAGGTGGGACAGTGCGTCGAGAGCGGCGGAGACCTCACCGGTCCGGTTGCGGCTAGTAGTGGCGACGACGGGGGCCGCAGCCGCGGTGTTCTCCTCGACCAGGGACGCGAGCGCGCTGCTGGGACCTACTTCCAGATAGGCGGTGACACCGGAGGCGTCCAGGGTCCGTACCCCGTCCGCGAACCGCACCGTATGGCGGGCCTGGTTCACCCAATACTCGGGTACGGCGAGTTCCTCGGCGGTGGCCCGCAGCCCGGTCGCAGTCGAGATGATCGGGATCTGCGGTGCGCGGAAGGCCGTGTTCGTGATCGCCGTGCGGAAGTCGGCAAGCATCGGTTCGATCAGAGGCGAGTGGAACGCGTGGCTCGTCAGAAGACGACGTGTCCGGCGGCCCCGGGCTTCGAACACCCCGGCAGCCGCCGCCACGGCCGCGTCCTGGCCGGAAAGGACCACCGATCGCGGGCCGTTGACGGCGGCCAGCACGACTACGCCCGTCACGCCCGCCAGAACGTCGGCCGCTTCCGCCTCGTCGGCTTCCACCGCGACCATCGCACCGCCGGCGGGCAGGGCGCTCATCAGCCGGCTACGTGCGGTCACCATCGCGGCGGCATCAGCAAGGTCGAGTACCCCTGCCACATGTGCCGCCACCAGTTCACCGACCGAATGACCGGCCAGGTAATCGGGCCTGACACCCCATGACTCCAGAAGTCGGTACATCGCCACCTCGTAGGCGAAGATGCCGGCCTGCGCGAAGTCGGTGCGGTGCAGCAGATCGGGGTGGTCGGATATCACCTCCCGCAGCGGGCGTTCGAGATGACGGTCCAGCCCCTCGCAGACCTCCGAGAACGACTTGGCGAAGACGCTGAAGAACTCGCTCAGCGCGACCCCCATGTCCTGCCGCTGCGAGCCCTGACCGGTGAACAGCACCGCCAGCCGGTGATCACCGGCCTGGCCGGAAATCACCGCCGGATGCCGTTCGCCGGCCGCGAGTGCGGCGAGCGCCTCGTGGTCACCCGCCGGAACGGCGGCGCGGTACTTGAGCGCCGACCGCCCCACGGCCAGGGTCCAGGACACATCGACGGTGGGCCGGGGGGCGACGGTGCTCAGCTCATCGGCCTGAGCACGCAGCGCCTCCGCACTGGCTCCGGACAGCAGCCACGGCACCGCCGGCCCGGTGCCAGTCGGCGACTCGCGCTCCTCGTCGGGCGCTTGTTCCAGGATGACGTGCCCGTTGGTGCCGCCGATACCGAACCCGGACACCGCGGCCCGGCGGGGGCGGTGTGACTGCGGCCAGGGCCGTTCCCGCACCACGAGTTCCACCGAGCCGCCGGACCAGTCCACCTGCGGCAACGGCTGGTCGACATGCAGGGTCCTGGGTACCGTGCCGTACCGCATGGCCTGCACCATTTTGATGATGCCTCCGACCCCCGCGGCAGCCTGGGAATGACCGATGTTGGACTTGACCGAGCCCAGTAGCAGGGGTGTCTCCCGGGTCTGCCCGTAGGTGGCCAGTAGCGCCTCGGCCTCGATCGGATCGCCCAGGGCCGTGCCGGTACCGTGTCCGTCGACGACGTCGACATCTGCGGGGGACAGTCCCGCGCTTGCAAGGGCGCCGAGGATGACCTGCTCCTGAGCAGGCCCACTCGGTGTGGTCAAGCGCTTGGAGGAACCGTCGGAATTGACGGCACTTCCACGGATCAGCGCGAGCACCGGGTGGCCGTTGCGCCGGGCGTCGGACAGTCGCTCCAGGAGCAGCAGGCCTACCCCCTCGCCCCAACCGGTACCATCCGCGGCGCCTGCATAGGATTTGCACCTGCCGTCCGGGGACAGGCCCTGCATCTTACTGAAGGTGACAAACGAGTTGGGAGTCGACATCACCGTCGCGCCGCCCACCACGGCTAATGGGCACTCCCCGGCCCGCAACGCCTGCATCGCCCAGTGGATCGCGACAAGCGAGGAGGAGCAGGCCGTGTCCACCGCGACCGACGGGCCATGTAATCCCAGAACGTAGGAGATCCGGCCGACTGCCACGCTCGGCGCCGACCCCAGTGTCAGTTCCGCGGTGCGATGGTGTCCGTCATTGACGAACCGGGCCCAATAGTCGTTATACATGAGTCCCACAAACACGCCGGTGCTGCTGTCCCGGACAGACGTCGGAGCGATTCCCGCCCGCTCCAGTAATTCCCACGACGTCTCGAGCAGCATTCTCTGCTGGGGGTCCATCCCCATGGCCTCCTTCGGCGATATACCGAAGGGCTCGGGATCGAAATCCGCGGCGTTATGCAGGAATCCACCGTGTCGGGTGGAGGATCTGCCGACCGCGTCTGGATCGAACAGCGTCTCCAGATCCCAGCCGCGGTTGTCCGGAAAGGGGGATATTGCATCCCTTCCCTCCGTCACTAACTGCCACAGTCCCTCGGGGGACGACACATCACCCGGGTACCGGCAGGCCATACTGACGATGGCGATCGGCTCACTGTCCGCGAGTTGTCGTTCAGAGGAATTCATAGACTGCTCCGTTCGAAACCACTGAAATTACGGGCCTCACCGCTGCGAGTCTCTTGTTGCTTCCTGCGCAAATTAATTTATGACCATGCCGGTGCGCCAGCACTGCCCCGGCATAGTTCCAGCTTGAGTCGGTCTGTCTGTGTTCCTGCCAGCTCGTGGGCTTGAGTTGCAGGAAGAGCGCGACCTCTGATGATCTTTCAGGTCTCTAGGCCAAAAGATCGTCACAGGAGTCGCGCTCGTGCCCACATCTTCGCTGATCTCGCCTGCCGTTGGCTAGCTCGCCGACCTCGCGCTGTGGGAGGCCGAGCTCTCCTCGGGTCCCTTGGATGTGGAGTCCGCGCTGGCCAGGAGGTTTTGCAGCAGGTTCCGGACCGGCGTGCGAAGCGGGGGCGGCGGCACCCCTTGACGGTGGTTCTGGTACTGACCGCGTGCGCAACGCTGGTGGTCGGCGGTGACTCGATCACGGCGATCTGGCGCGTGGAGCGCCGCACCATCCGCACCGCCCCGCCGATCACTCCCTCTTCCCCGGTGCCGCCCAGGTCTTCAGGCTCCGCCGCGACAGTGGCGACCTGGACGGCGACTGGACAAGCAAGGAAATCGCCCACGGCGTCACCAGCCTGCCCGCCGGCCTCGAGGCCCCACCCACCTCAACCACTACGAGAAATCACACTGGACCATCGAAAACAAGATCCACTGGGTGCGGGACGTCACCTTCCACGAGGACAACTCCCAGCTCAGGACCGGAACCGCGCCCCGAGCGATGGCCACCTTCCGCAACCTCGCCATCAGCACCACCCGCCTCGCCGGACGCGCCAACATCGCCCACGCCCGCCGCGACCTCCTCAACCACCGCGACGCCTTCGCCGTCTACGGCATCTGATCA
>CBFGQM010000271.1:0-7320 GCA_965650905.1 uncultured Streptomyces sp. | reverse complement strand
ACTGAGGGAAGAAGGAGACGCCGGGCACCGTCAGCCGCCGCCAGCCCTGTCGGTAAGCAGCCATATCCCCTTGCCGTCGTCACCCGGGCTCCAGTCGCAGAAGAGGTCGGCCCTCCCCGTCGCGGCCTTCGCGGCATTGCAGTCGGCCTGGGACTGGTAGTACCCGAGGTTGGCGGCACCGGCCGGAGAAGCCATCCCGAACCCGACGCCGCAAGCCACCGCGACGCTCGCGGCAAGTAACGACAGTTTCTTACGCATATAACCCGCCCTTGGATAGAGAGAGTGCCCACATCTAAGGCGCTCCAACTGCCTCACAAACAATACCACAACGCCACGCGCCCCTTGACTGACTTTTTCTGTATGGCTTTTAGATTGCGCCTCACCACCAGCGATCAACAGATTACTTGACGCGATAAGGGCAGGTATTCAGCCGCACGTCCAGGCATCCGCCAGCGCATGCCAGTCCACTTACTGTGGAGATGTACTTTCAGGAAGCTGTCGAGCGCCTGGCATGACTTCTACGCAAGTGGCAGGCGCGTCTCGCAGTCCTTGTTTCGAGCCTTGCACGGCTTACGCTCGTAGCCGGTCAAAGAAGCGGAGGTGGCGGTCCTCATCGAAAAGCCCTCGCATCTGATCAGAAGCCGCCTCTCTGTCGGCGGAGGTGCACAGCACGGTCGTACAACCGACACAGACTCCGAAAGGAGTCGAGCCTTGATATTTACTTCCGTGTCGGCATTTCCAGTGATGACTCAAGGCGCGCGTGACCAGCTCCGACCAGACAAGCCGTGGTCCACGCCTGGTCCACATGGACTGATTTAACAACGCGACAGACCCGGATCAAGGTGAGACAGCCCTCTGCCCCTTGTCAGGAGGGGTGCCCCTCACTGGGGGACACCCCTCCTGACCAGAAGGTCTTTGACCTGCGGAGGCGGTGGGATTCGACCCACGGTGACGCTCTCGCGTCACTGCGGTTTTCAGACCGTTCCCTTGGGCCGCTCGGGCCACCCACTCCTCGCCGACAGGAGATCGGCGCGGGATCACGGCCAGGGGGTCAGCTGTCGCCCTCTCGCGCGCCGAGGGTCACCTCGGCCGTATGGGTCTTGCCGTCGCGGGTGTACGTGAGCGTGACAGTGTCGCCGGGCCGGTGGGTCCAGATCTCGCCGATGAGGGTCGGGCCGCTGTCGATCACCCTGTCGTCGAGCTTCGTGATGACGTCGCCGGGCTTGAGGCCGGCCTTGTCTGCGGGGCCGCCCGGCTCGACGGCGTTCGCGCCGCCCGCGGTGATCCTCGCGCCGTCCGTGCCCTCCGTAAGGGAGACCGAGGCACCGATCACCGGGTAGACCGGCTTGCCGGCCTTGATCAGCTGCTGGGCGACGTTCTTCGCCTGGTTGATCGGAATCGCGAAGCCCAGGCCGATGGAGCCGGACTGGCTGGTGCCGCCCAGCCCGTTGCCGGAGGACTGGATGGCCGAGTTGATGCCGATCACCGAGCCGTTCGCATCCAGGAGCGGGCCGCCGGAGTTGCCCGGGTTGATGGAGGCGTCGGTCTGCAGGGCACTCATGTACGAGGCCTTGCTGGTGGAACTGCCGTCGCTGGAAGCCACCGGACGGTTCTTGGCGCTGATGATGCCTGTGGTCACCGTGTTGGAGAGGCCGAAGGGCGCGCCGATCGCGATCGTCGAGTCCCCGACGGCCACCTTGTCGGAGTCGCCGAGCGTCAGCGGCTCGAGGTCCGACGGCGCGTTCTTGAGCTTGATGACCGCGACGTCGTAGCCCTGCGCGTGCCCGACCACCTCGGCGTCGTACTTCTTGCCGTTGGGGAAGGTCGCGCTGAGCTCGCCACCGTCGACCGCCTCCGCCACTACGTGGTTGTTGGTGAGAATGTGGCCCTGCTTGTCGAAGACGAAGCCGGTGCCCGTGCCGCCCTCGCCGCTGCCGTTCTCCGCCTGGATGGTGACAGTGCTGGGCAGTGCCTTGGCGGCCACGCCCGCGACCGTGCCGGGGTCGCGCTTGAAGTCACCGCCGCTCTGCGAGGCGGAAACCGTCGTCGAGCCGGTGGAGGTGTCGTTGCGGTCCGCCGCCCAGTAGCCGATGCCGCCGCCCACGCCGCCCGCGACGAGCGCGGCCACCAGGATCGCGGCGATCAGACCGCCACGCCCGCCGCCAGACTTGGGCGCGGTCTGCTGCCACGAGGAGCCCCAGCCGGCTCCCGCGCCGCCGTTCGCGTACAAGGGTGTGGCCGGCAGCGAAGGCGGCGGCCACGAGTGCACCCACGGGCCCGATGCGGCGCCTGCACCCTCAGGCGCCCCCGAAGGCATCGTCGGCAGCGGAGCCGTCGGGGCGCCCCCCTGGGACTGGGACTGGAATGAGGCCGCGCCCTGGGACTGAGGCCGGGACGAGGCCGGGCACTGGGACAAACCCGTCTCCCGGTGCGCAGCCGACTCCGGATGGGGACCAGTCCCCTGTGAACCCTGAGCCTGCGAACCCTGTGACCTCAGCGAGGCAGCCTGCGGAACCTCCCGCTCCGGAGGGATGGAAGCAGCGGGAGTTTCCACCGGCACAGGAGGTGCAGACGGGGCCGGGGGTACCGCAGTGCCCTCGTTCTCGGTGCTCACAGCTCTTCCTCTCGATCCACGGCTGTTCTTTCCTTCACATCCGGTCACGTTCGTTCACGCATGTTCGTGAGCCGGCGCGATTCAGCTGTGCATGTGCATTCGTATGCCGTCAGCTTTGCCCACAGGACGTCAGGGCACCATAAGCGGTGCCTGTGGCCCGAACCTTCCCTTGCATAGGACCTATCCGACAAATTCTTCGCATCTCTTGCGCAGCCGACTCATACGGTACCCACGCGTGACGGTCCCATGACGCGAAGACCCATGCAGGTGGCACCATGACGCGGTGACCCACGCACGCCAGCACCTGATCCAGGTCGTCGCCCACCGCGGAGCCTCCGAAGAGGCCCCCGAGCACACCCTGGCCGCGTACGAGAAGGCGATCGAAGACGGGGCCGACGCCCTCGAGTGCGATGTACGGCTGACCGCGGACGGCCATCTCGTCTGCGTCCACGACCGCCGCGTCAACCGCACCTCCAACGGCCGCGGTGCCGTCTCCGCCCTGGAGCTCGCCGACCTCGCCACCCTGGACTTCGGCTTCTGGAAGAACAGCGACGAGGCGCCCGACTGGGAGCAGCAGCGGCCTCCGTCCTGGGAACAGCAGTCCGTCCTGACGCTCGAGCGCCTCCTCGAACTCGTCGCCGACGCTGGCCGCCCCGTCGAACTGGCCATCGAGACGAAGCACCCCACGCGTTGGGCGGGTCAGGTCGAGGAGCGCCTGCTGTTGCTCCTGAAGCGCTTCGGCCTGGATGCCCCGGCCTCTGCCGGGGCATCGCCCGTACGCGTCATGAGTTTCTCGGCACGCTCACTGCACCGCGTCCGCGTGTCGTCCCCGACGCTGCCGACGGTCTACCTGATGCAGTTCATCCCGCCGCGGCTGCCCGCCGGTGCCCGGATCGCGGGCCCTTCCGTGCGGATCGTGCGCAATCACCCGGCATACATCGAGCGCCTCCAGCGGGCCGGGCATCAGGTTCACGTATGGACCGTGGACGAGCCCGAGGACATCGACCTCTGCGTCGAACTGGGCGTCGACGCCATCATCACCAACCGCCCGCGCGCGGTGCTGCACCAACTCGGCCGCTGACCTGCGAGATCCCGGCCTCCGGCCGACACCATCAAGATCCGGCCACTTGATTACGAGGAGTGCTCCGGCGCGTTCGATCCGTGTTCGATCGTTACGAGTGCGTCACCGCACGTGCCTTGACCGGTTTCCGGTCCAGTCCAGAGGGGCATCCACACCGTGGTTTGGGGCGAAGGAGGTTTCGGGGGTGGCGTTGGTGGTGGCACAGGAGGTGCCCACGTCGTCGAGCATGGCCGTACCCCATGGCCCTGCGGGCGTGGGGGAAGTAAGACACCGGATGCGGGTTCAGTTGCGCACCGGCGGTGTGGCGGAGGCGGTCATCGACGATGCCGTACTGATCCTTTCCGAACTGCTGAGCAACGCCTGTCGGCACGGCAGGCCGCTGGGTGACGCGCCGGTGGGGGACGGTGACGTATGGGCCGCGTGGTGGGTGGATCCGAGCGGAAGGCTCACCGTCGAGGTCACGGACGGTGGCGGTCCGACCCGTCCGGTTCCGGCCACGCCCTCGGTCACCGCGCACGGCGGCCGCGGGCTGAACATCATCACCGCGCTGGCCGACGACTGGGGCGTCAGGGACGACACGCCGGGCGAGGTCACGGTGTGGGTGGTCGTTCACAAGGACGTGCACGCCGGGTGCCGTCGGGAGGACTTCGCCCTGCGCGTCACGGCTCCGCCGGTGTCCGCGATAGCCGGCCTCGGCTTCGGGGGTGCGTTCGACGACCTGGACCGCGCTTGAGATGTGACCTCCGGATTCGAACGGCGCCGACCTGCTCTTCCTGTCGCACAGGCAGGCCCCACAGCACGGACGGGAATCCGGGTAAACCCGGATAGAGGGCGCATGCACGGCTCTGCGGAGCGGACTGCGGTCGCGGGTTCGAACGGCGAGGTTGAACGCCAAACTGAGGCACCGGTTCCTGAAGGACCCGGCAGGTTGGCAGGTTCCCAGGTTGCCCACAGGGTCCCGTGGCCCATCGGACGAGCGGCTAGGCTCGCGCCCGTACGAGTCGAGCCGTAACCGGGAGACACCCACGATGGCCAAGAAGCGACCCCAGACCAAGGCCAAGCCCCAGCTGAAGGACGGGGAGATCCCGGTGGTGGGCGCCCGCGAGCCCTGCCCCTGCGGCAGTGGCCGCCGCTACAAGGCCTGTCACGGGCGAGCCGCCGCGCACGCCGTGACCGAGCTGGTGCATCGTCCCTTCGAGGGCCTGCCGGGCGAGGGCGACTGGGTCGCGCTGCGTGAGCTGGTGCCCGCGGCCACCGTCGAGCTGAGGCTCAAGGAGCCCCTGCCCGAGGGTGTTCCGTCCGTCACGCTCGTGACCGTCCTGCCGATGGCATGGCCCGCGCTGCGCCGCGACGACGGTTCGGTGCTGATCGGCCTGCAGAACGACATGGCATCCGGCGACATCAGCCGCGACCTCGCCGGCACCCTGCAGCGCGCGCTGACCGCGGAGCCCGGCACTCCGGTCCAGGGCCGGCGCGCTCCGGCGGACGGGCCGCGGCTGCAAAATCTCCTCGACCCCGAAGCCGCGTTCGAGCCAGTGATGCATTCGGGCTTCGAATTCTGGGTTCCGGACTCGGAGAACGCGACTCCGGAGGTGACCGCGTCCCTGGAGCGTGCCAACGCCGCAGCCATCCCGACCGTGAAGCTCTCGGGCGTCGACGCCGCGTACTGGTGTGAGACCCCGGACAAGAACCACCTGCGCTGGGTCATGCCGTATCCCGAGGACGAGCTTCTGGACGCACTCGCGCGGCTGCACGCCACCGGGCGTTCGAGCCTCGGGAAAGGCACTCGTCTCGTGGGCTCCTTCCGTGCGCACGGCCTCACGGTGCCGGTCTGGGACCTGCCGACCGGCGTCACCGCGGAGGACATCGAGAAGCCGGCCGCCGAGTTCGCGGAGCGGCTCACCGCCGCGCTGGCCACCGACGCACCGCTCACCGCGGATGAGCGCCGCGCGCGCGGCGGCCTCACCAACCGCCAGGTCACGCTCAGTTGATGCACCGCAGACCTCCGACACTGCCCAGCTCCGGCTGACGGACCGGTCAGCCGAAAAGGGGAACGGAGGTGCGGGTGACTCCCGTCACAACTCCACGCTGTGGCAGGTAAATCGGTGTCGGAATAGCCGAGATCGAATTTGCGAACCGCCGATCTCTTGTTACCGTTCCAATAGCCCGGTTGCTGGTGCATCCCCCGTCGCCAGCAACCGGGTCTTCTCTATTTCCGGATCCTGGCCGCCGAGGGTCGCACATCTCAACTCGTCAATTGTGTAGGTGAGTTGACTCCCTACATCGCTGAGTTGCTCCCCGAGCGCAGGAGCAATGATCCGCCCGCGCTTTCCGCGAACTCAGCCACCGCCGTGTACGCCCGCGCATCCCCCGCCGACTGCTCCCGGGGCGTCTCACACACCCCCGGCTCGTCGTCCGCGCCCACCGAGCAGTGCATCTGAACGGTACGGCCGCCAGGGGCCATGAGGGTCAGTACAGAGGTGAGGTGGCCGCCCGTCGCGTTGCGGTAGTAGGTACGCGCCCACGTGTCCCGCCCTCGGGTCAGGACACAGGTCTGCGCTTCGATGCCCTCGGGGGAGACGATTTCGGGGCCGCACCGGGCGGCGATGGCGAGACCCGGGCTCAGGGTCGACTGCGACCGCTGCGGCGCGGGCTGATCCTTGTGGGGCTTGCTGTCGGCCTTGTAGGACTTGTAAGGCTTGTCCCCCGTCTCCGATGGTTTGTCGGCGGCCGCCGAAGAAGGCTTGTCGTCAACCCGTTCGGCCCTGTGGGCGCTGCCCCCCAGCTCGTCGCCCACGGGCCCGGCGGACTCCACGGCCAGCCGCAGCGCGACGGTGAGCGCGACGGCGCCCGCCACCGCCATCAGGCGAAGGTTCATGACTGGGAAGATAACGACCACGAGGGGGCGCTCGGCTCGGCGCTCACCCGATTCCCCTACAAGTCGGGAGCGCTCACACCCGTACGAGTGAGGGCCTCCACCACGGCGTCCACAACGGCCTCCACATCGGGCACCCAGGGCGCGGCCGAGCCGGGCAGCGGCGCCCGCTCCCAGCGGATCTGCCCCTGGCCGGTTTCGGACGGCGGCAGCGCGAGATAGCCGCCCTCTCCATGGAAGCGCAGCGAGCCGGGAACGAAGTCCTTGGTGTAAAGCAGCTCGCCCAGCTGCTCCAGAGAGTACGGCTTCACGAGCAACGACCAGCGCGTGGGGGACGCGATCACGGGACCGAGGCGCATCCCCATGTCATCGAGCGCCTCAAGCGCGCGGGAGGCGGCGAGCGCCGGCAGGCTCACGGCACACGGGGCGGCGCCACCGGTGGCGAGGATGATCGGCGCCGCGGGCCGGTTCGTCCACCACCAGCGCACCATGCGCTCGTCGGTGGTGGCCGCGAGGAGGCCGGGGTCGAAGGGGTGGGCGCCGGGCACCGTACACTCCGGGGCGGGGCACCCGCAGCGGGCTCGCCCCTGCGGGTGCGGCGCCACACCAGGGAGTACGGGCCACTGCCATGCGGTCGCGATCGTCAGGGCCGCGCCGAGCATCTCAGGCCTCCCGCTGTTTCGCCTGGACAGGAGCCTGCGTCGCCTTCCGAGGATCTCGCGCATGAGCGCTCGTTCCTTTCCGTTGCAC
>CBFGQM010000270.1:0-7388 GCA_965650905.1 uncultured Streptomyces sp. | reverse complement strand
CGACCGGTTTCGGTCAGGCGCTTGCGTACGTCCTTCTGCGCCGGATCCAGTGCGCCCAGCTCCTGGAGGAGTTGGACGCCGTCACGAATGTTGCGGTGGTCCGGCGGATCGATGAACGGGAACTTCTCGATGTCCCCCAGTCCGGCGGCGGTCATCTGGAGGATGACGGAGGCGAGGTTCGTACGCAGGATCTCGGCGTCGGTGTACTCCGGCCGGGCGTTGAAGTCGTCCTCGCTGTAGAGGCGGATGCAGATGCCGTCGCTGGTCCGCCCGCAGCGGCCCTTGCGCTGATGTGCGCTGGCCTGGGAGATCGCCTCGATGGGGAGGCGCTGGACCTTCGTACGGTGGCTGTATCTGGAGATGCGGGCGGTGCCCGGGTCGATGACGTACTTGATGCCCGGGACGGTCAGGGACGTCTCGGCGACGTTGGTGGCCAGCACGATCCTGCGACCGGTATGGGGCTGGAAGACGCGATGCTGCTCGGCGTGCGACAGACGGGCGTACAGGGGGAGGACTTCGGTGAACCGGTAGTTCTTCCTGGTGAGCGCGTCGGCTGTGTCCCGGATCTCCCTCTCTCCCGAGAGGAAGACGAGGATGTCGCCCTTGCCCTCCTTCTGGAGTTCCTCCACGGCGTCCGTGATCGCGGTGATCTGGTCGCGGTCGGCCTCGTCGCTCTCCTCTTCGAGGAGAGGGCGATAACGGACTTCGACGGGATACGTACGCCCGCTGACCTCGACGATCGGAGCGTCGCCGAAGTGACGTGAGAACCGCTCCGGATCGATGGTGGCCGAGGTGATGACGACCTTCAGATCCGGCCGCTTGGGGAGCAGCTGAGCCAGATACCCGAGCAGGAAGTCGATGTTCAGGGACCGCTCATGGGCCTCGTCGATGATGATCGTGTCGTACGTGCGCAGCTCGCGGTCCGTCTGGATCTCGGCGAGCAGGATGCCGTCGGTCATGAGCTTCACGTATGTGTCCGCGCCGACCTGGTCGGTGAAACGGACCTTCCAGCCGACCGCCTCACCGAGCGGAGTGTTCATTTCCTCGGCGACGCGCTCGGCGACCGTGCGGGCGGCGATACGCCGGGGTTGCGTATGCCCGATCATCCCCTGGACGCCGCGTCCGAGCTCGAGACAGATCTTGGGGATCTGTGTCGTCTTCCCGGACCCGGTCTCACCCGCGACGATCACGACCTGATGATCGCGGATGGCGTCCGCGATCACGTCCTTCTTCTGGCTGACGGGCAGCTGCTCGGGATACGTGACGGCCGGTACGCGGGCGCGCCGCTCGGCCATCCGGGCCTCGGCCTTCTCCGCTTCGGCCGCGATCTCGGCCAGGACGGCGGCGCGTGCCTCGGGCTTACGGATCCGGCGCGCACCCTCGAGCCTGCGGCCGAGCCGCTGCGCGTCGCGCAGGGACAGCTCGGACAGGCGGGAGGCGAGGGGGCCGAAGGCGGGGGCAGGATGCGTAGACATACGCGGTCCAGGATCTCATCTCGGGAAAAGGAGTGGCCAATGGATTTGCCCCACCGCACCTCCACCCCACTCCACTCGGCCCTTTCACGACGCACCGGCGCCCGCCCGCACGACCGAACGACGCCTGGTCACCAGTGCGCATTATCGCTCGAGATGGTGATCGGTCAGCGACGTTCAGATCGCACCCGTGTCGAGATCTGGATTTTCCATGCGGGCCGAGCTGCAAGCGGGGGAATTGGTTGCCCGGCAGCGGATGCGATCGCTCGTGCGAGCCTGAGCCAGAGTGCGAGGTGGAAGGCATACAAGAAGACCCCGATCCGAGGATCGGGGTCTTGGCTGTGGCTGGGGCCGGGATCGAACCGGCGACCTATCGCTTTTCAGGCGATCGCTCGTACCAACTGAGCTACCCAGCCACGAGGTTTCACGTGAAACCTCAGCGGTCCTGACGGGATTTGAACCCGCGGCCTCCACCTTGACAGGGTGGCGAGCACTCCAAACTGCTCCACAGGACCAAGCTGTCGCGTGCGAACAGTGTCGCACACGGGCTTGCGTGCCCCCAACGGGATTCCTACCGCCTTGATGCCAACTCCAAGACCATCCCGCCGTGAGTCGACGCTCACCACGACAGTTTGGATCGCCTTGCTGTCACCGCCGGTATGGTGATTTCCAGTGACCGGTTGGACACGCTTTGGCGGCCCGCCGTCGCTGGAGCAGCGTATCAGAATCCGGGCACTGTCCCGCACGCGTGACCTGCGGGCCGGTGGCTCACCCAGGCAGGGCCCCTGGCCTTTCGTGCCGGCCTTTCGTGCCGGCCTGTCGTTCCGGGCTGTCGTTTCGGAAGGCCGAGGACCGCCGCCGATAGTGCTCTTCCTGGAAGGTGGTGCTTTTCTGGGGTACGGGGCGGTTTCGCAGTAGTTTGTCTGCGGTACCGCAGAGCGGTCACGAGAGGAGCGATCACGATGGACAGCGAGCGACCGCACCCGGAATCCGTTTCTGTGGAACTCAGCGACTGCACCAAGGGTGATGCCCGGATCGTGTTCGACACCCTGTGCGCGTGCTTCGCGTCCGACCGGTGTGGCGACGACGTGCCTCAAGAGGCCTCGAGGACGCGCCCGACGGTGTGGCTCGGCACCTTCGACGTCGCCGCCGTGCATGAGGGCGCCCGCCCCGTACGGCTCACGGCGTCCGTCACCGCCGACATACAGGGCGGCTACTGGGCGGTCGACCGGTTCCGCACCATCTTGGACTCACTGTTTTCCGTGCAGGAGGTCAGCACGGCCTCCGGGGACCAGGAGAAGGACGTGCACGTAAGGCTGGAGAGTCGGCCAAGCGGCTGAGCGGCGGGCACAGAGGTCGACCGGGAGATGGGCGCACCAGGCAGTGGCGCAGGGCACGGCCCAGGCTGCCTGGGTCAGGACGTCTCGGGGCCACTTGCCGCAGCGGACCGGCATGGGCGCACTCCACTGCGCGAACCCGGTGGACCAACGCAAAGAGGACCCCAAAGGGGTCCTCGTCTGCAAGAACGCGTCCGCGACAACGCAGAGCCGTAAGTGCCCCCAACGGGATTCGAACCCGTGCTACCGCCTTGAAAGGGCGGCGTCCTAGGCCGCTAGACGATGAGGGCTATCGGCCCGCCTGGGCGCTTCTCAGCGCGTCGGGGACGTGAGAAGCATATGGGATGCCGGGAGGTATCGCCAAAACGGTTTAGGGGGAGGCGGAGGGGGCGCCCGGCGTGGGGGACGCGCCCGGCTGGTTCTCCTTCGGGAAATGGCGGCTGACCTCTGCTGTCGTCAGGCCGAGGCCGCCCAGCTTGATCTCGTCCCAAGCCTGGAGGCGACGGGTGTCACGGTCCAGGTAGAGGATCGACGTCTCGATCGGGTCGGGGTGCTCGCCCTCGAGCGCGCGCAGGCCGCTGCCGCCGGTCGAGCCCTCGACGCGCAGGCGCGTGCCGTACTTCATGACCTCCATCTCCTGATGGTGGACGTGGCCCGCTAGGACGAGCGGTACCTCTCCGTCCGTCTCGCGCGCGGCCACCGGGTTGTGCGCGACGGCGATGTCCACGGGGGTGCCCGCCGTCTTCTGGTCGCCGAGGAACGAGGCCAGGCGGGCGCCCGCCAGCTGCTCCGCGGGGTCGCCGGCCTGCTCGACCGACCGGTCGGGGGTGTACTGCGGGTCGCCGATGCCCGCGAACCGCAGGCCCGCGACCGTGACGGCCCGTCCCTCGTCCAGTACGTGCACGTTGTCCATGCGCTTCAGATAGCTCTGCGTCACCCGCGAGTCATGGTTGCCGCGCACCCACACGTACGGTGCGCGCAGGTCGGCGACCGGGTCCAGGAAGCCGTTCTCCGCGGCGGTGCCGTGGTCCATGGTGTCGCCGGAGTCGACGATCACATCGATCTCGTACTGCTTCGCGAGCGAGGCGATGATCTTCCAGCTCGCCGGGTTGAGGTGGATGTCGGAGACGTGCAGGACGCGGATGGTGGAGGGGTCGGGGGCGTACGTGGGGAGCGTGGACGTGGCGTCGTACAGCTTCGTCACATTCGTCACCAGACGCGCCAACTCCTTCTGGTAGACGTCGAACTCGCTGACGATGCTGCGGGCGTTGCCGACCACCGACGGGGCGGAGGACAGCAGGCCGGAGAACTTCGGCTCCAGGACCGACTTCGGGTTCCAGGTCGCGAAGGCCGTTGCCCCCGAGGCGGCGAGAAGGGCCAGTGCCAGGCCGCCGGCGGCCAGGGCGCGGCGCGGACGGCGGTACACCGCGAGGCCAAGTGCGGTCGCCCCGGAGACGACGGCGACGCCGGAGCGTAGGGCCAGGTCGAGCGTGCCGCGGCCGACGTCGCGGGTGACTTCGTCCTGGAGGCCGGAGAGTCGTTCGGGGTGGTCGACGAGGGCCCGGGAGCGGACGGGGTCGAGCTGGTCCACGTCTACGTCCAGGCGGATCGGCGCGATGTGGCTGCGCAGTTCGAGGGCGCCCAGCGGTGAGACGTTGATCTTTGTGCCGCCGGTGAAGGACGGGCGCAGGGTCATGGTGGTGTCCATGGGGCCGACCGGGGCGCGTACGTTCCCGACGATCAGCAGGCCCAGCCACGCGCCGACCACGACGACGGTGATGAGGCCGAGGGCGCGGGTGTAGCGGTGTGGCTGGTGGACGAGTTCGGTGACCGGGCGTGTGCGACGCGCGCGACAGTCACGTACGAGGGCACGTGGCGCCTTTCGTACGCGGTGCAGGGCGGCGGCGGGGGCGGAGACGCGGGCCATTGGTCCCGTATGCCCAAGTCTGGCGCTCCGTATGCCGCGCCCGCCGCGCCCGCCGCGCCGCCGTGGGGGGCGCTCGGACGGCGCTCGGACAGATCTCGGACAGATCTCGGACTTGCTCTCAGAGAGATCTATGACTGCTCTCGTTCGTGACCTGTGTGCCGGACAATGGCTCTGTGGTGGAGATGACGCGCGAGGAGTTCGAGGAACTGGTCGCCGAGGCCCTGGACCGGATCCCGCCGGAGCTGACGAGGCTGATGGACAACGTGGCGGTGTTCGTCGAGGACGAACCACCGAGCGACGATCCTGAGCTGCTCGGGCTGTACGAGGGGACTCCGTTGACGGATCGCGGGGAGTGGTACGCCGGTGTACTGCCGGACCGGATCACGATCTATCGAGGGCCGACGATGCGGATGTGTGAGACGCGGGAGGGCATCGTCGCCGAGACGGAGGTGACGGTGGTGCACGAGATCGCACACCACTTCGGAATCGACGACGCGCGACTGCACGCGCTCGGATACGGCTGAGCCTCCGCTGTTACGGCTGAAGCCCTGCCCCCACACGCGGCACCGGCTCCCGCCGCCCTGCGCCCCCGCCCCGACTGGGCCTACCGTTTGGACCTGACCGTGCTCCACCCATCAACGACCGTCGGGATCGAGGGTCGGGCTCGACCCGCCTGGGTCCGAACCGTCCGGGCCTGACCTGGCCCTATCGGCTCGGTTTGCCTTGAGGGGGGAGGGTGCGTATGGTGGCAGATCGTTTGATCCCATTTGCCCGGCGCCACCACAGAGTGCGCCGCGTGGCGCGTACTCTCCCTTGCCGTGGCTGACCGCATTGAGGCGGTCGAATTGCGAAAACACGGAGTTGACGGGCGCGTGCCGACGAGACTCCGGAAGGTTTCGCATTCGCATGTCCATTTCCAGTACTGACCACGTCGTTGTGCTCGAGGACGGGACCGCAGACATCGGCGGGCAGGCCGTCGAGCCCCAGGCTCCCGAGGCCGTCGAGGCTCCCGAAGCCCCCGAGGTCACCTTCGGCGGCCTGGGGCTGCCCGAGGCAGTCGTGCGCAAGCTCGCGCAGAACGGCGTGACGGTCCCCTTCCCGATCCAGGCCGCGACCATCCCGGACGCCCTGGCCGGCAAGGACATCCTCGGTCGCGGCCGTACGGGCTCCGGCAAGACGCTCTCCTTCGGTCTGCCGCTGCTCGCGACGCTGTCCGGCGGCCACACCGACAAGAAGAAGCCCCGCGGCGTCATCCTCACCCCCACCCGTGAGCTCGCGATGCAGGTCGCGGATGCGCTGCAGCCGTACGGCGACGTGCTCGGTCTGAAGATGAAGGTCGTCTGCGGCGGTACGTCGATGGGCAACCAGATCTACGCCCTCGAGCGCGGCGTCGACATCCTGGTCGCCACGCCCGGCCGCCTCCGCGACATCATCAACCGCGGCGCCTGCTCCCTCGAGAACGTCCAGGTCGCCGTGCTCGACGAGGCCGACCAGATGTCCGACCTGGGCTTCCTGCCCGAGGTCACCGAACTGCTCGACCAGGTCCCGGCGGGTGGCCAGCGGATGTTGTTCTCCGCGACGATGGAGAACGAGATCGCGACCCTGGTCAAGCGCTACCTCACCGACCCGGTCTCGCACGAGGTCGACGCCGCCCAGGGCGCGGTGACGACCATGTCGCACCACATCCTCATCGTGAAGCCCAAGGACAAGGCGCCGGTCACCGCCGCGATCGCCTCCCGCAAGGGCCGCACGATCATCTTCGTACGTACGCAGCTGGGTGCCGACCGCATCGCCGAGCAGCTGCGGGACGCGGGTGTGCGGGCCGACGCGCTGCACGGCGGTATGACGCAGGGCGCGCGGACGCGGACGCTGGCCGACTTCAAGGACGGGTACGTCAACGCGCTCGTCGCCACCGACGTCGCCGCCCGCGGCATCCACGTCGACGGCATCGACCTGGTCCTGAACGTCGACCCGGCCGGTGACCACAAGGACTACCTGCACCGTTCCGGCCGTACGGCCCGCGCGGGCCGCTCCGGCACGGTGGTGTCGCTGTCGCTGCCGCACCAGCGGCGCCAGATCTTCCGCCTCATGGAGGACGCGGGCGTCGACGCCTCGCGCCACATCATCCAGGGCGGTGCCGCCTTCGACCCGGAGGTCGCGGAGATCACCGGCGCCCGGTCGATGACCGAGGTGCAGGCCGAGTCGGCGGGCAACGCCGCGCAGCAGGCCGAGCGCGAGGTCTCGCACCTCACCAAGCAGCTGGAGCGCGCGCAGCGGCGTGCCACCGAGCTGCGCGACGAGGCCGACCGGCTGATCGCCCGCGCCGCGCGCGAGCGGGGCGACGACCCCGAGGCCGCGCTGGTCGAGGCCGCCGCCGTCGTGGAGGCGGCCGCCGAGGCTGAGACCGCCGCCGCCTTCGTGCCGGAGCAGGCGGGCCCACAGGACGCCGCCACCGCGCCGGCGCGCGAGGAGCGTCCGTCCTACGAGCCGCGTCAGCGCCGTGACGACCGCGCAATTGTGCGCGCAATTGGCGGCGGAGGGGGTGGAGGATTTCCACTTCTACACGCTCAACCGCGCCGAATTGGCTTTTTCCATCTGCCGCATTCTGGGCGTTCGCGCCGAGGAGAAGACCGCATGACCCGCCAACAACGC
>CBFGQM010000269.1:0-7397 GCA_965650905.1 uncultured Streptomyces sp. | reverse complement strand
CGGACGGTATGTAGTAGCTCGAATTATTCATGACGTCGGCGGCTTCAGCTACGTGGTCCTCGATAGCCCAGGGACGCCTCGATCCGGCCCGCGACCCCGTCCCGCCGCATCGGGCCGCGCAGCGCCGAACCGGCCAGCCACGCACGGCATTTGCTCGCCAGCAGCAGGCCGAAGCTCTCGGCGTCCTGCTCTTCCACGAGGTCGAACCGGGTGCGGGCGGCCACCTTCAGGACGGTCGCCCGTAGATCGGCGTCGTCCGACAGTAGGCGGGCGGCGACGGCCGCGCCTTCGACGTGGTGGCTGCAGTGGCCGGACCTCATGTGCCACAGTTCGTGGCCGAGGATCACCAACTGGTGGTCGGGAGCGGTGCGTTCCTCGACGACCACGAGGTCCTGGTCGGCCATGTCGAGCCAGAGCCCGCTGGCGGTCCCGGGCGGGAAGGGGGCCGTGCGGAACCTCACGGGGCGGCCGCGGCGTCTGCTCATGGCGTCGCACAGCGCGGCGTGGAGGTCGGCGGGATCCGCCGGTGCCGGGAGCGAGAGCTCGCCGACCAACTCGCCGCACAGACGGCGCATTTCCTTTCCGATGCCCACGGTCTCACCCCGGCTCACTCACGAATCGGGCCGCCTGACGCTCTCCAGGAGCATGTCCAGCCATTCCGTGACCTTGTCCCGGTGTTGGTCGGTCGGCAGCTGTGCGGCGCGCCAGGCGATCCCCCGGACGCCGTGGTCCTGGAGCAGCTGCTCGAAAGGGTCGGCCGTGGCTGCGGCAGAGGCTCTCTCCCAGTCGGCCAGCCGCTGAAGCAACTCCTGCTCACAGCGCTGGAGGGCGCCCGCCAGGGCCTCGGGGTCCTCGGCCGTGAGGAACCCGGCGTGCACCCGGAAGAAGCGCTGAATGGCGTCGCAGTGCTCCATGGTGGGGCGGCGGTCTCCATTGATGAGGGCGCCCGCCTGCTGACGCGACATGCCCGCGCCGTCGGCGATCTCCTGCTGGGTGTACCGGCGGCCGTTCGGCTTGAGTCGCGTGCGGCGCAGCAGGTCGAGACGTTGCAGGAAGCGGGTCTGAAGGTCCGGCTCACCGGCGGGCCGACCTCTCAGCAGCGCCTTGACCACGACCTCCGGCACACCGGAGGCGAGGGACAGGAACTGGACGTCGAACACCTCGCTGCGCGGCACACTGAGCCGGTCCGCGAGGGTGGCGACGCGGGCCACGACGGCCGGCAGCAGACCCGTCGCGGTGGCGCCCAGAACCTCGAAGCCATCCGTCACCGACAGATCTCCCACGTTTCTCTCGACTGCTCTGAGGAAGGTGCGGAGCCATGAGGCGCCAAGCCCCCCGAAATCCGGGTAGTGCACCGTGAACTGCCCCGGAGAGTAGCCCTTGGCTCGAACTCACATCCAGGACTCGCCACAACTGTGGCGAGATTCCATCGTCAACCGGCGGCAGGTGCCACGATAGTTGACACACCTCCAGCGGGGATAGCAGGATCACGGCGCCGCGTGAAGGCCGCAGAGGCAAGAGGGGTGACCTCCCGATGGAGTACCAGGCAGGAAGGCAGCGGCCGAGGTCGCGACCCGTCCCCGAAAGTCTCCAGGCTCAGGCGTATTTGCAGGACTACGCCGCTTTCCTGGATGCCGTCCCCTTTCCCTCCGTCGTCTTCGACCACCGCTGGGACGTCGTCTTCGCGAACGACGCGTTCGAGACACTTTTCCGTGGCGTCGGCCCGCATCCCACGGCCATGCCGGGGGACAACTTCCTGCGGTTCGTCCTGTTCCATCCGGATGCCGGCACGGTCCTCGGCGAGCACGAGTCGAGCTGGTGTCTGCCGATGCTGGCCCACTTCGCCGCCGCGATGGAGCGGCACGCCCACGATCGCGTGCTGCTGTCCATCCTCCGGGACATCGCCCAGGATCCGATCATGGACGCCGCGTACCGGCACGGACTGCCGCACTGGATCAGCTCGGTCGGCCCGGACGCCCTGCAGCACGACGGCGCGGTACGACCGCTGTGGCACCCGGACCCGCGATGGGGCCGTACGAACTGCCGGATCGTCGGCGAAGCTCCCAAGTCCCTTCAGGACATGGGCTATACGCGCATGACCCTGGTCCTGCGCGAGACGGGCCGCGCCACCGGTACGACCCGCCGGGCGGCACGAGTGCGGCGCAGGACGAGCCATCTCAGCGTGGTCACCGCGGCCGAGGTGTGACACCACCGCACCGGGTGGCCCGCCGCCCCGTTCAGCGACGTGGCGGCGAGTTTCCTCTGCATGCCCTTGGTGCAGGTCTCACAGGTCGAGCACGAGGCGCTTCCCGCGGCACCGGGACACACAGATGAGCATGGTCTCGCCGGCCTCCCGCTCCTCGTCGCTGAGCACCGAGTCCCGGTGGTCGGGGGTGCCTTCGAGGACATCGGTCTCGCAGGTGCCCTCGGTGCAGGAGAAGAGCACCTCGACACCCGCGGCCCGTAGGGCGTCGAGTACGGACACCTCCGCCGGGATGGTCAACGTGCGGTTCGAGCGCTCCAGGACCACCTCGAACTCCGTGTCCGCACCCGTCTTCTGGACCACGGGCTGGAAACGCTCGACGCGCAGCGCGCCCTTCGGCGACGTCGTCGAGGAGACCTGGGACACGGCACGACAGCACAGGACCGCAGCCCGCAGGTCGGAGCGGCTACCACCTGGCGGCCAGCCCCGACGGCCGGCTCGTCGTGGACGACCACGGCGTCGTAGGGACCGGACGGGCCCGCGACCACGTACAGGACGACGAGATCGGTGCGCTCGCCTTCTCTCCCGACGGCTCGCGCCTGGCGGCCGGTGATCAGACCGGCCGGGTAGCCCTCTGGGACGGAACGCTGCGGCATCGCGCGGGGCTGCTGCGGAACGTCTTCCCCGCCCCGCTCGACGCCGCTTCCGACGACCCCGGGCAAGAGCGGTGGCGATCGGTTGGGAGCGCCTTTTGGGATCAGCCCTTGCGGGCGTTGATCTCCTCGGTGAGGGCGGGGACGACGTCGAAGAGGTCGCCGACGACGCCGTAGTCGACCAGGTCGAAGATCGGGGCCTCGGCGTCCTTGTTGATGGCCACGATGGTCTTCGAGGTCTGCATGCCCGCGCGGTGCTGGATCGCGCCGGAGATGCCGGAGGCGATGTACAGCTGCGGCGAGACGGACTTGCCGGTCTGGCCGACCTGGTTGGTGTGCGGGTACCAGCCGGCGTCGACGGCGGCACGCGAGGCACCGACGGCCGCGCCGAGGGAGTCGGCGAGGGCCTCGATGATCGCGAAGTTCTCGGCGCCGTTGACGCCACGGCCGCCGGAGACCACGATCGCGGCCTCGGTCAGCTCCGGGCGGCCGGTCGACTCGCGCGGGGTGCGCGCGGTGACCTTGGTGCCGGTCGCGGCGGCGGAGAAGGTCACGGCGAGCGCCTCGACCGCGCCGGCGGCCGGGGCGGCCTCCACGGCGGCCGAGTTCGGCTTGACCGTGATGACCGGAGTGCCCTTGGAGACACGGGACTTGGTGGTGAAGGACGCGGCGAACACCGACTGGGTGGCCACCGGGCCCTCGTCGCCGGCCTCGAGGTCGACGGCGTCGGTGATGATGCCAGAGCCGATGCGCAGCGCCAGACGGGCGGCGATCTCCTTGCCCTCGGCGGAGGACGGGACCAGCACGGCGGCCGGGGACACGGCCTCGACGGCGGTCTGAAGGGCGTCCACCTTCGGGACGACCAGGTAGTCGGCGTACTCGGCGGCCTCGTGGGTGAGGACCTTGACCGCGCCGTGCTCGGCGAGGGCGGCGGCGGTGTCAC
This sequence comes from uncultured Streptomyces sp., assembly GCA_965650905.1. Taxonomy (GTDB): domain Bacteria; phylum Actinomycetota; class Actinomycetes; order Streptomycetales; family Streptomycetaceae; genus Streptomyces. Next base: position 3,598 of record CBFGQM010000269.1, on the reverse strand, counting down.
CGGCGCCGTTGCCCAGCGCGACGGCGACCGGCTCGCCGATGCGGCGGGCCAGGGTCAGCAGCTCCAGGGTGGGCTTGCGGACGGCACCGTCCACGTGGTCGACGTAGACGAGAACTTCAGCCATGGGAATGCGACTCCAACTCGATCAGATGAACTTCTGGCCGGCGAGGAACTCGGCGAGCTGCCGACCGCCCTCGCCCTCGTCCTTGACGACGGTCCCGGCGGTGCGCGCCGGACGCACGGTGGCGGAGTCGACGGCGGTCCAGCCGCCGTCGAGACCGACCTCCTCCGCGTCGATGTCCAGGTCGGACAGGTCCCAGGACTGAACCGGCTTCTTCTTGGCCGCCATGATGCCCTTGAAGGAGGGGTAACGCGCCTCGCCCGACTGGTCGGTGACCGACACGACCGCCGGCAGGGAGGCCTCCAGCTGCTCGGACGCGGCGTCGCCGTCGCGGCGGCCCTTGACCGTGCCGTCCTCGACGGAGACCTCGGACAGCAGCGTCACCTGCGGGACACCGAGGCGCTCGGCGAACAGCGCGGGCACGATGCCCGCGGTGCCGTCGGTGGACGCCATCCCGGATATGACCAGGTCGTGGCCGGCCTTTTCGATCGCCTTCGCGAGCACCAGCGAAGTGCCGATCGCGTCGGTGCCGTGCAGGTCGTCGTCCTCGACATGGATCGCCTTGTCGGCGCCCATCGACAGCGCCTTGCGCAGCGCGTCCTTGGCGTCCTCCGGACCCACCGTCAACACGGTGATCTCGGCGTCATCGGCTTCGTCGGCGATCTGCAGGGCCTGCTCGACCGCGTACTCGTCCAACTCGGAGAGCAGACCGTCCACGTCGTCCCGGTCGACGGTCAGGGTCATCGGCGAAATGCCGGTCTCCCGTGGCGTCGGGCACGTACTTCACAGTGACAACGATCCTGAAACTCATGTGCAACTCCTGCTCTCAGGCCGCGACTTCATCGGCGAGGGCAATGACGACCTCGGGCTCGGTGGTGCGGTGTATCTGGTCGGTGGTGACGTCCGGCGCGAGTTCACGCAGGACGATTTCTCCGGCGGTGACGTCGAAGACGCCCAGGTCGGTGATGATGCGATGGACGCATGCCTTCCCGGTCAGCGGCAATGTGCACTCGCGCACGATCTTGGGACTGCCGTCCTTCGCGGTGTGCTCCATCAACACGATCACCCGCCGCGCCCCGTGAACCAGGTCCATTGCGCCGCCCATGCCCTTGACCATCTTTCCGGGCACGCTCCAGTTGGCCAGGTCGCCGGTAGCGGAGACCTGCATGGCGCCGAGCACGGCGGTGTCGATGTGGCCGCCGCGGATCATGCCGAAGGACAGGGCCGAGTCGAAGTAGGACGCCCCCGGGAGGACGGTGACCGTCTCCTTGCCCGCGTTGATCAGGTCAGGGTCGACTTCCTCGTCCGCCGGGTATGGGCCGGTGCCCAGGATGCCGTTCTCGGAGTGCAGGACCACGTGGACGTCCGGAGGAAGGTGACCGGGGACGAGGGTGGGCAGGCCGATGCCGAGGTTGACGTAGGAGCCGTCGGTCAATTCTGCGGCGGCTCGGGCGGCCATCTGGTCGCGGTTCCAGGGCATCAGGCTCGTACCGTCCTCTTCTCGATGAGCTTGTCTCGGGCCTGCTCGGGTGTGAGCGGCACTACCTGGTGCACGAACACGCCGGGCAGGTGGATCTCGTCGGGATCGAGGGTTCCGGGTTCGACCAGTTCCTCGACCTCGGCCACGGTGATACGGCCAGCCATGGCGGCGAGCGGGTTGAAGTTACGGGCGGAGCGGTGGAAGACCAGGTTCCCGTGCCGGTCGCCCTTCACGGCCCGTACGAGTGCGAAGTCAGTCGTGATGGCCGTCTCCAGGATGTGCTCGCGGCCGTTGAAGGTGCGCTGTTCCTTCGGCGGTGAGGCCACGGCGATGTTCCCGTCGGCGTCGAAGCGCCAGGGCAGACCGCCCTCGGCCACCTGCGTGCCCACACCCGCCGGGGTGTAGAAGGCGGGGATTCCGCAGCCGCCCGCGCGGAGTCGTTCGGCGAGTGTGCCCTGCGGGATGAGCTCCACCTCCAGTTCTCCGGCGAGGTACTGGCGGGCGAATTCCTTGTTCTCCCCGACGTAGCTGCCGATGACCCGCCTGATGCGGCGGGCGGCGATCAAGGTGCCGAGTCCGGCGCCGTCGACGCCGCAGTTGTTCGATACGACGTGGAGATCGGAAGCTCCGTGTTCGTAGAGGGCGTTGATGAGGACGGAGGGGATGCCGCATAGTCCGAATCCGCCCACGGCGAGCGAGGCTCCGTGCGGTATGCCCGCGACGGCCTCCTGCGCGCTCACGCTGACCTTGTCCAACGGTCGTCCTTCCTTTCCTGTGTTGCTGAGGCGCACCCTCAGGCGGGTGCGCTGCCCTCGAAGTAGCCCGCGGTGGCGCCGCCGTCGATCACGTATGTCATTCCGTTGGTGTACGAGGCTTCGGCGGAGGTGAGATGGGCTACCGCCGCTGCTACCTCCTCCGGTCGCGTGAAGCGGCCGAGAGGCACGGTCGTGGCGTAGTAGCCGCGTGATTCGTGGCCGGTTCCCTCGAAGATCTGATCGGCCATCGGTGTCTCGACGAAGCCCGGGCAGACCGCGTTGGCCCGTACGCCCTGCGGTCCGTGATCGAGGGCGAGGCAGCGGATCAGTCCCACGACGCCGTGTTTGGACGCGCAGTAGGCGGCGAAGCCCTGGGCTCCCTGCACTCCGGCGTCCGAGCTGATCGCGGTGAACACACCGCCCCCGGCCTTGATCATGTGGGGAATGGTGTGCCTGGCCGTCAGGAAGGCGCCGGTGAGGTTGACATGCAAGGTGCGCTGCCAGTCCGTGAGCGAGAGGTCGGCAACGGTGCCCGTGACGGCGATGCCTGCGCACGCCACCGCGGTGGTCGGAGCGCCGAGGCGGCTCACCGTCTCGGCCACCGCTTGCCCGACGGCGCTGTCGTCTCCGACGTCCCCGTGCAGGGCGAGGACACGACCGCCCTCCGCTTCGATCGAGGCGGCGGTGGCCTCGGCCTTGTCCTTGGCGAGGTCGAACAGTGCGACCGCCGCTCCACGCGCGGCCAGTCGGCGAGCGACGGCGGCTCCGATGCCCGAGCCGGCGCCTGTGACGAAGGCGACCTCGGGTCCTTGTCCGTTCATATGGTTCTCTTGACGCCGTGCCTCGTCGGCGGAAGTCGTCGACATGGGCGATGGTCGTGCTGCGCGAAGGGTCGGTGGTGGCGTCCGGTGCCGGCCCCGCCAGGGGAGGGAGACGGAGAGCCGGTACCGGACGCTCGACACGAAACAGTGTTGATCAGGCCGCTGACGAGGTGGCCCCGTGCTGCGGGGGGAGCCCCAGCATGGCCCGGTACTCGGCGGGCGTGGCCACGGGGCGTCCTGTCACCGCGGCGATCTGCTGACCGATGCTCAGCGCCTGGAGGTTGCTTTCGATGCGGTCGTCTCGGTGCGGCCAGAGGAAGTAGGTGTCCTCCATGCCGACGCGGATGTGCAGGCCCATCAGGGCGGCCAGGGTCGCCACGTGGGTGGAGGCACGGCCGGCGGCGCAGACCATGATGAAGGC
>CBFGQM010000268.1:0-7406 GCA_965650905.1 uncultured Streptomyces sp. | reverse complement strand
TCGCCGTCCGCCACGCCCCCGACCACATCCACATCGCCGCCACCAAGGTCCGGGCGGATCTGCGCACCGCGCGGCACTGGAACGACTACCACACCGCCGACCGTGAACTCGCCGCCATCGAGAAGGAATACGGCCTGCTCCAAGTGGTCCGCGGGGACCGCACCGCCGCCAAGCGGCCCACCCGCGCCGAGCAGGAGAAGGCCCGCCGCGCCGGCCAGGACAAGCCCGCCCGCGAACGGCTGCGCACCATCGTGCGCACCGCCGTGGCAGCCGCCTCCAGCATGGAGGAATTCGTCCACCTGCTCAGCCACATCGACGGCGTGCTCGTGGAAGTCGTGTACTTCCCCTCCGGTGATGTGCGCGGCTACAAGGTCGCTGCCGAAGACACCACCACCGCCGGCAAGGGGCCCGTGTGGTTCTCCGGCTCCGAACTCGCCCCCGACCTGTCCTTCCTCAAGATCCAAAAGCGCCTGGAAAACATCGACCCGCGGCCCGCTGGGCAGCCGGGCTGGCGCAAGCCCAACCCCTGGCACCAGGCCACCGCCGCAGCCGAACGCATCCCCCACCACCTCGACCAGGCCGACGACGAAGCCTCCCAGGCCCACCTCGCCGCCTTCGGCGAAGCCCTCGACGCCCTCCCGCTCCTCGCGCCCCAGGCGCTGCGGCCCCAACTTCGTGAGGCGGCGGTCGCGTTCGAGCGTGCCACTCGCTCCCGCATCCAGGCCGAACACCACCACGCCCGCGCACTGCGCGGCGCCGTGCGGGCGATGGTCCGCGCACCGGCCCCCAAGGACGGCGCCATCCTGGCGATGTTCCTGGACGCCGCGATCCTCGTCGTGATCGCCGCGGCCCGCTGGCACCAGCTCCGCCAACACGACCAGCAAGTCGCCGCCGCCCAGCAGACCCTGCTCCACCTCCAGGCCGCCTACGACCAAGCCGCAGCCGCACCCCTGGCCGCCCTCGCCCAGCGCCGGCCACCCCAGCAGACGGTAGACCGGCACATCCGCCACCTGCGCCAGGCCGTGCCCGATCATGTGGACCAGGTGCTCGAAGACCCCGCTTTCGACGCTCTCACCGCTGCCCTCGCCGAAGCCGAGGCTGCAGGCCACAAGCCGGAGCAGCTCCTCCAGCAGGCCGTCGACCAGCGTGCCCTGGCCAGCGCCCGCCGCCCCGCACGGGTACTGACCTGGCGTATCGAGCGCCTCAGCGCAAGGCCGCTACCAAGCACACGAGCGCGCGCAGCACAGGCCCGCAGCGCAGCACAGCGTTCCAACGCTCCGGTCCACGCGGCAGCCGCCGTCCCAACCGCGCAACCGTCGCACACACGGCGGCGCTGACCACGACCCCGTGGAAAGCCTGGGACTCCGGCGGCCTGACCCCATAGGCCACTCTCCATCCCCGCACCAGCGGACCCGGGCTCCCCTCCCCCAAAGGCCCGGGGCCGCTGCCTTGTGCGAGGGCCCCGAACATCCTCCATGGGGAGAGCGGACAACCGGGATCCGAGCTACGGACGACGCCACGAGGGGTGGAAAAGGCGGCCAGTCCAGGTCTACTGCCAGCCGTGTTCTGTGAGAGGGCCGCTGTCGTCGAGGTAGCCGCGCAGGCCGGCCTCCGGGTACTCGATGATGTCGTCGGGCAGGTCGTGCACGGTGAACCACTCAAGGGCGAGGCACTTCTCAGGCTCCTTGTTGACGGGCTGCCCTTCCCATTCGGTGGCCTCGAAGAAGAAACCGATCCGCTCCACCTGCGCGTCCTGCCGGTGGTGCACGGTCTGGACCAGGCGAAGGTGAACCGGGTCGACGGTGATGCCGGTCTCCTCGTACAACTCCCGGGCGGCGCCGTCGGGAAGGGGCTCGCCTTGGTCGAGCTTGCCCGACGGCATGTGCCATCGGCCGTGACCGTAAGGGCCGCCACGTTGCGAGAAAAGGATTTTGTCGCCATCGCGGTGGATGCCGTGTGTGTCGATGCGGGGCTGTGCGGTTGTCCCGCTCTTGTACCTGGGGGGGTTGCTTGGGTGGGTGGGGTGACCGACGCTATCGGCAGAGCCGGGATGGCGTCGGCGATTCGGCGTGCTACGTCCGATGGCGTGGCATTGTTGGTTTCGAGAAGCAGCACCCTTACCCCCTGCCTCATCAGCTGGGATGCGGCATCGGCGTAGAGCTCGACTTCCCGGCCGGGCGCCGAGGGGTCGAGATGGAAGCGGTGGGTGGCGCCGCGCGTTGCGATGCGTTCGGCGATGAGTCCCGGTTGCGCGGTGAGGATCACGGCGAGGTCCGGCAGCAGCGCGTGACGGTTGATGTCGAGCAGGAATTCCAAGGGCACCCCGTCGAGTCGTTGCAGGACAAGTGTCGAGGGCAGATAGCGGTCACTGATGATCAGTTGACCAGTCTGCAGCGCAGGTTGGATCTCACTCTCGATGTGCTCGTAGCGGTTGGCGGCCACCAGGCAAGCGAGCGCCAGGCCGTGGATCTGGTTCGAGTGGCCGCGGATGAACTGGCCCAGGTCGCTGGTGGTCGGCTCGACCGTCCGCCGTGCGGGACGCCCCTGGGCGGTGAGATGGTCATGGAGCGCCTTCACCGTCGTGGACTTGCCAACCCCGCTGGGACCGTCGATCGTCACGAACCATCCTGTGCGCTTGCCCGTCACGCGGCGACCTCCTTGGCCCCCTGGTTCCGGTCGTGCTGCTCGCGCGTGAGCATCGCCAGCGTCGCCCTGATTCGCTGGAGCGGCACGTCGCCGAACTGGATGCCGACGGAGAAGTTGAACTCGTCGCGCTGTCGCATCGACTCGTCGGCGCCGTCACCCGTGAGATCTACGTCGCCGTATGCGAGGAGGGCGTCCGGGTCATGGCCGGTCTGGATGAGGGTCTGCCAGATGGGCGTGCCCGGATAGGGGCGGAACTCGAAGACACTGGCGCGCACGTCACCTGGGTGCTGGTCGGAAATCTGCCACAGGTTGCGGATGTGGCGGACGGTCGCGTCGAGGTCTTCCTGGCTTTCACCGGGAAAGCCCAGGATGAAGTAGCCCTTGACACCGATGCCGTGTTCGACCAGGCGGCTGGCGACGCGCTCGGTCATCTCGGCGTTGATCCGCTTGTCCATCGTCTTCAGGATGCGGTCACTGCCGGATTCGATACCGAGGGCCACTTCGCGCAGCCCGTTGGAGACGAGGCGTTCGAGCTCGCTGTCGGAGACCCGGTCAAGGACGTTGATGCGGCCGGTGGCGTCCCACACGTACCGCTCGCCGATCCGGTGCCGGGTGAACGCTTTCATCTGCTCCTCGATGACGTTACGCACGCCCAGGAACAGGTCATCGACGAACCGGAAGGCAGTCACACCGTACTTGTCGTGCAGCTGGTCGAGCTCGCCGATGATGTTCTCCGGGCTGCGGACCCGGATCGTGACGTCGGGGTTGGCACTCCAGGCGGCACCGCAGAAGGTGCAGTTGTAGGGGCAGCCACGGCTGCCGACGATGTTTGCCTCCATGTGCCCGCTGCGGGCAGCGGCCTGGACCCAGTCGGCGGGTCGGCGGGCAGCGAGGCGCCGGTCGGCTGCAGTGGACGCGGCCTGGTAGGGGTCCTGTGAGAGGAAGGCGCGGTTGACGTACGGCAGGGCGTTGATGTCCGGGCCGAGCATCTGCGCGCTCGTCTTCGAATCTGCGATGCCCGCGGCCCGGGTGCCGAGCAGCGGGTCACGCCAGAGCACGCCGGGCAGCTCCCGCCGACGCGTTCCGTCCTCCAGGAGCGCAGCGACGCGCAGCTCCCCTTCGCCGAGCACGAGTGCCCGCAGGCTGGCCATGCGTGGGTCGGCCAGGACACGGTCCGGCATAGCCTTGGCGTGGTGCCCGCCGACTATGAGAGCAATGGCGGGGTCGAGTTGGGCGGCGATCCGGGCGGACATCTCGTAAGTGGGTGCGAGGAGGTTCATCGCGGCCCACCGGGGCTTGGCCCCGTTCACGATCTTCGCGGTCTCGTCGATGCCCAGACCGTGCGCCTCAGCGTCGAGGACGCCGACGTTGAAGCCGGCCTGCTGGGCGTAGGTGGCGATATAGGCCATGCCCAGCACGGGAAGCGTGTAGTCGTTGGTGCGCGGCCGCAGGGTGTAGTCGCGCAGCGGCGCGTTCACGAACAGAGCGTCGAGCTCGCGGTTGATGTCGGCGCCCGTGAGCAGCTCTAACTGCCGCATGGATCCTCCAGGTCATGGGGCATGTGAGCCCCAGGTGAGGGTCGAGAGAGTCAGGGTGTGCAGGGCAGTGCGGTCGCTTCCGGCCCATCCGGTCCACAGCGGGCCGAACGCCTTGTCTTTCTTGTCGGGCCACGGGTGATCGGGTGCGATCTGGGCGGCCCAGGTGCGCACGGCGAGGTCGTCGTGCGGGTAGATGCTGAAGTCGCCGGTGAAGTCGGCGGTGGCCGCAGCGGCGGTCCACGGACCGATGCGGGGGATACCCGTCAGCGCGGTGACCAAATCGGCGGCGTCCAGGTGTTCCCACTCGGTGTGATGCTGCTGGTAGTCAGCAGCCGCGGCCTGCAGGACGGTGCGGTGAAACTTTGCTCCGACGCCGGTGAACTCTTCGTCGGCCAAGGCCAGGACGTCGGCGGGCGTGGGTGACACGGCGAACTCACCGAACGGACCCTGGACAGTCGTACCGAACGTGCGGCACCAGGCGCGGTACAGCTTGCGGGCCTGGTCGGCGCGTACCACCTGCCGCAGGATCGCGGTACTGATCGCGTCCCACAGCCATGGGTTCGCCAGACGCTGGGTGACGCCGAGCTCGTCGAGTCCGGCCCGCAGCGCAGCAGGGACTGTGGCGGGCAGGCAGGCAGGGTCCGTTGGGACGAACGTGGGCTTCACGTCTTCGGTGCCCTGCACACACTGCATGTGCAGGCCCTCCCTGTCGTGGGACAGGACCCAGATACCGGAAGCCGTACGGACGGCACGCGCGACTGTGCCGTTCTCCTGCGAGTGCCAGGCCGGGTGATCGGTCATCAGCACGCCGGTCATCGATTGCTCCTCGTGTTGTGCTTTGTTTCGCCGTAGCCTCTCGCGTCACGGGGGTTCGGGGTGCCACAACCAGCACAGCCCTGGACCTGGCTCTGCTGCTCGCCGGATCCGTTCTCGTCTGCCATGTGGCGTTCCCTTCGTCAGAGGCGGTCGGCTGCCGCCCCTGAAGTAAGCGAGCGCCTGCAGCCTGAGGCGGTTGAGGCTCTGCTCGCACGCGTAGAGCGGGGCGTGTTGCCCACCCCACTGCACCGGGCCGAGCCAGATCACCAGGACACCGGTACGCCCGCAGCCGAGCCAGCAGTCACCGGTGATCCACGGCCACTCCATGGAAGAACGTCCCCTTTCTCAGCTGGTCGGGATAGTCGATCTGGCGGCCTGGCAGTTGGGAGCGCAGGCCCAGAGCTGGAACGGCAGGCCCCGGTGGCGTATCTCGCCCAGTCGTCGACCGCTCGCTCCCAGTGGCCGGGCACAGAGGGCGCAGTCCATGGCCATCTGCTGGCGGGGCCGGAGTCGGGTGAGATCTGGAAGAGGCGAGGGCGCCGTGGCCGGGATGCTCACTTGCCACCCTCGGTACGGAGTTCCGCCCAGACCTCTTTGCCCCAAGGGCGTCTGTCCGAGCCGTGCAGGTCGTAGCCCCAGCGGTCGGCGACAGCGTCGACGAGGAGCAGCCCGCGGCCCGACTCGTCGTCGTCAGCCGCCTGGCTGAGTATGGGAAGACGCGATGGTTCCCGGTCCACGACCCCGACACGCAGTCGAGTCGCGCTCGGCCGCCCAACCGTGAGGCGGATCTCGGGACACGGAGTGTGCCTAGAGGCGTTCGCGATGAGCTCGGTGATGATCAGCGCGGCACAGTCGGCGAGGCCGTCGAGGTGCCACACACCGAGGACGTCCCGGAGGAGTTCGCGGCCGAGCTCGGCCGTGGACGGCTCGCACGGGAAGGTCTGGCTGTACGTGGGGTGGCCTACGGAGAGGGCCTCAACTGGTGTTCTCAGACTCGTCATTGGGGTGGAGCCTTCGTGTCGTCTCGGCGCCCGCCCCACCCCCGCGGGGAAACCTCAGGGGCGGGCCGGGCCGTCAACAGCCACCCGCACGGTGGGGCGCGGCGGGCGACCAGCACCCAGACAACTCCCTTTCCCAGCAGGTTGGTTAGGGCGTTCAGGCACTCAGTCGACGGTCCCACCTAGGACGTTTTGACCTCTCCTTTACCTGGCGGGCGAGGATCGTGCGGGCTACCGTGCCCGCATGGACACCACCCGCAACACCGTTCTTGAGGCGTGGATGACCGAACACGGCTACAGCTCCAACAGCCTCGCCGAGGCCGTGAACAGGGCCATCGAACGGTTGACCGGACGCCCTGGTGGACTCGACGGCTCGTCGGTCCGGGCCTGGAAGGCAGGCCGGGTCACGTGGCCAAAATCAGCCGCCCGCAAGGCACTTGAGGACGTCACCGGACTACCCGCCATCGCCTTAGGGTTCGTGCCACGGAGCCGGCCTTCGTCCACCCCGGCCCCACCGCAGCAGGAGGACCCCGACATGAAGCGCCGCACCCTCGTCGGCAGCATCGCGGCGGCTGCCGCCGCAGCAGCAGCCGCACCCGGCACCGCATCGCCGCGCCGTATCGGCATGAGCGACGTCAACCGCCTCAACAAGCGCTTCGCCGAGATCATCGCCAGCGACCACCGCCACGGCGGACAACTCGGCATCGAACAGCGGGCCGCCGCCCTCGCCGACGAGGCGCTCAACCTCCAGAACGCGGGCAGCGCCACCCAGCGCGTACGCAGCAACCTCTACGCCTCAGCAGCCGCCTTCCGCTCCTCCGCGATGTGGGCCGCCATCGACGGCCGCCGCTACGACATCGCCAAGGCGCACATGCGCGAGGCCCAGGCCCTCGCCGAGATGTCCGGCGACCAGGCGATCAAGTTCCGCATCTGGAGCCACGCCGGCACCATGTACCGCCACATGGGCCGACCCGCCGACGCGTTCGCCGCCAACGACGTCGCCCGCAACCTGCACCTCACCCGCCGTGACCCCCTGTTCGCCTCCCTCGGCCTGGCCCGCCAGGGGGCCATCCACGGCGCGGCACAGGACCGCACTGGTACCCGCCGGGCGTTCGAGCAGGCGCAGGACGCCATGTTGCGCGCCGACCCCGCCGATTACCGGCCGGTGTGGATGCTCGCCTTCTACGACCAGGCCGAGTTGGACTCCTTGGCCCTCTCCGCGCACTTGGCGCTCGGCGACTACTCGACGGCCGAGTACCACGCCCACCGCTGCCTGTCCGCTCTCCGGCCCCACATGATCCGTTCCCGGGCCATCGCCACCACCCGGCTCGCCCACGCCCAGCTCGCCCAGGGCGCCCCCGACGCCGCCACGGCCACCGCGATGAAGGTCCCCGCCGAAGCCGCCACC
>CBFGQM010000267.1:0-7449 GCA_965650905.1 uncultured Streptomyces sp. | reverse complement strand
ACCATGCGCTCCGGGTATCCGGCGACGCGCATCTGGTAAGCGTTGTCCGGGGCTGTCGGCCCGCCGCGGCCGGCGAATCCACCAGGCGACAGAGAATGAAAGCCAGCCAGACATTCAGGACAGCAACCCGGCTCTGCGCGCGGCGGCCAGAGTCTCCACGCGGTTGCGGGTGCCGAGTTTGCGCATGACACCGGAGAGATGGGTCTTGACCGTGGTCGGCAGAATGGCCAGCCGTTCGGCGATCTCGGCGTTGGTGAAGCCGGCAGCCAGTTGTATCAGGACATCGGTCTCGCGGCGGGACAGGTTGACCTGGGGCCGGTGGGCGGCCGGGGTGTGGGTCGGCAGTCGCCCACAAAGTCTCAGCAGCCGTTCACGGATCCGAGCGTCGGAGATCTCCGCGGCGATGGCGAGCAGTTCCGCGGTGACGTCGGTGGGGTCCGCCGTGCCGGAGGTGTCGAGCTGTCGCTTGGCGGGCGTGAGGTGTGGCTCGTATTCCTGGCATGCGCGGGCGACGCGTCGCTCCACTTCCTCGTCGACGGCGAGGTCGTCGGCGAACGCCTGGACGATGCGGATGGCCGCGTCGGCGGTGCGTGTGCCGATGGAGTCCTGGGTGCGGCTTCCGCCGTATATCACCGCGCGGATCTCTTTGCCCACGACGATCGGCAGGGCCAGCGCACCGCGGACGCCGTCGGCGATGACGGCGCGGTCCATCTGGTGGGTGATGATCGCCGAGGAGACGTAGTCCTCGACCACGACCGGGCGCCGCACCGTGAGCACTCGGCCGCCGAGCCCTATGCCCGGGTTCATGACCACGCCACGCAGCAGTTCGGTGCGCAGCCCACACAACTCGGTGAGCACCAGATGCGTTCCGCGTCGGCTCACGAACCCGCCCAGTGCCAGGCAGAACCCGTCCACTTTCGAGAGTCGGCGGAGCATACCGCGCATCTTCGCGGATTTGGTTTCGATATCGGTCATCGGCACTCTCCGTGCAAGGCCCGCAGCTCGCCAAAACAGCGCAAGTATTACCCGAAGATGAACGACTTGGACAGATCCGCCTGGGGCCCTCCTCCGAAAGTATGAGGTCAGCCCCGAGTCGGCTGCCTAGCTTCGTGTCGCTGTCCCCGTTAGATCCAGAGACACGGAGGTAGAGATGCAACGGACCGTCTCGCGGAGAAGGGCTGGGTTCCCGGTGAGCGCCGTGGTCCGCCGGGTCGCGGTTGTCACAGCGGCCTGTCTCGCCGCGGCACTCTGCCCGCCGGTATACGCGGCGGCAGCAGACGGCGTCCGGATCGAGGACCCGATCGTGATCAGGTCCTTCGACGGCACTCCGATCGTCGCGACCCTGATGCTGCCGGCCGGAGCCTCGGGGGATCGGCCGGTGCCGGCGATTCTGGAGACCCATGGCTGGGGCGGGTCGCGGCTGCGGGCTCCGGGAGCGTGGGAGCAGCCGCTGCTCGACCGCGGCTACGCGGTCCTTACGTGGGATTCCCGCGGGTGGGGCGACTCCGGGGGCGAAGCCAGTCCCGCTGGGCCCGCCGAAGTCGGCGATGCCGGCGCGATGATCGACTACCTGGCCTCTCGTCCTGAGATCGAGCTGGACAGGCCGGGAGACCCGAAGGTCGGCTGGCTCGGCGCCTCGAACGCTGCCGGGGTACAGTACAACACGGCCGCGACGGACCGGCGGGTGGATGCGATCGCGCCGATCGCCGGATGGGGTGACCTGAACCGGGACCTGTGGCCGAACGGCACGGTGAAGACTGCCTGGTGGGAGGGCGTGTACGCCGCCGGCCTCGTGACCGCCATGAGTGACGGCTGGGACTCGCCCGCGGGCGCGCAGTTCGGCGTCTTCGACCAGCATATCCACAGCACCCATACCGAGTTGCTCCTCACCGGGCAGATGAGCGCCGAGAACAAGGCGTGGTGGGCTGCACGATCCACCACGACGCACAGCGGCGCGATCACCGCACCCACCCTCATCGTCCAGGGCAGCATCGACACCTTCTTCCCACTCGAGGACGGCTTCGCCAACTACCGCAACCTGGTCGCCGCCGGCACCCCGGTGAAGCTGGTCACCGTCTGCGCCGGACATACTTTCGTCGGCTGCAAGTACGGCCCCACCCAGAGCGATACGGACGCGGTGACCGGCAAGGTCGTCTGGTATGAGCGGCTGCTCGACTGGATGGACCGTTGGGTGAAGGGCGATCGCAGTGTGAAGACCGGCCCGGCCTTTGAGTGGCAGGCCAACAACGGCAGCTACTACGCCGCCGACTCCTACCCGCTGCCGAAGACCGCCTCGTTGACCGGCAGGGCTGTCGCCACCGGCACCCTCATCGGGCCCGGCGGCACTGGCGGTGACGGACCGGCCAACGGCGCGCCCGCACCCGCCGTCGAGTTGGGGGCCACCGCCACCCGGGCCGAGGTGGTCTCCCCCGGCTCCGCCCCGCGAGCGTTCGTCGGAGTGCCGACCGTCCGTCTCACCGGTTCCGCGACCGGCCTCACCGCACAGGTCCACCTGGAACTGGTCGACCGCGCACCGGACGGCAGCAGGGTCACCGTGGACGACCAGACCATGCCGTGGGTCTTCGCCGGCCGGATCGACCAGGACGTCGCCCTGCACGGCATCACCTGGCGGCTCGAACCCGGCCACGCGCTCGAACTGGAAATCACCACCGGGTCCGCACAGTACGCACCGCCGCCCACCGGCGCGTACACGGTGGAGCTCACCGCCGTCCCGACCCTGCCCGTCACCCCTGTTTCCTGACAACGGTTGTCTCGCCGGAAGGATAGAAGCTCATGTTGAACCTTGCCGTGATGCTGGAGGACAGTGCGCGGTGCCTGCCCGAGCGAGACGCCGTCGTACACGGCGACACCCGGTTGTCCTACGCCGCGCTGAACGCGGCCGCCAACCAGGTGGCCGGTCTGCTCGCCGCGTCCGGTGTCCAGCCCGGCGACCGGGTGGCGCTGTCGTGCCCGAATCTCCCGTACTTCCCGATCGTGTACTACGGCATCCTCAAGGCGGGTGGGGTAGTGGTGCCGTTGAACGTACTGCTGAAGGGCCGCGAGATCGCCTACCACCTGCGCGACTCCGGGGCGAAGGCGTACTTCTGCTTCGAGGGAACCGAGGAGCTGCCGCTCGGACGGGAGGGCTGGGCCGCGTTCGCGGAGGCCACTGACTGCGAGCACTTCTTCCTGATGGGTGCGGACCCGGCCGCGCCCTCGTCGATCGAGGGCGCGACCAGCCTGGGCGCAGCGCTGGCCGGGCGGCCGCCGGTCTTCGAGACGGCTGTCACCGAGGCCACCGACACCGCGGTGATCCTCTACACCAGTGGCACGACCGGCAGCCCCAAGGGTGCGGAGCTGTCGCACGCGAACATGGTGCTCAACGCGCTCACCTGCCATCGCCTGTTCGGGACGGTCGAGCACGACGTCCACCTGGCCACGCTGCCGCTGTTCCACTCCTTCGGCCAGACCGTGCAGATGAACGCCGGCTTCGGCGCGGGTGCGACGCTGGTGCTGCTGCCCCGATTCGATCCCGCACAGGCGCTCGGCCTGATGCGGGACGAAAAGGTGACCTTCTTCGCCGGTGTACCGACCATGCACTGGGGTCTGCTGTCCGCCGACACCACCGGCCTCGACCTGCGGGAGATCGCGAGCAGTCTGCGGATCGTGCTCTCCGGCGGTGCCGCGTTGCCGGTAGAGATCCTCGATCAGGTCGAGAACACCTTCGGCATACGCATCCAGGAAGGCTACGGGCTGTCGGAGACCAGCCCGGTGGCCACCTTCAACCACCCCGGCCGCGAGACCAAACCCGGTTCCATCGGACAGCCGGTGTGGGGCGTCGACGTGAAGCTCGTCGACGCCGAGTGGAACGAGGTACCGGAGGACCAGGTCGGCGAGATCGCGATTCGCGGTCACAATGTCATGAAGGGCTACCTCGGCCGCCCGGACGCCACCGCCGAGGCGATGCGCGACGGCTGGTTCCGCACCGGCGACATCGCCCGGCGCGACGCCGACGGCTACTACTACATCGTCGACCGGGCCAAGGACATGATCGTGCGCGGCGGGTTCAACGTGTACCCGCGCGAACTGGAAGAGGTCATGATGACCCACCCCGCTGTCAGCCTCGTCGCCGTCGTGGGCGTACCACACGAGTCCCACGGCGAGGAGATCAAGGCATACGTCATCCGCAGGCCCGGTGTCGAGGTCACCGACGCCGAGCTCGTGTCCTGGTGTATGGACAGGATGGCGGCGTACAAGTACCCGCGCCTGGTGGAGTTCCGCGACAGCCTGCCCATGACCGCGACCGGGAAGATCCTCAAGCGCGAACTACGCTCACCGACCCGCAACGGCTGACCCTCGAGAGCGTGACCCGCGAGGGCCGTGTACCTGATCGTGGAAGATTTGCACGCGCTCGGCGTTGCCCCGCGTTCTCGATCCAGGTGGTGAAGCCACCAGGCCGAGGACCACCGAATGCGGGGCCGCCACCGCGCGCGGCCGGCGGTTAGGGCCGCCGATCGGGACACTGAGAGAAGTCGTGCGGACGCGATGGTGCGCGTATGGGGCAAACACCTCAAGCCTGGCGGCCATGACGCAGGGGTAGGGAACTGCAAGGAACAGCCGTTGAGCCGGCAGTGGTCGGGGGCGGTCAGCCGATCGGTTTCATCGTCTCGGAACGGACCTGCAGCGTGAACTTCGCGTAGAACGCCAGGTCAATGTCGGAGGGATCCTGCGTAGCCGCCTTCGCGGTCATCGGGGCGACCGCGGCTGCCGTGTTGGCGTCGGTCCAGGCGCACACGGGGTAACTCATGGTCGTGCCTAGCTTCTTCTGGGTAACGACCTCACAGCTGACGGTGGGCGAGCCGTCCTGGGTGAACTCCTTCGGCCCGACGGCCACGGTCACGCCGTCCGCCTCGCCGACGCCCTTCAGCATGTTCTGGCGGGCCTCGTCCCTGTTCTTGAACCGGCCATACATGCCGGAGAACACCAGAATACCCTTGGTGTCATCGCCGCCCAGGCTGTACTGGCCGACCACGGCAGCGGTGACCTTGGCGTCCCACGCGCCGTCCGCCTCATCCTCGATGCTCTGGCCCTTGGAGTCGGAGAGGTCCTGGGCGAGCTCGAAGCGGCCATCGATCAGCGTCTTGGGCAGGGTCAGCTGGAACCTCGCCTCCGGAAAGCCGCTTTCGGCCGTCTGGCTGATCAGCGCGAGCGCCACCAGGATCGCCAAAACCACACCCACGGCGCCACCCGTGACGCCCAGGACAAGCCATGCCCGCCGTTTCTTCGGGGGCGGGGCCACGGGCGGGGCAGCCCAGCCGTAGGGCTGCTGGGCGTAGGGGTGTCCGTACGGCCCGGCGGGCTGCTGACCGTACGGGGCGTACGGCCCCTGGGGCGCGGGCGGCAAGGGAGGAATCGGCACCGGCACGGGAGGTTGCTGCACGTACGGATTCTGAGGCGGAGTCGGCGTGGACACGCCAGCACGTTACTCTACGTGGATTCCGGGTTGCGACCCCTGTCTAGGTCATGGATATGAGCCGGTCATTGGCCTCGTAGGAGTAGGCGCGAGTGCCGGCCTTCGTCTCGTTGCCGTCGGCGTCATAGCCGTAGTCCGTCGTGGTGGAACCGAGCACGGACCAGGTCAGCTGGTCGGCTGCGTCGTAGTTGTAGGTAGTGGTGCCCTTGACGTCGATGTGTGTCTTGCGGTTGCCCACCTTGTCGTAGGTGTACGAGGTGGTTGGCGAGCCCGCCGGGCAGGTTTCCGCCTTGGTGGCCGAGGTGCATTCGGTCGTGAGGCGCCCGTCTCGTCGTAGATGTAGTACAGCGACTCGGTGGTCATTTTGCGCTGTGAGTCGACGCGCTTGGGCTGGCCCGCGGCGTCGAGGAGCGCGTGCCATCCGGTAAGGGTGGTGCCGCCCTTGGTGGAGGCGATGTCGGTGACGCGACCGGCCGTGTCGTAAGTGCGCGTTCGGTGTAGCCGTTGCCGGGCAGGAACGTACATTTGATCAGCCTGCCCGCCGGGTCGTAGTTGTAGGTAGTGGTTGCGCCGGCGGTGACGGCCGTTTGCGGTTGCCGTCGTCGTCATGGGCGGAGGCGGTGACACGCCCGTGAGGCAGGGTGCGGGCGCCGAGCCGACCGGCGTCGTCGTAGTCGTAGAGGAATCCCTTTGCCTGGCCGGGTACCGAGGCGGTCTTGAGACGATTGGCCACGTCGTAGGTGAAGGTCCGGGTGCCCGTGGGCGTCGGTGACCTGCTTGCGGTTGCCGGCCGCGTCGTAGGCCGTGGTCACGTCCGGTGTCTCGTCGGAGTAGGTCGTACCCGTCGGTCGCCCCAGCGCATCGTGGATGCTCGTGGAGACGACGCCTCGCGCGTTGATGACGGTTTCGCGGTTGCCGTCGGCGTCATAGCAGTAACGGACGGTCCGCTGCAGCGGATCGGTCTGCCGTCGATGGCGACTACCGGCAGCCCTGCCCACCGGGCTCCGGTGGTGCGGATCGCGGACGCCGGGCCACGCACCAGGTCGAACAGCACCCGTAACGGGCGTACACCGAGTCGGGCACGGGCGTGCCACAGCGCGGTCGCGGTCACTTTCGGTACCGGAAGAGAGCTGAGCGCGGCCCGGAGCTTGGACCATAACGCCGGATACCCGCAGTCCTCGAACAACGCGGCAGCCAGAAAGCAGGTAGACCACCACCCGTGCCGGCAGTTTGCGCAGCCGCTCCTGCACAGCCCCGCACTCGGCGAGCACCGCATCGACCGTCTCGAACGGCACGGTTCGCGTCAACTCACCGAGATGACCCGGCGCGAAGACACCTTCCGCCACCGCGATCTCGCGGTTGATGACACGCTGACCAGACAGCGGAGTTCCCGTGATGAACGACGATCTTGGCAGACTTCGTTCTACCGGAGCTCCGCTTCCTGCGACCGGCAAACCAGCAGATCACAGTGGTGGTGGCCAGTTCCGATTCCCCGCTCGCGGCCAGTTGACGGGGAGCTATCTGGCCGCGAATGTGACAGAAAGTGACACGGGATGGCGGAAGCCGGCTATTGGCCTGGGCGAGCGATCCATTCGTGCCACGGGCCGGCGAGGACGATGTCAGTGAGTCTGTGGTAGCCCGCGCTGCCTGGGTGGGCACCGTCGCTGGCCAGTGCTTCCCTGGCCCAGGCAGGGTCACTGGCCAGGGCCTGGGTCGTGGCGATGAACGGGACTTGCCGCGAACGGCAGAGAACGGCCATCTCATCGGCCAGTTGCGAGGTCCGTCGCAGATGGCCTTCACCTGCGCCGACAACAGGCGGGGGACCTACGAACAGCGCACTGATCGCCCGTTGCCCGCACACTGTCGGGGGCGTCTGAACTCGGACCCACTTCGGCCGGTTGAATCGTGACCCTTGTGGCTGGTGGTTGATGGTGGTTCAGTCGGTTTCTGTGGTGGCGGTGGGAACGTGGCCGAGT
>CBFGQM010000266.1:0-7464 GCA_965650905.1 uncultured Streptomyces sp. | reverse complement strand
GGTCTGGGCGAGAAGGTCAAGTACATCGCCGACCCGCGCGTGGCCCCCGGCACCTCCTGGATCACCGGTGCCAACAAGGAGGGCATGCACGCCAAGCACGTCGTCGCGGGCCGTGACTTCGAGGTCGGCGAGTACGTCGACGTCGTGGTCGTCCAGGAGGGCGACCCCTGCCCGAAGTGCGGCACCGGCCTCAAGCTCGACCGTGCCATCGAGATCGGCCACATCTTCCAGTTGGGCCGCAAGTACGCCGACGCCCTCAAGCTCGACGTCCTCGGCCAGAACGGCAAGCCGGTCCGCGTGACCATGGGCTCGTACGGCATCGGCGTCTCCCGTGCGGTGGCCGCCCTCGCCGAGCAGTCGGCGGACGGGCAGGGTCTGTGCTGGCCGAAGGAGGTCGCGCCCGCGGACGTCCATGTGGTCGCCGCGGGCAAGGCCCTGCAGACCGAGCTGGCGCTGGACGTCTCCGAGAGGCTGGGTGCCGCGGGCGTACGCGTGCTGGTGGACGACCGGGCGGGGGTTTCGCCGGGCGTGAAGTTCACCGACGCCGAACTGCTCGGCGTCCCGCAGATCCTGGTCGCCGGACGCCGCAGCGCCGAGGGCGTCCTGGAGCTCAAGGACCGCCGCACGGGCGAGCGCGAGGAGCTGACGGTCGACGAGGCGATCGCACGCCTGACGGCGTAGCGGGGGCGGCCCCTTGCGCTGGGGGGTGGCATGGCGGCGGTGGTCGCGGCGGGGTTTCTTTGGCCCCCCGCCGCCCCCACCCAATCCCCTCCACATTTTTTGCAGCCCTGCGCCGAGCGCTCGCGCGCCGCGTCAGCCCGCCACTGCCACCGAAGGCTCGCCGGAGGCGACGCCATCGGCCTCCATCTGCTCGGCGATCTTCATCGCCTCCTCGATCAAGGTCTCCACGATCTTCGACTCGGGCACCGTCTTGATGACCTCGCCCTTGACGAAGATCTGCCCCTTGCCGTTACCGGAGGCGACGCCGAGGTCGGCCTCGCGGGCCTCGCCCGGGCCGTTCACGACGCAGCCCATGACGGCGACACGCAGCGGAACCTCCATGCCCGTCAGCCCGGTCGTGACCTCCTCGGCCAGCTTGTAGACGTCCACCTGGGCGCGCCCGCAGGACGGACAGGACACGATCTCCAGGCCACGCTGACGGAGGTTCAGCGACTCGAGGATCTGGTTGCCGACCTTGACCTCCTCCACCGGAGGCGCGGACAGGGACACCCGGATCGTGTCGCCGATGCCCTCGCTCAGCAGCGCCCCGAAGGCGACCGCCGACTTGATGGTCCCCTGGAAGGCGGGGCCGGCCTCGGTCACACCGAGGTGCAGCGGGTAGTCACACGCGGCGGCCAGCTGACGGTACGCGCTGACCATCACCACCGGGTCGTTGTGCTTGACCGAGATCTTGATGTCCCGGAAGTCGTGCTCCTCGAAGAGGGACGCCTCCCACAGGGCCGACTCGACGAGCGCCTCGGGAGTCGCCCTGCCGTACTTCTGGAGCAGACGGCGGTCCAGCGAGCCCGCGTTGACGCCGATCCGGATCGGGGTGCCGTGGTCCTTGGCAGCCTTGGCGATCTCCTTGACCTTGTCGTCGAACTGCTTGATGTTGCCGGGGTTGACGCGGACGGCCGCGCAACCCGCTTTGATCGCCGCGAACACGTACTTCGGCTGAAAGTGGATATCCGCGATCACCGGGATCTGCGACTTCTTCGCGATCACCGGCAGCGCGTCCGCGTCGTCCTGGGTCGGGCAGGCGACCCGCACAATCTGGCAGCCCGACGCCGTCAGCTCGGCGATCTGCTGCAGCGTGGCGCCGATGTCCGACGTACGCGTCGTCGTCATCGACTGCACCGAGACGGGTGCGTCTCCGCCCACGGCCACGGTTCCGACCTGGATCTGCCGGCTGTTGCGGCGCTCGGCGAGCTTGGTCGGAACGGACGGCATGCCGAGAGAAATCGCAGTCATCTGCTGTGCAACCCCAAGTCAAGGTCGGTCGGTCTCGAAAGCTGACGGGCTCCAGTCGACGAGATTACGGCACCCCGCAGACGGGAGCACACCCCCGCGCACGTGCACCACTTGAACGGGCGGCCGGGCACATGGTGTGCCCGGCCGCCGCAGACCGCGCGTTGCTAGGAGATTCGCACCGGGTTGACTATGTCCGCGATCAGGACGAGCACGGTGAAGCAAATGAAGATTCCGGCCACCACGTAGGCGACCGGCATCAGCTTCGCCACATCGAACGGCCCCGGATCCGGCCGCCGCAACACCTTCGCCGCATTCCGGCGCAGTGACTCCCACAACGCCCCCGCGATGTGCCCGCCGTCGAGCGGAAGCAGCGGGAGCATGTTGAACAGGAAGAGGGAGAGGTTGAAGCCCGCGACGAGGAACAGCATCATCGCGATCTGGTTCTCCGGCGGGATGTCGAGGGTGAAGACCTCACCGCCGACGCGGGCCGCGCCGACCACGCCCATCGGGGAGTCCGGCTCGCGCGGGCCGTCGCCGAACGCCGCGTCCCACAGGGCGGGGATCTTGGACGGCAGCGAGATCAGCGACTCGACGCCGTTTTCCATCATGTCGCCCATGCGGTCCACGGACTGCGAGAACGACTGCTGGACGATGCCGGAGGCGGGTGTGAAGCCGAGGAAGCCGGCGTACACGTACCTGCCCTCGACGTAGCCGCCGTTGCCGTCGGTCTTGCTGACCTGGTTGCGGATCAGGTGGGTATGCAGGTCGAGCCGCTCGCCCTTGCGTTCGACGGTGATGGTGACGTCCTTGCCCGGGTTGGCACGGATGTCGGACTGGAGCTCGGACCACTCCTCGATGGGCTTGCCGTCGAACGCGACGATCTTGTCGCCCAGCTTGAGTCCGGCGGCCTTGGCGGGGGCCGCCTCGTCGCCCTTCTCGCACCTCGTCCGGTTCTCACTCTGCTGGATGACGCAGTCGGAGACCTTGCCGACCGTGGTCGTCTGGGTCTGGATGCCGAAGGTCATCATCACGCCGAGAAAGATCACAGCAGCAAGGATCAGGTTCATGAAGGGGCCGGCGAACATCACGATGACGCGCTTCCAGGGCTTGCGCGTGTAGAAGAGGCGGTTCTCGTCGCCTGGGCGGAGCTCCTCGAAGGACTGCTCCCTGGCGTCCTCGATCATGCCGCGCCAGGGCGAGGTGGAGCGGGCCTCGAGCCTGCCGTCCGGGCCGGGCGGGAACATGCCGATCATGCGGATGTAGCCGCCGAGCGGAATCGCCTTCACCCCGTACTCGGTGTCGCCCTTCTTCCGCGACCACATGGTGGGGCCGAAGCCGACCATGTACTGGGGCACGCGGATGCCGAAGAGCTTGGCCGTGGAGAGATGTCCCAGCTCGTGCCAGGCGATCGAGAAGAGCAGGCCGATCGCGAAGACGACTATGCCGAGGATCATCATCAGGATCGTCATGCACGAGCCTCCACCGTCGTCGTCCGCGTCGTCCGCGTCGTCTTTTGCCTTTGTTGCGTCTGTTGCGTGTTCGTCAGTTCACGGGCCCTGGTACGTGCCCAGGTCTCCGCCTCGAGGACGTGCGCGACGGTGAGTGAGGTTCCCGTACGGGGCGTGCCGTGCTCCTGCACCACCTTCGTCACGGTCTCCATGATCCCGTTGAACGGCAGGGCGCCGTTCAGGAACGCGTCCACGCACTCCTCGTTCGCCGCATTGAACACCGCCGGGGCCGTGCCCGCGAGTTGCCCGACATGCCGGGCGAGCCCCACCGACGGGAACGCGTCGGTGTCGAGCGGGAAGAACTCCCAGCTCGATGCCTTCGACCAGTCGCAGGCGGGCGCGGCGTCGGGCACGCGCTCGGGCCAGCCGAGCCCGATGGCGATGGGCCCGCGCATGTCGGGGGGCGTCGCCTGGGCGAGGGTCGATCCGTCCGTGAACTCCACCATCGAGTGGACATACGACTGTGGGTGCACGACCACCTCAATCCGTTCGAAGGGAATGTCGTAGAGGAGGTGCGCCTCGATGACTTCCAGCCCCTTGTTGACGAGGGTCGCGGAGTTGATGGTGATGACCGGGCCCATGGCCCAGGTGGGGTGCGCGAGAGCGTCCTCGGGGGTGACGTTCGCCAGTTCGGCCTTCGTACGTCCTCGGAACGGGCCGCCGGAGGCGGTGACGACGAGTTTGCGTACCTCCGCCCGGGTGCCCGCGGCGAGCGCCTGGAACAGGGCGGCGTGCTCCGAGTCGACCGGGATGATCTGACCGGGCTCGGCCAGTGCCTTCACCAGTGGGCCGCCCACGATGAGCGACTCCTTGTTGGCGAGCGCGAGGGTGCGCCCGGCTTCGAGTGCGGCGAGGGTGGGTGCGAGCCCGATCGATCCGGTGATTCCGTTGAGCACGGTGTGGCACTCGGAGGCGGCGAGTTGCACGGCCGCGTCCGGCCCGGCGAGGATCTCGGGAACCGGCTCCCCGGCTGCGTACTGCGCGCTCAGGGCCTCCCGCAGCGCCGGTACCACGTCCTTGCGGGCGACTGCGACGGTGCGGACCCGGAGCCGGCGGGCCTGCTCCGCGAGCAGTCCGGCCCGCCCGCCGGCGGCGGAGAGCCCGGTGACCCGGAACCTGTCAGGATTGCGCAGCACGAGATCGATGGCCTGTGTGCCGATCGACCCGGTCGAGCCGAGGATCACCACGTCCCGGGGATCGTCTGCGCCCACGGGGTCGAAGACGAGATGCGGATCAGCGAGAGCAGCTGGACTGTCGGTCATCCCCCCATTGTCGCCGCAACGGGTCGCCGCCAGGACAGGGCGTCCTTCTCGTCTCCCCTCACCACGCCGCGGCACCCCTCAGGGCGGCCGGTCTGAACCGGCCGCACGCACCCCGCACCCAGCGGGCATCAGCGCTTGCGTCGTCGGCGGTTGTGCGCCTTCGACCTGGCGGGCCGGTGGAGTGGGGCGGGCTTCGTGTCGGTGACCGTTTCCCCGGAGGGCTTCGGCGCCCGGTCGGACGGGGTGAAATCGCCCTCGACCACACCCTCCGCCGTGTCGAGGGTGGGGGCGCTGAAGTGGAGGGCGTCACCTCGTCCACGGGGTTCGAGGGTCTCCTGGCCGCCGCGGGCCCTGCCGGAGGCGTCGAGATTGAAGACGTAGCCGACCGACTCCTCCTTGATGGCTTCGGTCATCGCGGCGTACATCTCGTAGCCCTCACGCTCGTACTCGACGATCGGCTCGCGGCCGAGGGTCCAGCGCAGGCCGATGCCGTCGCGGAGGTAGTCCATCTCGTAGAGGTGCTCGCGCCACTTTCGGTCGAGGACCGAGAGGACGACGAGGCGTTCCAGGTCCCGCAGGGCGCCGGAGCCGAGTTCGGCCTCGCGCTCCTCGTAGCGTGCGTGGATGTCCTTCGTGATCGCCTCGGTCAGGTCGTCGGCGGTGAGGTTGGCGCGCCCGTCCAGCTCGTCCGCCAGGTCCTCGATGGTGATCTGGACGGGGTAGAGCTGTGTGAGGGCGCCCCACAACCGGTCCAGTTTCCACTCCTCGGGGAAGCCCTCGGCGGTCTCCTGGGTGATGTACGCGCGGATGGTGTCGTCCATGAAATGGATGATCTGTTCGCGCAGGTTCTCGCCGGCGAGGACCCGGCGGCGTTCCGCGTAGATCAGCGTGCGCTGCCGGTTGAGCACCTCGTCGAACTTCAGGACGTCCTTGCGGGACTCGAAGTGCTGCTGTTCCAGCTGGGACTGAGCTGAGGCGATGGCGCGCGTGACCATCTTGTTCTCGATGGGTACGTCGTCGGGAACGTTCGCCATCGCCATCACGCGGTCGACCACCTGGGCTCGGAACAGCCGCATCAGGTCGTCCTCCAGGGAGAGGTAGAAGCGGGACGCTCCCGGGTCGCCCTGGCGGCCCGCGCGGCCGCGCAGCTGGTTGTCGATACGGCGTGACTCGTGGCGTTCGGTGCCCAGGACGTAGAGCCCGCCGAGCTCCTTGACCTCTGCGTGCTCGGCAGCGACGGCGGCGGTGATCTGCTCGCGCACCTCGCCGGCCGCATCCGGGTTCTCCTCCTCGCTGAGGTCGCGCGCCTGAAGCTCGACGCGCAGCAACGCCTCCGGACTGCCGCCCAGCATGATGTCGGTACCGCGGCCCGCCATGTTGGTGGCCACGGTGACCGCGCCCTTGCGCCCCGCCTGGGCCACGATCTGAGCCTCGTTCCGGTGGTTCTTGGCGTTGAGGACGTGACGCCCGATGTCCTGGCGTTCGAGGACGCCCCGTTTCCACAACATCTCGGACAGCCGCTCGGACTTCTCGACGGACGTGGTGCCCACGAGGACCGGCTGGCCCTTCTCGTGCCGCTCGGCTATGTCCTCCACGATCGCCTCGAACTTCGCCTCCTCGGTGCGGTAGACCTGGTCGGCGTCGTCGTCGCGGACCATCGGCCGGTTCGTGGGGATCGGCACCACGTGCAGGGTGTAGATCTGGTGGAACTCGGCCGCCTCGGTCATCGCCGTACCGGTCATCCCGGCGAGCTTCTCGTACAGCCGGAAGAAGTTCTGCAGGGTGATCGTCGCGAGCGTCTGGTTCTCGTCCCTGACGGTCACCCCCTCCTTCGCCTCGATCGCCTGGTGCAGCCCTTCGCTGTAGCGGCGGCCGGCGAGGATACGGCCGGTGTGTTCGTCGACGATGAGGACCTCGCTGTCGATGACGACGTAGTCCTTGTCCTTCTTGAAGTGCTCCTTGGCCTTGAGCGCGTTGTTCAGGTGACCGATGAGAGGCGTGTGTTCTGACTCGTAGAGGCTCTCGATGCCCAGCTGATCCTGGAGGTACTCGACCCCGCGGTCCAGGATCGCCACGGTGCGCTTCTTCGGGTCGTACTCGTAGTCGTGCGTGGCCCGCAGTTCGGCGAGGCGTTCCTTGTCCATCGGCGAGGTGAAGTGCTCCTCCTGGACCAAGACGCCCTTCATTCGCGCGACGATCGTGGCGAACGACTCGTACCAGTGCGTCGGCTGGTCGGCCGGCCCGGAGATGATCAGCGGCGTACGCGCCTCGTCGATGAGGATGGAGTCGGCCTCGTCAACGATCGCGAAGTGGTGGCCGCGCTGCACGAGTTCGTCCTGCGACCGGGCCATGTTGTCGCGCAGATAGTCGAAGCCGAACTCGGTGTTGGTGCCGTACGTGATGTCGCAGTCGTACTGCTCGCGCCGCTCGGCCGGCGTCGACTGGGACGTGATGACGCCCACGGTCAGGCCCAGGAAGCGGTAGGCCCGGCCCATCCAGTCGGCGTCGCGCTGGGCCAGGTAGTCGTTCACCGTGACCAGGTGGACTCCCCTGCCGGTCAGGGCGTTCAGATAGACGGGCAGCGTCGCGACCAGCGTCTTTCCCTCGCCGGTGTGCATCTCGGCGATGTTGCCGAAGTGGAGCGCCGCGCCGCCCATGATCTGTACGTCGAAGTGGCGCATCCCGAGTGTGCGCCGCGCGGCCTCGCGCATCACGGCGAATGC
>CBFGQM010000265.1:0-7474 GCA_965650905.1 uncultured Streptomyces sp. | reverse complement strand
CGGGCCCCGGGACCACAGCTTCTCCACGAAGATCACCACGGCCAGCCCGGCCATCGCCGCCACGTTCATCACACCGAGCGGTATGAGGACGACCATCAGCCCGGCGCAACAGCCGACGCAGTAGGCGCCGTGATGGACGCCCACCCTCAGGTCGCGCGCCGGTGCCCGGAAGCCTGCGTAGCGCATCAAGTGGCTCATGGGGTCACGGCAGTGCCGCAGGCACACGTACTTGAGGGGGCCGAGCTGGTACAGGCCCCCGAGCAGGAACGCGGTGAAGCCGATCCAGCGCCCGGCGGCCGGATGGCCGGCCACCAGGTCGCCGGTTAGCGCCAGAGCCGCGTAGGCGGGCGCTCCGAAGGCGCTCCACACCACCAGGTACCCGCCCACGAACTCGGCCGTACGCGCGGCCCGGGTCCAGCCGGAGGACTGCCTGCCGATGCCCCGCGCCCATGTGATGGCCACCGGCGCCATGGACGGCAGCATCATTGCCGCCATCATCGTCACCCAGAGCAGCAGGAACAGGGGCAGCGCCATCCCCATCGCGCCGGGCTCCACCCCCATGTCCCGGGCCTGCCCGATCGTGAGCGCCCACGCGGGCACTGCGATCAGAACGACGAGAAACCAGGCGGCCGCGAGCTCCCGCTTCGGCAGCAACCCTCCGATGGCTCCGGTCGGCGCGGGCGACCGTGTGGGTGCGAAGACGGAGGTCCGGGTGAAGCGCATCGGCGTGCCCTCCTGCGGATGCGTCCAGCAGACCACGTCTCCACGTACGGCGCGACCTCGCTCGAACTCACGTTGAGCGCGGGGCCTCCGCGGGGGTGCCGCACGGCCAGGCCCGTCTCACCTCGGACCCGACAGGCGACGCCGGAACGCCGACCCATGAACCGGAAGCCGCGGTTACGTGACATCCGCCACATCGACTCCGAGAGCTGAGCGTACTGAATAGTAGATGCCGCTCTGGCGACATATGAGATTTATCCGGCTTGGTGTAGGCGCATATCGCACCAGGCTTGACGGCATACCGCCGACTCGGCACTTTCGCCCGCTCTTCAAAGAAAAAAAGGTTTCTGACGGAGCAACAGGATTTCCACAACTGCTGCATGTGCCGGACCAGCACGCCCCACGCCCTGTTGCAAGGGCGGACCGAGCCTACGAAGCAAGGTAGTAGGAAAGCCCTTTGTGCTCTACGTGAGGCCGTCCTAAGAATGACGACCCGCAGTACGTCTCCGCAGTTCAGGAGCGGAGTCTTCCGGAGCCAGCCGAACAAGGAGCGCTCGGCGATTACCGAGTGAGGTCACGCATGGGGAAGCATCGCAAGAAGAAGCATTACCGGCGAATAGTCATCGCTGCCGTCGCCATGGGCGCCGTTGGCGTACCGTCCGTCGCCATGGCCTGTGCCGACTGGCGGGGCAGCGGAGGAAATCAGTTCTACAGCGCCGAGAAGAAGGCAGCCAGGGGTTGGTGGAACGACACCGACAGGGAAGGCGACCGGGATCGCGACTGGGGTCGCGACTGGGGTCGCGACTCGAAGGGCGACGAGGACAGCACACCCACTTCGGGAGCATCGAAGACTCCGATCGTCTCTGCGAGCACCCCGAAGACCACCGCGCCGAAGCCCACAACCACCGCACCCCCCAGCACACCGAAAACCACCCCGTCCGACCCCGCGCCCACGCCGTCGAGCACACCGAAAACCACCCCGTCCGACTCCGCGCCCACGCCGTCGAGCACCCCGAAGGCCACCGCCACGGCGTCCGGGGCCACCGCCCGCATCCTGGAACTCGTCAACGCCGAGCGCAAAAAGGCCGGTTGTTCCCCTGTGATCCTGAACGCGACCCTGGCCAAGGCCGCACAGGCACACAGCGAGGACATGGCAGCCCACCAGAACATGTCGCACACCGGGTCCAACGGGTCTTCCCCGGGCGACCGGATCACGCGCGCCGGCTACGGCTGGAGCACCTACGGCGAGAACGTCGCCTACGGCTACGCCACGCCCGAACGGGTCATGACAGGCTGGATGTCCAGCCCCGGACACAAGGCCAACATCCTCAACTGTGCGTTCAAGGAGATCGGCATCGGTCTCGCACAGCCCAACAACTACTGGACCCAGGACTTCGGAACTGCCCGCTAAGCGGCAGCAGAGCAACGGGCTCTCGGCGTAAGCGTCTCTGATCAGCTTAGCGATCCCGTGTCAGACATTGTGTTTGACGCGGGTCCGCCCACTGTCGAGGGGCAGCGCGAGCGTGTAGGTGGAAGCCCGCGCCCAGTGCTGCTCCTCGCGGCTTGTGCCGGTTGGTGGGTGTGCTGTTCGTCGTCACGCCCTGGTGCAGGCGAGCTGCGCGGGGCAGCCGGTGCCGGTCCGTTGGTGCGTGTCCCTCCGGACGCTTGCCCGCCGGGCCCGAGGGGCCGGTGGGGGGAGGGTGCCCTGCGTCGTCCTCCACGCACGCGCGGGCAGTGGCTGAGAGCAGCTCGGGTCGGTAGTCAGCGTGCTCCGACTCCGGCACTGGTCCGGTGCTGACTTTGGACTGCCGACCAGGTGGCACCGTTCGTCCTGGCTTCCTCCGCTGGGGCAGGGTAGGTCGGGTACTCCACTCCGGAGACGTACTGGACGACGCGGATGACCTGGCAGGAGTAGCCGAACTCGTTGTCGTACCAGAGGTAGAGGATCGCGTTGTCGCCCTCGACCTTGGTGGCGCCGGCATCGAGGATCGAGGCGTGCCGCGAGCCGATGAAGTCGCTGGACACCGCGTCGGGGGCGCTGATGAAGTCGATCTGACGCTTGAGCGGCGAGGTCAGTGACACGTCGCGGATGTGGTCGAGGACCTCTTCGCGGCTGGTCTCGCGCGCCAGCTTGAGGTTGAGGATCGCGATCGAGACGTCCGGCACCGGGACGCGGATCGAGCTGCCGGTGATCCTTGCCTTGAGGTCGGGCAGCGCCTTGGCCACGGCGGAGGCGGCACCGGTCTCGGTTATGACCATGTTCAGCGGCGCCGAGCGTCCGCGGCGGTCGGAGCTGTGGTAGTTGTCCAGCAGGTTCTGGTCGTTGGTGAACGAGTGGACGGTCTCGACGTGGCCGCGCAGGACGCCGTACTCGTCCGCCATCGCCTTCAGCGGCGGGACGATCGCGTTGGTGGTGCAGGAGGCACAGGAGATGCTCTGCTCGTCCGGCTTGATCATGTCGTGGTTGACGCCATGGACGACGTTGGGGACGTCGCCCTTGCCGGGTGCGGTCAGGACGACCTTGGCGATGCCGGGGCGGAGGTGCTTCGACAGGCCCTCGCGGTCGCGCCAGCGGCCGGTGTTGTCGATGAGGATGGCGTCCTTGATGCCGTACGCCGTGTAGTCCACCGACGTCGGGTCGTCGGAGTAGATCACCTTGATCTCGTGACCGTTGGCGATGATCTTGTCGTTCGCCTCGTCGGTGGTGATCGTGCCCTGGAACTGGCCGTGGATGGAGTCACGGCGCAGCAACGAGGCGCGCTTGACGATGTCCTGGCCGGCGCCCCTGCGGACGACGATGGCGCGCAGCCGCAGGCCGTTACCGGAGCCGCCCTTCTCGATGAGCAGGCGGGCGAGGAGGCGGCCGATGCGGCCGAACCCGTAGAGGACGATGTCGCGCGGCTCGCGGCGCTCGACCTTGTGGGCACCCGTGGCGCCGACGACGGCTCCGGCGGTGAACTCCTCCACCGAGAGGCCGCGGCCGTCGGTCTTGTACGTCGCGGCGAGCATGCCGATGTCGATCTGGGAGGGGCCGAGATCGAGTGTGGTGAGAGCCTGCAGGAACGGCAGCGTCTCGGTGACCGAGAGTTCCTCGCCGGCGATCTGCCGGGCGAATCGGTGGGTCTTGAGGATGCTGACCACCGACTTGTTCACCAGGGAGCGACTGTGAAGCAGGACTGTGACGTCACGCTCCCGGTGCAGCTTCCCGATCACCGGAATCATCGACTCCGCGATCTCCTCGCGGTTCTTCCAGTCGGTGAACGAGTCCTCGTTGACAGTCACAGTTTTCTCTTTCGAGCTAGGCGGCGCTCACATGCTAACCCCACGCTTATTTGACCACTCAACGGGGCCGCCTCAGAGGCTGTCGGGCCGCCTTCGATCAGAAAGCGGGCGGGGCCTGGTGCGTGCGATTCCAAGGCGGAGGAAGGAGTCGACGCGGAGCGTGCGACTGACGACAACAACGCTGCATGGGTGCGTGCCAGGGCACGACCGCCCAATCAGAGGTAGCCCCGACAGCGTCTGAGCGGGATGCCGCGCTCGGGCCCGACGGTCGCACCAGGACAGGGAATTGACTACCGCCCCTGGGGCGGACGGCTGCCCAAGTGACCAACTCCCTGTACTGCCGACCGCATACCAACTTCCACTTCCGGCTTCCGACTTTCGACTACAACGGACATCTGCCAACTGCCAACCCTGGTCACGTCGGTGGTTCATCGTGATCAGGGTGGAGGAGGCAGGAAGCGACGACCACAAAGGGCCACAAGGACTGAACGCCTGTCACAAACCGTTCAGCGACACCGGCGGCACCGTGACGATTCACTTCAACCAGGAACCATGCTGCGCCGACGCCCATCAGAGCGGTCACCAGGATCGAGGGCGCGGGCCGAAGTCCCCATGGGGCGGCACCGCTGCGATCGGCAGCCAGGACCGGCCACACCGCGAGGAGAGTGAATCCGACCGCGACAGCCGAACCATGGCGCAGGGAGCCCCCGCTGCTCGGCACCGGGAGCAGTCCCACCATCAACGCCGCCACTCCGCCGCCCCCCAGAGCCACACGTCCGGCGAGTGCGGCAGCGCGCAGCCCCCAGGCGGTAAGCAGGTGACAGGCGCCGAGGGCAAGCAGCGCTCCGGTCATCACCCAGAACCCCGCAGACCCGTCGGCCGCCAGAACACTGATCGTCTGACTGGCAGGGTCGTAGGCCGGTCCCTCGAGTAACGCCGCGATCACCCAGCCTCCGACCAACAGGACGGGCGCACACCCCGAAGAGAGCAAGGCCCATCTAGGTACAAGTCGCATCAGACCACCGTAAAACGCTCAATCGCTCTTCCCTCGCGCACACGCAGGCGGGTGGAATCCGAGCGGGCTTGTGCCGACCGGGAGCCGAACCGCCGTCGTCCAGGATGGCCAAGCCGTAGGGCCCGCCTGGTACGGGGCTCACGCGGCCGACCGACCGTCGCGAGGGCGCACGCGCCGACATCGTCACAGCTCCCGGAAACATCCGACTGCTATCGTTAGCACAAAGAGTCCGCGGCAGGACGGAGGATCCGGTGGAACTGCGCTGGCTGGAATCGTTCGTCACCGTCTCGGAGGAACTGCACTTCGCGAGGGCGGCTGACCGTCTGCATCTGGCTCCGTCAGCGCTAAGCGCCCAGGTCAGGGCGCTGGAGTCTCATCTGGGGGTGCGACTGATCGACCGCGGGCGGCGGTCCCGCCCGGCGCTGACCAGTGCGGGTGAGCTGTTTCTCGCGGAGGCGAAACGCACGCTCGACCAGGCCGCCCGTGCCGTGGCGGTGGGCCGGCGGGCCGGCCGCGGGGAGCTGGGTGACGCCGAGATCGCGTACGTGGCCTCGGCGGCCTTCTCGGGTGTGCTGACCAGCACCCTGCTGAGCTGTTCCGCGCCCGGCACCGAGCTGACGGTGAAGGTCCGCGAGCTGGAGACCCCGGCGCAGCTCGAGGCCCTGACCGGCGGGGACATCGACATCGGTTTCCTGCGCTGGCGGCCCGAGTACCCGCCCGGGATCACAGCCACCTGTCTGCTCACCGAAGAGGTCGTCCTGGCGTTGCCGGAGGGCGGCCCGCTGGCCGCGTACGAGTCGGTCCCGGCCGCCGCGCTGCGGCACGAGCCTTTCGTGGCCCCTTACTTCGACGAGGAGTACGGCTGCCGCGACCAGATCCTCGATGTAGGGGTTCATGGCGGATTCACCCCTGAAGTCGCCCCTCCTGTACGGGACTACATTGCGGCGCTGACCCTTGTCGGCGGCGGTCTTGGGACCGCCCTGGTACCCGGTTCGCTGCGCCGCGTCCAGATCCCGGGAGTCACCTACCGTCCGCTGGCGGACGTACGGTTGACCACCCGGCTGGTCGGCGCGTACCGCAGGGGCGAGACCTCGCCCGCGGTACGCGGCGTGATCCGCCGCCTGCGGGAGGCGGCGGCCGCCTCGGACACGCGAGCCGCCGTCGGTTGAAAGGCGCGGCGCCCGGTCAGCGCCTGGCCGACGACCAGCCAGCTGGGCTCCGTCGACGCCTTCAGCCATGACGGCGGCGGCTCCATCACGCCGGTCGCCCGGGAGCCCGGCGTGGCTACCGTGAGCGTAGGCAACCATTCCAGCGGCGGCGCCGAGCGCCCGGCGCCCAGGGGATCGGCGTGTTCTCAGGGCGGCCTTGATGCGCTCGCCCGGCCGTGCGGCAGCGCACACGACCCACAGCTCACCAGCTCACCAGCTCACCAGCTCACCAGCTCACCAGCTCACGGTCTGAGGTTGCTGACGAGGTCCGCTGTCGCCGACAGACCGTTGTGGATGGTTGGGGCCATGCTCGTACTGGCGAGATAGAAACCGAGCATGATGCAGACCAGGGCATGTGGGATCTTCAGTGCGCCGGTGCGCATGAAGACCACCGCCAGGATCAGGAGCAGCAGTACCACAGAGATGGAAATAGCCATCGTCAACCTCCTCCGCCACGCCCACGCCGCGGCTTCGGCCGCAAGTGTGGCGTAGCGGGAGGTTCGTCCGGGCGGATGGCGTGTCCGCCGAACGTGTGTTGACTGGCTGTGAAAGCGCTGGGCTACGCCCGCTCGTGGGCGTCCAGGAAATACTCGATCCCCGCAAAGATCATCGGTGTTGAGGTGGTCCACGAGGACCGCGAGCAGTTCGACCCAGAGCGCGTCACGGGCCGGGCCCGGCCCGCCAGGTCAGGGGTGCCCCAGAAGCGGACCTTCTGCCCGCGCGAGTGATGACCCCTCCGAGACGATGCCGCGCAGCTTCAGGCGCTCGGTGGCGGGGAACGTCCCCGATGCCCTGCCAGGTGAAGTTGAGCATCCGGTTGTCGCTGATCAGCGGGATGAAGGAGGCGGGGGCTGGACTGCCGCTGTGCGTTCACTTCGGCGGAGTACCGGACACCGAAAGGGGGACGGGCCTTCGTCCGAAGCGGCTCCCAGCAACTGCTACAAGGGCGCCCGGAGATCGACCAGTTCGGCCAGCGCCTCGCGGTAGGTGCCCGCCGCGCCGTACACGATCGAGTCGGCCTTGGCACGCTTGAGGTAGAGGTGCACCGGGTGTTCCCAGGTCATGCCGATGCCGCCGTGGAGTTGGAGGGCCTCCTCGGCGGCGTGGACCGCGACGGGCGCGGCGTACGCCTGGGCGACGGCGACCGCCACGTCGGTGTCGGTGCTACCGGTGGCCAGCGCGTCGGCGGCGTTGCGGGCCGCGGCTCGTGTGTTGACGACTTCCAGCCACAACTGGGCGAGGCGGTGCT
>CBFGQM010000264.1:0-7554 GCA_965650905.1 uncultured Streptomyces sp. | reverse complement strand
GGAGTCGCCAGTCTCTGCAACTTGCTGAACCCGAGCCGGGTGGTCCTCGGCGGCTCTCTCGCGGAGGCCGGTGAGCTGGTGATCGGGCCCATAAGGGAGTCCGTCGGCCGCGGTGCGATCCCCAGTGCGGCACGTCAGCTGTCCGTTCTTCCGGGGGCACTTGGCGGCCGGGCGGAGCTCCTCGGGGCGCTCGCTCTCGCGCTCAGCGAGATGGGTGATTCAACCCTTGTGGACGGGACCCTGCCGGGAGCCACGCCCGTCTTCACTTAGAGAACGGATGGCGGCAAGGGCCATCCGGATCAAGGATTTACTTCTTGACCGTGGCACCGAGGTTTAGAGCTGACGCGATCAGGGTCGGTCCGCCTTCGGCGCCCGCACACATCAGCTCCACAATTTCGTGCGTGGCGAGGAGTTGTACGGCTGCGCCCGGGGAACGTCTGTACGCGTCGATCTGCGGCCGTACGCGTGACAGAGGAGGAACCGAGCCCGGCCGTCGCCGTGACAGGCGGAACATTAGACTCGACGAGCCCGGCAAAGCTCGAACAGCCCTACTGCAAGGAGGCACGGGTGCCGCTGCTGACCCGTATCGGGGGACCGCGCGATCTGGACCGGCTCAGCCTGGAGCAGCTGGATCAGTTGGCCGAGGAGATCCGGACCTTCCTCGTCGACGCGGTCTCCAAGACCGGCGGCCACCTCGGCCCCAACCTCGGTGTCGTCGAGCTCACCATCGCTCTGCACCGTGTCTTCGACTCTCCGAAGGACAAGGTGCTGTGGGACACGGGACACCAGTCCTACGTCCACAAGCTGCTCACGGGTCGTCAGGACTTCTCCCAGCTGAAGATGAAGGGCGGTCTGTCCGGTTATCCCTCGCAGGCCGAGTCCGAGCACGACGTCATCGAGAACTCGCACGCCTCCACCGTCCTCGGCTGGGCCGACGGCCTCGCGAAAGCCAACGAGGTCCTCAAACGTGACGACCACGTGGTCGCGGTCATCGGTGACGGCGCCCTCACCGGAGGCATGGCCTGGGAGGCGCTCAACAACATCGCGGACGCCAAGGACCGCCCGCTGGTCATCGTCGTCAACGACAACGAGCGTTCGTACGCCCCGACGATCGGCGGCCTCGCCAACCACCTGGCGACGCTGCGCACGACCGACGGCTACGAGCGCTTCCTGGCCCGCGGCAAGGACATCCTGGAGCGCACCCCGGTCGTCGGAAGGCCCCTGTACGAGACCCTGCACGGCGCCAAGAAGGGTTTGAAGGACTTCATCGCCCCGCAGGGCATGTTCGAGGACCTCGGCCTGAAGTACGTCGGTCCCATCGACGGGCACGACATCGAGGCGCTGGAGTCCGCGCTGGCCCGTGCCAAGCGCTTCGGCGGGCCCGTGATCGTGCACTGCCTGACCGAGAAGGGGCGCGGCTACCAGCCCGCTCTCCAGGACGAGGCGGACCGCTTCCACGCGGTCGGCAGGATCCACCCGGACACGGGCCTGCCCATCGCCTCCTCCGGCGCCGACTGGACCTCCGTCTTCGGTGAGGAGATGGTCAAGCTCGGCGAGGAGCGCGAGGACATCGTCGCCATCACGGCGGCCATGCTCCATCCGGTCGGCCTCGACAGGTTCGCCAAGGCCTTCCCGGCCCGGGTGTACGACGTCGGCATCGCGGAGCAGCACGGTGCCGTCTCGGCGGCGGGCCTGGCGACCGGCGGACTGCACCCCGTCTTCGCCGTCTACGCCACCTTCCTCAACCGCGCCTTCGACCAGGTCCTGATGGACGTGGCCCTGCACAGGTGCGGGGTCACGTTCGTCCTCGACCGGGCCGGCATCACCGGCACCGACGGCGCTTCCCACAACGGCATGTGGGACATGTCGATTCTTCAGGTCGTCCCCGGCCTCAGGCTGGCCGCGCCGCGCGACGCCGACCAGGTCCGCGCCCAGCTGCGGGAGGCCCTCGAGGTCGACGACGCGCCGACCGTGGTGCGCTTCTCCAAGGGCGCGGTCGGACCGGCCGTTCCGGCGGTGGGCCGCATCGGCGGCATGGACGTCCTGCGCGAACCGGGCACCGACACCCCGGACGTCCTTCTCGTCTCCGTCGGAGCACTCGCCCCCATGTGTCTGGAGATCGCCGGCCTCCTCGACAAGCAGGGCATCTCCACGACCGTCGTCGACCCGCGCTGGGTCAAGCCCGTCGACGAGGCCATGGCCCCGCTCGCCGAGCGGCACCGCGTGGTCGTCACCGTCGAGGACAACTCCCGCGTCGGCGGCGTGGGTTCGACCGTCGCCCAGGCGCTGCGCGACGCGGGCGTCGACGTTCCGCTGCGTGACTTCGGCATCCCGCCGCGCTTTCTCGACCACGCCTTGCGCAAGGAGGTCATGGCGGAGATCGGCCTGACCGCGCCCGACATCGCCCGCCAGGTCACCGGCCTCGTCTCCAGGATCGACGGTCGTTACTCGGACACCGCCGATGCGGTGGACTCCGTGGAGCCCGCGCGCGACTGACGTGATCCCAGAGGTCCATCGGGCCGGTTCCGACGCCCTTGTACGGGTAGCGGAACCGGCCCGTGTGCGTGAACCTCATCGCGTCGGGGCGTACCCACCACGTGCCCTCCCGGTTGTGTCGAGGATGAACACAGCGTGGGAAATACGCCTGTGAGCAGCTCTCCCTTCGGGACGAAGAAGGCCGAGCAGTCCATCCCGGACACAGAGGAACCGGAGCATGCGGCACCCTCCGGCAGGAGGCGTCAGCGGCGTCCCGGCGCGGCCCGCAGCCGGTCGTTTCCCGTCCGCGTGCTTCAGGGCTCACTGCGAAGCGCACGCGGCCCGGTGACCTCGGCGCCCGACTCGCTGACCCTGCGCCGCAGTTCCCGGTCCGCGGTCACGACCAGACAGGGGCGGCCGCGGGCACCGGCCGCCAATTCGGCGATCCGGTCGTCACCGCTTCCGGGGGCTGTCTCGACCCGTACGCCGGGGATGGACTCCACACCACGGGCCGCGCCCTCGACGACGAGGACGATCTCCACGGGGTCGGTGTACCCCGGGACCCCGTCCTGCGCGAGCCGGTCCCGCAGGCGCTCGGCGGCGCCGCGCCGGTCGCGCCACCAGCCGTCGGGGACGGAGCCGACGACATTGGCGGCGTCGATGATCACGAGTGGAGGGGCGGTCATGGGGTCAGGGTCGCACACGAGGTCGCCCCACCGTGTCCGTCGAACGCTCAGCGTACGACCGTCAGGCCGGAACCGAAGCCGTCCCCGGCTCCAGGAACCGCTTCCCGTTCACCCGCTCGGAGACACGCTCACGGTCCAGGTACGGCGTGATGCCGCCCAGGTGGAAGGGCCAGCCGGCGCCGGTGATCAGGCACAGGTCGATGTCCTGGGCCTCGGCGACGACGCCCTCGTCGAGCATGATCCCGATCTCCTGGGCGACGGCGTCGAGGACGCGGGCACGCACCTGCTCCCCGGTCAGAACAGTGTCGCCCTGCTTCAGCAACGCGGCGACCTCCGGATCGAGCTTCGGCTTCGCGGGATTCTCGGCGGAGTGCACGTAGAAGCCGCGCTTGCCCGCCTTGACGATGGCGGCGAGGTTCGGGGAGACCTTGAAGCGGTCCGGGAACGCGCCGTGCAGTGTCTCGGAGACGTGCAGGCCGATCGCCGGGCCGACCAGCTCCAGCAGGACCAGCGGCGACATCGGCAGCCCGAGCGGCTCGATGGCCTTCTCGGCGACGTCGACCGGGGTGCCCTCGTCGATGACGTTCTGGATCTCGCCCATGAAGCGGGTGAGGATACGGTTCACGACGAACGCCGGGGCGTCCTTCACCAGGACCGCGGTCTTCCTCAGCTTCTTGGCGACGGCGAACGCCGTGGCCAGCGAGGCGTCGTCCGTCCTCTCGCCGCGGACGATCTCCAGGAGCGGCAGGACGGCGACCGGGTTGAAGAAGTGGAAGCCCACGACCCGCTCGGGGTTCTGGAGCTTGGACGCCATCTCGGTGACCGACAGCGAGGAGGTGTTCGTGGCGAGGATCGCGTGCGCCGGGGCGACCGCCTCCACCTCCGCGAACACCTGCTGCTTGACGCCGATCTCCTCGAAGACGGCCTCGATGACGAAGTCCGCGTCCGAGAAGCCCTCGGCCTTGTCCAGGACACCGGTGACCAGGGCCTTCAGGCGGTTGGCCCTGTCCTGGTCGATACGGTCGTTGCCGAGCAGCTTGTCGATCTCGGCGTGGACGTAACCGACACCCTTGTCGATGCGCTCCTGGTCGATGTCGGTCAGCACGACCGGCACCTCGAGGCGGCGCAGAAACAGCAGCGCGAGCTGCGAGGCCATCAGACCGGCGCCGACGACACCGACCTTGGTGACCGGACGCGCCAGGTTCTTGTCCGGCGCCCCCGCCGGACGCTTGCCGCGCTTCTGCACCAGGTTGAAGGCGTAGATGCCGGCCCGCAGCTCGCCTCCCATGATCAGTTCGGCGAGGGCCACGTCCTCGGCGTCGTACCCCTGCTGCAGATCGCCGTTCTTGGCCGCGGCGACGATCTCCAGCGCGCGGTACGCGGCCGGGGCCGCCCCCTGCACCTTGCTGTCCGCGAGGGCGCGGCCCCGCTCGACGGCCTGGTCCCAGGCCTCGGTGCGGTCGACGACCGGGCGCTCGACTTCGATGTCGCCCGTGAGGACGGCCCCCGTCCACACCAGCGAGCGCTCCAGGAAGTCCGCGCCCTCGAAGATCGCGTCGGCGATGCCGAGGTCGTAGACCTGCTGGCCCTTCAGCTGCTTGTTCTGGTTGAGGGAGTTCTCGATGATGACGGTGACGGCCTTGTCGGCGCCGATGAGGTTCGGGAGCAGGGTGCAACCGCCCCAGCCGGGGACCAGGCCCAGGAAGACCTCGGGGAGGGAGAAGGCGGGCAGGGCCTTCGACACCGTGCGGTACGTGCAGTGCAACCCGACCTCGACGCCACCGCCCATCGCCGCGCCGTTGTAGTACGCGAAGGTCGGCACGGCCAGTGCGGAGAGGCGCTTGAAG
This sequence comes from uncultured Streptomyces sp., assembly GCA_965650905.1. GTDB lineage: Bacteria > Actinomycetota > Actinomycetes > Streptomycetales > Streptomycetaceae > Streptomyces. Next base: position 2,546 of record CBFGQM010000264.1, on the reverse strand, counting down.
ACCTCGTGGCCGCCCTTGCCGATGGCCAGCGCGTCGTCGTGGTTCCTCAGGAGCTCGACGCCCTTGAGATCCGCGCCGACCGCGAAGATGAACGGCTTGCCGGTGATGCCGGCACCGACGATCTCGCCGGCCGCGGCCTCCCGCTCGACCTGGTCGATGGCGGTGTTCAGGTTCGCCAGCGAGGCCGGGCCGAACGTGGTCGGCTTGGTGTGGTCGAGGCCGTTGTCCAGGGTGATGAGCGCGAAACGGCCCGCGCTGTACGGCAGGTCGAGGTGGCGTACGTGCGCCTGGGTCACGACCTCGTCGGGGAACAGCTCGGCCGCGCCCCGCAACAGCTCAGCAGTCGTGCTCACTTGTCCCCCTTGAAGTTCGGGTTCTCCCAGATGACCGTCGCGCCCATGCCGAAGCCCACGCACATGGTGGTCAGGCCGTAGCGGACGTGCGGCTGCTGCTCGAACTGGCGGGCCAGCTGCGTCATCAGCCGGACGCCGGATGAGGCCAGCGGGTGGCCGAACGCGATGGCGCCGCCGTACTGGTTGACGCGCGCGTCGTCGTCCGCGATGCCGTAGTGGTCCAGGAAGGCCAGGACCTGGACCGCGAACGCCTCGTTGACCTCGAAGAGGTTGATGTCCTCGATCGACAGGCCCGCCTTGGCGAGGGCCTTCTCGGTCGCCGGGATCGGGCCGTAGCCCATCACCTCGGGCTCGACACCCGCGAAGGCGTAACCGACCAGGCGCATCTTGACCGGCAGGTCGTTCTCGCGGGCGAAGTCCTCGGACGCGATGATCGAGGCCGTGGCGCCGTCATTGAGTCCGGCCGCGTTACCGGCCGTGACCCGGCCGTGGACACGGAACGGTGTTTTGAGACCGGCCAGGTTCTCCAGCGTGGTACCCGGGCGCATCGGCTCGTCGGCCGTGACCAGGCCCCAGCCCGTCTCGCCGGCCTCGGGGGTGGTGCGGCGTACGGAGATCGGCACCAGGTCGGCCTGGATGCTGCCGTTGGCGTACGCCTTGGCGGCCTTCTCCTGCGAGCGTACGGCGTACTCGTCGGCGCGCTGCCTGGTGATGTGCGGGTAGCGGTCGTGAAGGTTCTCCGCGGTCATGCCCATGAACAGGGCGGACTCGTCGACCAGCTTCTCGCTCACAAACCGCGGGTTCGGGTCCACGCCCTCACCCATCGGGTGGCGGCCCATGTGCTCGACACCACCGGCGATGACGGCGTCGTACGCGCCGAAGGCGATCGAACCGGCCGTGGTCGTCACGGCGGTCAGCGCGCCCGCGCACATGCGGTCGATCGCGTAACCGGGGACGGACTGCGGCAGCCCGGCCAGGATGCCGGCGGTGCGGCCGATGGTCAGGCCCTGGTCGCCGATCTGCGTGGTCGCGGCGACGGCGACCTCGTCGACCTTCTTCGGGTCGAGACCCGGGTTGCGGCGCAGCAGCTCCCGGATCGCCTTCACGACGAGGTCGTCGGCGCGGGTCTCGTGGTAGATGCCCTTCGGGCCCGCCTTGCCGAACGGGGTACGGACGCCGTCGACGAAGACGACGTCCCTGACGGTACGAGGCACGATGGCTCTCCTCCAGATGCGGGATGGCACTGCTGCGCGGCACACACGCCTGAGCGCGCGCTCACCCTCATGCTACTTACGGGTAACCATGCTGCACAGTCCCCCCGCCGGGAGCCGGCGAAGGTCACACCTTCGGAGGTGCGGTCGCCCCCTCGGGGTCAGCACCGGCGTCGGCACGGGATCCGAGCCGGGCCCTCGCCCCTGACCACCAGAACAACGCACGCGCACGTCCGTGCCGAATCCGTATCCACAACGGCCTCACGCGGGGGGCGACGACGTGAGGGCTGCCACCAGGACCGGGGCGACCTGCGCGATCTGCCAGGGCCGCGCCCCGTGCCCGGCGAGCGCGGCTGTTACGGAGTCGGCGTCCGGCGCGGCGGGCGGCTCCCAACACATACGGCGGACGGTATCCGGGGCGACCAGGTTCTCCTGCGGCATGCCCAGGGCCTCCGCGAGGGTCGACACCGCCGCCCGCGCGGCAAAGAGCCGGGCCGCGGCCGCCGGGTCCTTCTCGGCCCAGGCGCGCGGCGGAGGGGGACCGGTCACCGGCTGGCCGGGCTGCGGCAGCTCAACGTCCGGCAGCGCCTTCGCGCGCTCAACGGCCGCCTGCCACTGCTCCAGCTGCCGTCGGCCCACGCGGTGACCGAAGCCGTTCAGCGCGGCGAGTGCGTGCACGTTGGACGGCAGGGCGAGCGCTGCCTCGACGATCGCCGCGTCGCTGAGCACCTTGCCCGGCGAGACGTCCCGGCGCCGCGCGACCCGGTCCCGGGTCTGCCACAGCTCCCGTACGACGGCCATCTGCCGGCGGCGGCGCACCTTGTGCATGCCCGAGGTGCGCCGCCACGGGTCCTTGCGCGGCTCCGGCGGGGGCGCCGAGGCGATCGCGTCGAACTCCTGGAGGGCCCACTCCAGCTTGCCCTGCCGGTCGAGCTCCTTCTCCAGCGCGTCCCGCAGATCGACGAGCAACTCCACGTCGAGC
>CBFGQM010000263.1:0-7578 GCA_965650905.1 uncultured Streptomyces sp. | reverse complement strand
GGATCGCGGCGGCCACCCGCGCGGATCGGTCGGCGGCGGCGCGGTGCCGCAGCACGGCCTCGGCCGCCTGCCACGCGGAGTGCAGCGTGCGCGCGTCGGCAAGCTCGCGTTTCTGCGCCGCCGCCGCCCTCTCGGCGCCGGCGAGCGCCAACGAGGCGTGCCGGTAAGCGAGTTCGGCCGCGATCAGCGCACTCCTGGAGCGGGCGCTCTCCGCCTCGGTCACCGTGTGCGCGGCGTCCGTGACCCGTTGGGCGAGGTCGGCGGCGCGGGCTCGCTCACCAGCGGCGCGCGCGGAGAGCCGCCGGGCCAGTGTGCGCGTACACCGCTCGGCGGCCGTGTGGATGTCCCGCGCGCGTGAACGTGTGTCGGCCGCGTCCACGATCCGCCCGAGCAGATCCACGGACCCGGCCGTGAAGTCCCGCTCGGCGATCAGCTCGGACCGCCGCCCCAGCTTGGCGCCGAACCCGCCGACCAGGTCGGCGAGCCCGTCGGTGTCCCGGGTGTCGGTGACCGCGCGCAGCAGCAGGTCGGTGAAGTCGGAGTCCTTCTTGACCGCGAAAAGGCCTGCGGCCTCACCCTCGTCGGCGTTCATCTCGCGCTGGTAGCGGAAGAGTTCGGGATCGAGACCGAGATCGCCGAGGTGCTCGTTCCAGCGGTCGTGGATCTCCTCCCAGTGCACCTCGAGGTGCGGGTACGCCTTGCCCGCCTCGCTGATCGCGTCCCGGAAACCCTTCATCGTGCGGCGCCGCCCCTGCGCGCCGGACACGCCCTCGACGGGCGGCCGTACGGCGGTGGCCTCGGCGACCGGCAGGTTGTCCAGGCTCAGCCCGGGCCCGGGCCGGAACGAGTACCAGGCTTCCGCGAACTTCCGCGGGTCGTTGGACACCTGGCGCCCGCGCCACTCGCTCACCTTGCCGACGACGACGCACTCACCGGTCAGCGTGTGCTGCCACTCCAGCGCCACATGCCCGCAGTCGTCGGCGAGCAGGAACTTCCGCAGCACACCGGAGCTGGCCCCGCCCAGCGTGTTCCGGTGTCCGGGCAGCATCACCGAGAAGATCAGCTTGAGGAGTACGGACTTGCCGCCGCCGTTCTCCAGGAAGAGCACGCCCGCGGGCGCAGGGCGGCGCGGCGGCCCGACCGGGTCCTCCTCGAAGAACTCCGCCTGGGTGGGCGCGGGGGCGGGCACGGGCTCGCCGACGCCCCGCAGGTCCAGCACGGTGTCGGCGTAGCGCGCACCGGCAGGCCCGATGGAGTAGAGGCGGATCCGGGACAGCTCGTACATGGCGGCGGACTCTCGTATATCGGACGCGATCGGCAGGGAAGTCGAAGTCGGTCGTGGTGGGTCGAAGTCGGTCGTGGTGGGTCTGGTCAGGAGTGGAACGGCAGGCCGGCGTCGGCGGCCGGCTCCAAATCGTCGGTGTCCTCGGCGGGCAGCAGGCTCGCGGTGCCGTCGGTGACCGGCACGATGCCCAGCTCCAGCAGTTCCGCCATGGCGGCTCCGCCCGCCATGTCGCGCACCTGGAGCTGATAGCGGGCGGTCGTTCGGTACGTCCCTCCGGCGTCGTCCCCAGTGCGCTGCAAGAACCCGGAGTCGGTGAGGAAGGCCACGGCCTTGCCGACGATGCCGGTGGTCGAGCCGGCGAGTCTTCGGGCGTCTTTGGTGGCCCCGGTGGCGCTGCGCCGTGCCCAGATCCGCCAGGCGGCCTCAAGCCCTGGTGCCCCCGTCGCCGGGTCGGTGTTCTCCCCCCGCTCCTCGGCCCGCTCCTCCAGGCGGCGGCAGGCCTGCCGTACGAACGCGTCGACCCCGTTGACGGACACCCGGCCGATGTATCCGTCATCGGCGAGGTCCTCGGGCCGCGGGAACGCCATCGCGGCGACCGCGAGATGCGCGAGCCCGTGCAGGAACCGGTCCCGCGAGTCAGCGGACGCCCGCCGTGCGTAGTCCCCCATACGCACGGCGAACACCGAGTCCTCGGCGGCGGTCACCGCCATCCCCGCGCGCGCGGACACCTCCAGGACGACCAGCCCGAGCCCGGCGGCAACGGCGTCGGCGAGCCGCGCGAACGCCGGATCCTCGCGATACCGCCGCAACAGGTCGACGTACTCCTGGTCCCGAGCGGGCTGCAGCTTCGGCTGCAGCCCAAAGGCGACGAGCCGCGCCGCGTCCGCGGCGTCGGCGGGCGTGACGGCGCCGCTCACCGGCGCGGCGGCAGCCTCCGGCTCACTCCACTCGACGTGCTCGGTCACGGTTGAAACTCCTTGATCTGAGGAACGACGGTGAATGCGGGCGCCCCTTCGGGGACGCGGGGCGTGACATCATGCGGCTCGGCCGTATGGGCACGGCAAGCCACAAACGGCCGCAGTTCAAAGGCGACCCACCGTTCACCCTCTCTCCGAGCGGAGGGTGGCCGTACCGACGATGAGGTCCGACCCACCGAACTCGGGGTCGTCCAACTCGGTCCCGTCGTCCACCGCGAACAGCAGCTTGTCCTCGCCCTGCCGGTAGGCGGTGCCCACCGGAGGGCTGGCCGCGTGCACGGCCAGCAGCGCGACGAGGTAGGGCAGTTCGGGGTCCCGGCGGCGGGCGTCGGCCAGCAGCCCGGACATCCGGCGCGGCACGTCGGCCGGCAGGTCGAGCAGCTCCATGGCGGCAGCCAGCTGCTCCTCGCTGAACCGGCTGTCGTCCGGCGTGGCGATCAGATCGGGCTCGGGCATCTCGGCGCCGAGGTGCTCGCGCTCCATGGGCGGCGTCAGCAGTACGGTGACGAGGTCCCCGACCCGTACGGACACGGGCGTCCGCAGCCCCGTCCCGCGTGCGAAGAACGCGTCCGTCACGCGCAGCGCCTGCTCCAAGGGCAGAGGCAGTACGGGCGCGACGAGATGCCCGTACAGGTCTGTCCCCGAGGTCGTCATGGGCGTCGCGAAGGCCTGCCGGTCCTGCTCGGCGCGGAACAGCGGGCCGGCCTCCAGGAGCCGGGACTGCAGCCGCGTATGGCGGCGGATGCAGTCCTTGACGATGTCGACGAGCTCGGCGGCGCGGCGCTTGTGCTCGTGGTCCTCGGACTCGTCGCGCGCCTTGCGGATGTTGGTGAGGATCGCGTTCTCGTGGCGGTAGCGGTCGGCCACGTGGTCGAGCGCCTCGGCGATCATGTCGGGCACGGCCTGCAGCCAGTCCACCGCCCGTACGTTGCGCCGCGTCGCGTCCAGGGCCCTGCGGAGCGTCTCCGAGTACTGCACGGTCCGGTAGCGGGCCTGTTCGGCGGCGAGCTGTGCGTCGGCGAGCCTGCCGCGGCTGATCAGCACCTCCAGCTTGACCTCGGCGGCGATCTGCGCGCTGGTGACATCCGTGTCGAGTGCGCCCACGAGGACGTTGACCGCCTCGTCCGTCGTACGGAGATACACGCTGCCTCCGTAACCGGGCACCTCCTCGATCAGCTTGAAGTCGTAGTCACGGCGCGTATAGGAGCCGTCGGGCGCGAACGTGCCGTACACGGCCCGGAAGCCGCGGTCGACGCTGCCGACGTTGATCAGGTTCTCCAGGACCCAGCGGGCGACGCGCTCGTGCTCGGCCACGGGCCGCCGCGGTGCCTGAGCGGCGATGCGCGGGATGAGCCTGGCCACTATCTGGTCGTGGTCGGCGCCCGTGTCGAAATCCATGTTCAGTGTGACGAGGTCGATGGCGGCCAGGGCCACCTCCGCCATCCCGTAGACCGAGTACTCACCCGCGAGGTTCGCCTTGCGTACGTCGAGGTCGTGCAGCGGCGCGGTGCAGGCGAGCGCGCGCAGCCGCCGCGCCAGTCCCTCGTCGGCGGCCGGGCCCAGGGCGGGCCGCGGCCCCGCGCCGAGCTGGGGCGGAACGCTGTCCGTCGATGCAGGCGAAGTCACGGTGCACAGACTAGGTCCTCGGTCTGACAACGACGCAAACGCCGCAGAACCGCCCCCACGTCACGGCGGAGCGGGCCTTCCCCCCGCCTCCGCTAGCCTTCCTCCGCCACGCGCGGCCCGTATACCTCGAGCAGCTTCTCGGCTTCGTCCCGGCGCCCCTCCTGCAGGGCCTGGAGGATGTGGCCGTCGCGGGCGAAGATAGGGCTCGTGCAGCCGCTGCGGGTCGTCCACCAGGTGGAAGGCGAGCCGGAGTTCGGCGAAGACGCTGCGCATCAGCTCGTCGGTGCGGGCGCTCCCGGCGAGCGCCACCAGCTCCCGGTGGAAGTGGATGTTGGCCGTGCCCAGTGCTTTCCAGTACCTTCGCGCGCGGCCCGCTGTCCGTCCACGACGGCCCGGTCGAGACCGTCCACGGCGTACGGAGGTTCGCCGAGCCCGCGCACGAGCGTGCATTCGAGAGGCCCCGGGTGCGGTAGATGTCCTACTGTATGTCGGCGATCTTCAGCGGCTTCGGCTCGTTCCTGAGCGAGCCGTACCCGACGGCCGGGCCAGATGTTCATCACAGACGCCCGCGACGAGCAGTACCGCGTGGCCTGACCGGAGGAATCGACATCTTATGACCTCGATCGACCTGAACGCCGACCTCGGCGAGGGCTTCGGCCGCTGGCGCCTCACCGACGACGAACGGCTGCTGTCCGTCGTCACCAGCGCCAACGTGGCCTGCGGCTTCCATGCCGGGGACGCGGCCACCATGCGGCGCGTGTGCGAGCTGGCGGCCGAGCGCGGCGTACGGATCGGCGCCCAGGTCTCCTACCGCGATCTGGCGGGTTTCGGGCGACGCGCGATGGATGTACCGCCCGACGAGCTGGCGGCCGAAGTGGCGTACCAGATCGGCGCCTTGGAGGTCTTCACGCGTGCGGCGGGCGCGCGCGTGGCGTACGTCAAGCCGCACGGCGCGCTCTACAACCGCGTCGTGCGTGACGAGGAGCAGGCCGGGGCGGTGGTCGACGGAGTGCTCCTCGCGGACCGTTCGCTGCCCGTGCTCGGACTGCCCGGATCGCGCTTCCTCGAAGTCGCCGGCAAGGCCGGACTCCCGGTCGTCACCGAGGCGTTCGCCGACCGCGCCTACACGGATGAGGGCACCCTCGTACCACGCGACCGGGAGGGCGCGGTGATCATCGACGCCGTCGCCGTCGTGGAGCGCTCCCTGAGCCTTGCCCGCTCCGGCAGGGTCACCACCGACTCCGGCAACGACATCGCGGTGCGCGCCCGCTCCCTGTGCGTGCACGGGGACACGGCGGGCGCGGTGGACCTGGCCCGCCGGGTCCGCGCGCGGCTGGAGGAGTCAGGCGTCCGTGTAAAGGCTTTCGCATGAGGGCTCTACCGGTCGGCGACCGGGCCCTGCTCATCGAGGTCTCGACGGACGAGGAGGCACAGGCCCTGCACGCGGATCTGCTGCGCCGCCGCGCAGAGGGCTCCCTCTCGGTACGGGAGATCGTGCCCGCGGCCCGTACGGTCCTCCTGGACGGCCTCGACGACATCGCCCACCTGGCGGCGCAGCTGACCACCTCTCACCTACCTCCCGCTCCAACCCGCTCGGGTGAGGTCGTCGAGATCCCCGTCCGCTACGACGGCCCCGACCTGGAAGATGTCGCCGCCCACTGGGACGTGCCCGCGGGCCACGTGACGCGCATCCACGCGGCGACCGAATTCCGCGTCGCCTTCTGCGGGTTCGCGCCGGGCTTCGGCTACCTGACCGGACTACCGGCCCGCTACGGCGTGCCGCGCCACGCGACACCCCGCACGAGTGTCCCGGCCGGTGCCGTGGGGCTCGCGGGCCCGTACACGGGCGTGTACCCGCGTTCGTCGCCGGGCGGCTGGCGGTTGATCGGCACGACCGACGCGGTGCTGTGGGACCACGCTCGCGTGCCGGCCGCGTTGCTGTCCCCGGGCACCCGGGTCCGCTTCGTGCCGGTGGGATCCTCATGACGGACCGTGCTCTCGTCGTCGTACGGGCCGGGGCGCTGACCACCGTGCAGGACCAGGGCCGCCCCGGCCACGCCCACCTCGGTGTGCCGCGCTCCGGCGCGCTGGACGGGCCCGCCGCCGCTCTGGTCAACCGTCTCGTCGGCAACCCGCCGGAAGCGGCCGTCCTGGAGACCACGCTCAACGGTTGCGCCGTGTGCCCGCGTTCGGCGGTCACCGTCGCGGTCGGCGGGGCCCCGTGTCCCGTCTCCGTGGACGGGCGTCCGGTGGCCTGGGGGGCAGCGGTGCGCGTCCCCGGCGGGGCACTGCTTGCCGTCGGCACGGCACTCTGCGGAGTACGGGGTTACGTGGCGTTCTCCGGCGGAGTGGCCGTCGAGCCGGTTCTCGGCAGCCGCTCCACGGATCTCCTGTCGGGCCTCGGCCCGCCGCCCCTGACCGACAAAACGGTGCTCCCTCTGGGACGCCCGACCGCCCCCCACGCGCGCGTGGACGTCGCCGCGCAGCCGCGCCCGCCCGCCGAACTCGTACTCAGGGTGACGCTCGGTCCCCGTGACGACTGGTTCACGGCGGCGGCCGTGCGCACCTTCGTGACGCACACGTACCGGGTCGCCTCCGCGAGCAACCGCATCGGCCTGCGCACGGAGGGGCCCGTCCTCGAGCGGGCATGGCCCGGCGAACTCCCCAGCGAGGGCATGGTTCTCGGCGCGGTCCAGGTCCCGCCGGACGGAAGGCCCGTAGTCTTCCTGGCCGACCATCCGACCACCGGGGGCTACCCAGTGATCGCCGTCGTCCGTGCCGCGGACCTGCCCGCCGCCGCTCAGGCCGCACCGGGGACACCTGTGCGGTTCGTGGCCGTACGCCGTCGCTGAACCGCACGGACCTCGATACTGCACGTCCCGGTCACGCCCCGGCGTCCGTGCCCGTACCCATGGGACGCGGGCCGATGACGAAACGCGACACAGGGCGGAGGCGTCTCGGCTCACACCGCGCAGGCGTCTCGGTTCACACGGTGGACGCGTCCGGGCCGAATCGGCTGCGCACCGCCGTCTGTACTTCGGCCTCCTCGGCCGGATCGGCGGCGAGCCGCCGTAGCTGGTCGACCACACGGGCGTCACCGGTCTCGGCGTGCCGGGCGGCGACCTCTCTGGTGGACTCCTCGCAGTCCCAGAGGCATTCGACGGCGAATACGGCGGGAAACGACGGATCGGTGGCGGCGAGGGCGCGGGCGGCGCGCCCGCGCGAATGTGACGAGGCCGTCTCGCGGTAGATGTGTCGCAGGACGGGGGCGGCGCAGGCGATGCCGAGCCGTCCGGCGCCGTCGACGAGGGTCCCCAGGCTCTGCGCGTCGGGTCCGTCTCCGCGCACGGCCTTACGCAGGGCTCCCAGGACGAGTTCGCTGTCCTGTGCGCCGCCCCGGCAGGCGAGCACCCGACCGGCGGCCTCTCCGAGCGCGTCGGGCCGGTGCGCCCACGTCCGCGCCCGCTGCACCGCGGCGCCGCTGCGCATCCGCTCGAAGGCGTCCGCGGCGGCGTCCGCGACGAGTCGCGAGCCGGCAGCGGCCTGAGCGGCCTCCATCAGGTCCAGTACGTCGGGATCGTGACGGTCGGCGAGGTAGCGCAGGGCCGTACACCGGGCGCCGTCCTCTCCGTGGCGGGCGGCCTCGACGATCTCGGGTCGGTCCTCGGGCGCGGCGACGGCCGCGAGGCC
>CBFGQM010000262.1:0-7687 GCA_965650905.1 uncultured Streptomyces sp. | reverse complement strand
GACGAAGACCCCCGGGTTGCGGGCCGGGTACGCCATCGCCCCAAAGCCGCCCATCGAGCTACCGGTGATCGCGCGTCGGCCTGTCGTACGGAAGGTCTCGTCCAACCACGGGAGCAGCTCGCGGATGTGGAACGTCTCCCATGCCGGGGGCGGGAACGGAACTGGGCCGTTCAACAGATCGAGGCCGGTGACGGGGGTGCCGTACCAGTCGGCGTAGAAGCCGGCAGAGCCTCCGTCGGGCTGGACGAAGATCACGTCGTTGTCGCCCAGCACCTGCTCCACCTCGCTGGCGGGCCAGGTGCTGGGCGAGTTGCGGGTGCCGTGCAGGTGCATCATGACCGGGTAACGCTTCCCGGACGTGCGGTCGTAGTCGGCGGGCAGGATGACCCGCACCCGCACGAGCCCGTCAGGCATGGCGCTGCCGACCGCCTTCGAGTGGAAGGTGTACATCCGCGTGCGTGCGTCGATCCGCTCGACCGAAATCAGGGTCAGTCCCACCGTGGGCTGCGTCGTCCGGACCACGCAGGCGGGACTGTCAGCCGCCGAGGCCGGGCTCGGGGCCGTTACGCCGACGAACAGGACGAGTGCTGAAGCGAGCATCAGCAGTACCCGCTCGGCGGCGGGTCGTTTCCGGGACACGTCTGCTCCCTCGGCCATGTCATGCCCTCTCTCGTGTGGTGTTGTCCTGGATCTGGGTGATGATCTGCGGCCAGAGCGGGCGGGGAAGCTCGTGGCCCATCCCGTGGTGGATGGTCAGCGTCGAATCCGGGATCAGCTCGTGCATGGCCTGGGACGTGCCGGAATCGATCAGCTGGTCGCCGTCGCCGTGCATGATCGTGGTGGGGACCGTGATGCGGTGCAGGTGGGGCGCACGGTCGGGAGAATTCTCGAGCGCCACCACCTGCCGCACGATGCCGTCGGGATCGTAGTCGCGGTCGTACATCTGGCCGCCGAGTTCGCGCAGCCAGTCGATGTCCTGGGGGTATCCCGGTGAGGCGCACACTGCTTCGTTGTCCAGGTACAGCGCGATCGCCTCGTCGCGGTTGCGGGCCCGGGGGCGCTGGGTGCGCTCGTCGACCAGGTCGCGGCCGGCGATGCAGTCCGTGCTGGGCGCCGTGTAGATCAGAGCGAGGCTCAGCACCCGCGTGGGGTGGTCCAGGGTCAGCTGCTGGGCGACCATGCCGCCCATCGACTGGCCCACGATGTGCGCTGCGGGGATGTCGAGCGCGGTGAGGAGACCCGCGGCATCGTTCGCCATGTCGGCCAGGGTGTAGCCGCCCTGCGGGAACTTCTGCGAGAGGCCGACGTCCCGGTTGTCGAAGCGCAGGACGTGGAAGCCCGCGTCGGCGAGTTGCCGGCACAGAGCGGCGCGCCAGCCGAGCATGTGGGCCCCGAGGCCCTGGATCAGCAGCAGCGGGGGGTGGCCGGGATCGCCGAAGGTGTCGTAGCAGAGCGACACCCGGGTGGGCGTGGTGATCATGGTCATGGACGGTTCCGTTCGGTTATGGGATCGAGCGGATGCACATTGGCCATCGCGCCGGCGACCAGGGCGCACGCGGGACGATGAACAGTGAGCCGTAGCCGCCGAGGCTGATGAGTGAGCAGGCGATGTGAGGAGTGGCTCAATTGGCACGACTTGGTCTCTTCCGGGAATCGTGCTGGAGCGCTCCAGATCGCGTGGTCGGAGACGCGACGGACACGGGAAGACCGGCCGCCACCTCCGTCGGCGCAGTGCTGAGTTCCTGCCACCGGTGACAGGCGACGGTCGTGCCTGCCGGGGTCTGTTCGAGCGGTGGCCGTTCGGCGTGGCACAGCGGGGCCGCGTGTGGACAGCGGGTGGCGAAGGGACATCCCTCGGCGGAGACGGGGCCGGAGTTGTCACCCGTGCGCACGCGGCGCAGGCGGCGTTCTGCTTGGCGCACCGGGTCCGGGACGGGCGCTGCTTCGTGCAGGGCCCTGGTGTAAGGGTGCATCGGCGTGGCGTAGACCATCTCGGCGGGGCCCTGCTCCATGATCTGTCCGCGGTACAGGACCATGATGCGGTGCGACAGGTGCCTGACGACGTCCAGGTCATGGGCCACGAACAGGTAGCCGAGTGCGAACTCGTCCTGCAGCTCCCGGAGCAGGTTGAGCACCTGGGCCTGGACCGAGAGGTCCAGCGCGCTGACCGGCTCGTCGCAGATCACCAGCCGCGGTTGTGCGACGAGAGCCCGGGCGATGGCGATACGTTGCCGCTGGCCGCCGGAGAAGCTCGACGGGTGACGGTCCGCAGCCCTCGCGGGAAGTCCGACCCGCTCGAGCATGGCGATGACCCGGTGTCGGACCTCGTCTCCGGCCAGTTTCTCCGCCCGCAGCGACTCGCCCAGCGTCTGAGCGACGGTCCGGGTCGGGTTCAGCGAGCTGTACGGATCCTGGAAGATCACTTGCAGGTCGCGGCTGAGCTCACGGCGCCGTTTGTGGTCGGCTCGGGTGATGTCCTCGCCCGCGAACTCGATCTGGCCGTCGGTCGGCGACACCAGGCCGAGCACGGCCCGGCCGATGGTGGTCTTGCCGGAGCCGGATTCGCCCACGACGCCCAGCGTCTCCCGTTCGGCCACGGAGAAGCTCACCTGGTCGACGGCTCGCTGGACGGGTGAGCCGTGGCCGCGGCGGAAGTGCACCGACAGATCGCGGACTTCGAGGAGGTTTGTCTCGTCGTTCACGACACACCTTCGATCTGGTGGGCGTAGAGGCAGCGGGCCTCGTGGGAGGCGCCGATCTCGAGGAGGGGGATCTCGCCGCTGCCGCACTGCTCGGTGGCGCGCGCGCATCTCGGCTGGAAGTGGCAGCCCTGCGGCCACGAGCCCGGCATGGGGACCGCACCCGGGATGGTGGGCAGCACCGCCGAGCCGTGCTGGTTGTGCGGGTTCGAGGCGAGCAGTGCCCGGGTGTAGGGGTGGTGCGGGTTGCCGAACAGCTCTTTCACGCCGGCGCGTTCGGTGATCTGGCCGGCGTACATCACCACGACCCGGTCGCACATGTCGGCGACCACACCCAGGTCATGGGTGACCAGCATGATCGCCATGCCACGGTCGCGCTGAAGCGTGCGCAGCAGATCGAGGATCTCCACCTGGATGGTGACGTCGAGGGCGGTGGTCGGCTCGTCGGCGATCAGGAGCTTCGGTTCGCCGGCCAGGGCACGCGCGACGACGACGCGCTGGGCCATGCCGCCCGACAGCTCGTGCGGGTAGCGGCGAGCCACAAGATGGGGCTCGGGAAGCTGCACCTGTTCCAAGAGCTCGACGGCGCGTCTCCTGGACTTGGCCCGGCTCATTCCGGTGTTGATCCGGACGGCTTCGGCGAGTTGCCAGCCGATCCGGAAGGCGGGATCGAGCGCGACCATCGGTTCCTGGGAGACGTAGCCGATCTCGGTACCGCGGACAGCCTGGAGTTCGGACTCCGACAGGACCGCAAGGTCCCTGCCGTCGAAAAGGACGTGTCCGGAGTCGATCCGTCCGCCGCCACCGAGCAGCGCGATGATGGCGAGGGCTGTCGTGGTCTTCCCGCAACCGGACTCGCCGACGACTCCGACGGTCTCTCCGCGGGCGATGTCGAAGGTCACCCCGTCGACCGCACGGATGGGGCCGGTGGGCGTGGCGTAGGACACTGTGAGGTCACGGACCGAGAGCAGGCTGTCGTTCGTGCTCGCGGGAACGACGGCAGCGGCTCGCGTGGGCGTGCGTCGGTGCTTGTCGTTGAGCGGGAGGGCGGACTTCGGGGACCAGCCCTCTGTGCTGGCGTCTCTGACCGCGTCGCCCAGAAGTCCGAACGCCAGAATCGTCAGCGCGATCGCCAGGCCGGGCGGCCAGATCAACCAGGGCTGCTGGAAGAGGGCGCTGACCCCGTCGGCGACCATGCCTCCCCAGCTGGGCTCCGGAGGCGCGGCAATGAGGGCGAGGAAGGCCAGCCCGGTCTGCACCAGCAACGCAGTTGCTGCCAGCAAGGACGCCTGCACGATGATGGGTCCCATGACCCGCGGCAGCACGTGTCGGGTGATGATGTAGGTCCGCGACATGCCCGACACCCGGGCGGCGGCGACGTAGAGCTGTTCGCGCACCGGCAGTGTCGCGGCTCGTACGACGCGCACAAGGCCCGGGGCGGCCAGGACACCGAGCGTCACCATCGCGGCCGGCACGCTCTGTGGGAAGACCGACAGCACGACGATGGCCAGGATGATCGCCGGCAGCGACAACACGAGATCCGCCAGCCAGATGATCGCCCGGTCGGCCTTGCCGCCGACGTAGCCGGCCACGAGCCCGATGGGGATGCCCAGCGCCAGGACGACCGCCATCGCCTCGACGACGCCCACCAACGTGCCCCGGGTTCCCACCAGCAGTCGCTGCAGGACATCGCGGCCCAGGCTGTCGACGCCAAGGGGGTGGCCGGCGCTCGGGCCGTGCAGGGCGGTTGCGAGATCGCCGGCCCTTTCGGTCCCCACGTGTGGCATCAGCATCGGGGCGGCGATGGCGATCACGACGAGGATCGCCAGGTAGGCCAGGCACACGACGGCCAGCGGGCGTCGCAGCAGACGGCGCACGAAGCGGGGGGTCACGGAGGGCGATGCCGACGGTTCGGCACCGGCCACGGTCACAGTCATGCTGTGCTCACTCTCGGGTTGAGCAGCCCATAGGCGAGATCGACCGACAGGTTGACGATGATGACCACCACGGTGAAGATCACCGCGACCGCCTGGACCGTCGGGATGTCGTGGGCCAGGGCCGAACCGACGACGAGCGAACCAAGGCCCGGTACGGAGAAGACGTTCTCGATGAGAACCGCGGCGCCCAGCAGGCCGACGGTCTGGATACCCAGGACGGTGACGACCGGGATGGCGGCGTTCTTGAGGGCATGCCGATAGATCAGTGAAGTTCGGGAGACCCCGTTGGCGGCGGCCATCCTGATGTACTCGCTTCCGAGCACGTCGAGCATGGATTCCCGGGTCTGCTTCATGACGGCGGCAACGGAGCCGAGGGAGAGTGCGGTCACCGGCAGCACCAGCGATCGGGCCCAGTCCTGGGGCGATTCGGTGAACGGCACGTACCCGAGCGCGGGGAACCACTCGAGCTTGATGGCGAAGACGACGACCAGCACGGAGCCGACCCAGAAGACGGGCAGTGCCCAGCTGAGGAGAGCGAGCGCGTCGACCGCCCTGCCGATCGCTCCACCACGGACGGCACTGAACACGCCGAGGCTGACGCCGGCCACGACGCTCACGAGCAGTGAGCCGGCGATGAGGGACATGGTGACGGGCACTCGACTCGTGATCGATTCCAGGACCGGGCTGCCGTTGGTGATCGAATCGCCGAAGTCACCCGAGACCGCCTGGGTCAGCCAGTGCCAGTACTGCTCGTAGACCGGGAGGTCGAGCCCGAGTTGCCGGCGCAGCGCTTCGTACTGTTCCGGTGTGCCATTGACTCCGAGGATCTGGCGTGCGGCATCTCCCGGGGTGAGCGACAGCAACAGGAAGTTGAAGCTCGACACGACCAGCAGCAAGGGGACTGCCGTCAGCATCCGGCGGGCCAGCAGCGAGGTCAGCCTGCCACCTCCGGCGCCGCGTCTGCGGATGGCGCGCCCGCGACGGGAGCGCGTGAGCGGCGCTCCCATCGCGTCAACCGACGGGTTGGCCATCGTCAGCCCTTCCAGCCGAGGTCGGCGCCGAAGACCATCCAGGGGCCCTTCTTGACTCCTGTGATGTGCTCGTTCATGCCCCACGGGATGTGGTACTCGTAGATCGGCACATGGATGGCCTGCTCGGTGACCATGCTGTTGAGCTTTCTGAACGTCTTCGCTGTCTGGTCGCCCTGCTCTGTCTGACCCTGGCGGTAGAGCGCGTTGATCTTGGCGTTCGTAGCACCGAAGGGGTTGGTCGAGCCCTTGGGGGCATACAGCGTCGAGTACGCGCCCGCCGTCGGGGTGATGTCCGGAGTCCACTCGACCGCAGGGAACTTCTTCGAGAGCGCCTGCTGGATGAAGTCGGTGGTTGCCTGGGTGACCTTGACCTTGACGCCGACCTTTTCCCAGTCCTGCGCGACCGACTGCATCGTCGGGTCGCCCCAGTTGCCGACTATGCCCCCCGGGTCGAGGACGTCCATGCGGAACCCGTGCGGGTAGCCGGCCTTGGCGAGCAGCGCCTTCGCCTTCTTCGGGTCGTAGGGGTAGCGATCTTCCAGGGCCGGGTCGGAGTACTCGGTCTGGTACTGGGATGTCGGCCGGCCGTAGTCGCCGACCAGCGCCTTGGTGATCGACTCACGGTCGACGGCGTAGTTCAGCGCCTGCCGGACCCGGACGTCGGCGAGCGGCTTGGCGATTGTCCCGTTGCGGTCGAAGAGGGTCACCAACACGGTGCCGCTGCGCCAGTGCATCACCTTCACGCCCGCCTTCTTCGCCGCGGGCGCGGTGGATGGGTCCAGGTTTCCGAAGTCGATCTGCCCGGACTGGAACGCGCGCAGCATCGAGGACCGGTTGGGGATGATCCGAACGGTCACCTTCTTGAAACGGACCTTTGTCGGACCGTGGTAGTACTTGCTGGGCACCAGGGTGTAGTGGTCGCCGGTCACGGATTGGGCGGCATCCAGGACGTAGGGGCCGACGCCGTACGTGCCCTTCGCCAGGCTGCCGGAGTCGGCGACGGACTTGGGGCTCGAGAGGGCGCCCCGGTTTGCGTACTGGGACAGGAGCAAGGGCACGATCGCGCTGGGCGAGGCGAGATTGAGCCGGACCGTGTAGTCGCCCTTGGTCTCGATGGAGCCGATCGAGAGCGACGAGGTGAACGGCCCGGGCTGCTTCGCGAAATAGTCCAGCCAGGTCTTGACCGCCGCCGCGTTCAGCGGACTTCCGTCGGTGAAGCGGATCCCCTTCTTGAGGGTGAACTCGAAGACCTTGTTCCCGTCTCCGACGTACTTGTAGTCGCTCACCAGAACGGGGCTGGCGGTGTAGTCGGCGTTCATGTGGAACAGGGACTCATTGGTCAGCGAACGCATCACGTTTTGCAATCCGGCGCCGTCCTTGGCCGGGTCGAGTGTGGCCGGCCCGGCCGAGAGGCCGATGCGCAGCTCATTCGCGCTGGTGCGCGCCGGTCCGTCCCCCTGTTCGCTGTCGGCGCCGCATGCTGTTGTGCCGAGCGCCAGCGCCGATGCGGCGATCAGCGCGATCAAGGGTTTGCGGTTCATGCGTGTTCTCCTGGAAGTCTGAACTGGGCCACGAGTCGCGTGTTGAACACGAGTTGGTCACTTGTGTGGGGACTACGGGCAGCCGTCGGTAGGTCTGCTCGACCTAGTAGTCACGGCGAGTGCCCGGCAGCCGCATCAGGACCGGTCCGTCGCGCGAGCAGGCAGGCTCGGGGGTGTCGAAGTGGCGTGACGCGGAAGTGTCGTGGTCACGAGACCGGATCGGCGGCTGACGCAACGCGGCCGGGTGTCGTGTTGGTGCTGACGGGGATCGTGTCGTCCATGACAGATCTCTCTTCGTGTGATTCCACCCGGTCGGCGCGCATGGGGACGGTGTTCGACGGGGTGGCGGCTCGGGCAAAGCGGGTGTGGGGCGTCCCCCTGCAGGCCATTGCGGCTGCCGAAGCAACGACCTAATACGTATTAGGTCACCTGATCGCCGTACCGTAGCCTGTGTCTGAAGGTGTGGCAAGAGTTCGGGA
>CBFGQM010000261.1:0-7728 GCA_965650905.1 uncultured Streptomyces sp. | reverse complement strand
CGGACGTGCGCCGCTCGCTGATGACGCAGAAGGCGTACGCGGAGGGCATGCGCGCCCTGGTCCTGTACACCGCGTCGGTCCAGGACGAGATCCTCGTCAAGGAGACCACGGGCGAGGACGTCTTCGCCCTGGAGGCGCTGAACGACCTGCTCCTGCCGATCGTGAAGGGCTACGGCTCCGAGAAGGGCTACGAACAGCTCGCCCAGTCCCTTCAGACCTTCGGCGGCTCCGGCTTCCTGCAGGAGTACCCGATCGAGCAGTACATCAGGGACGCCAAGATCGACACCCTCTACGAGGGCACGACCGCGATCCAGGGACAGGACTTCTTCTTCCGGAAGATCGTCCGGAACCAGGGAGCGGCCCTCAACGCCCTCGCCGAGGACATCAAGAAGTTCCTGGCGCTCGGTGAGGGCGGGGAGGAGCTGGCGGTCGCCCGCGAGCAGCTCGCCACGGCGGCCGTCGAGCTGGAGGCCATGGTCGGCCTCATGCTCACCGACCTCGCCGCGACCGAGCAGGACGTCAGGAACATCTACAAGGTGGGGCTCAACACCACCCGCCTGCTGATGGCCTCGGGTGACGTGGTGGTCGGCTACCTGCTGCTGAAGGGGGCCGTCGTCGCCGCCGAGAGGCTGGAGACCGCGTCGGCCAAGTCTGTGTCCGTCAATGATGTGGCCTTCTACACCGGCAAGATCGCGGCGGCGAAGTTCTTCGCGGCGAACGTCCTGCCGGGTGTCACCGGTGCGCGCCAGCTCGCCGAGGGCGTCGACCTTGACCTGATGGAGCTGGACGAGACGGCCTTCTGAGGCCTGAGTCTGAGGGGCTGCGCTCGCGGGGCGGGGCACGTACGACGCCGCCGGCGGCCCGTTCGCCGCGTTGTCGAAAGGTCCTGGTGGCTCCTCTCCTCGGAAACCCAGTCCCAGCAGGCCCGAGGACCGTCGGCAAGGACCCCCGAACCAGCCGCCGACCGGCATCCGGACCCTGTTCCTCCACTGTCCGTCCTCGTCTTCCAGGGCCCCTTACGAGGCCCGTTCCCCGTCACCGGGAACGGGCCCTCGTACGTCGTTAAGGTGAACCCATGTGCACACCCCCACGCTTCGATCGCAGCCACACCGATGACCTCATGTCCTTCCTGGCGGCCGGCCCGTCCCCGTACCACGCGGTGGCGAACGCGGCCGAGCGGCTGGAGAAGGCCGGCTTCCGGCAGGTCGCGGAAACGGACGCGTGGGACGCGGAGACATCGGCGGCCCCCGCCGTGGGGATCGGCGGGAAGTACGTGCTGCGCGGAGGCGCGATCGTGGCGTGGTACGTGCCCGCGGGGGCCGAGCCGCACACACCCTTCCGGATCATCGGGGCGCACACCGACTCCCCCAACCTGCGGGTGAAGCCGCTGCCCGACAGCGGCGCGCACGGCTGGCGTCAGGTCGCGGTCGAGATCTACGGCGGCCCGCTGCTCAACTCCTGGCTGGACCGCGACCTCGGGCTGGCCGGCCGGCTCTCGCTGCGCGACGGCACGACCCGGCTGGTGAATATCGACCGCGCCCTGCTGAGAGTCCCGCAACTCGCCATCCACCTGGACCGCTCGGTCACCTCGGAGGGCCTCAAGCTCGACAAGCAGCGCCATCTCCAGCCGATCTGGGGCCTGGGCAACGACGTACGCGACGGAGACCTGATCCGTTTCCTGGAGCAGGAGTCGGGGCTGGCCGAGGGTGAGGTCACCGGCTGGGACCTGATGGTGCACTCCGTCGAGCCGCCCTCGTACCTGGGCCGGGACAAGGAGTTGGTCGCGGGACCGCGCATGGACAACCTCCTGTCCGTGCACGCCGGCACGGCGGCGCTGTCGGCCGTCGTGACCTCGGGCGAGGCCCTCCCGTACATCCCGGTGCTCGCGGCCTTCGACCACGAGGAGAACGGTTCGCAGTCGGACACGGGGGCCGACGGTCCGCTGCTCGGCAGCGTGCTCGAGCGTTCGGTGTTCGCGCGCGGCGGTAGTTACGAGGACAGAGCGCGCGCCTTCGCCGGCACGGTCTGTCTCTCCTCCGACACGGGGCACGCGGTCCACCCGAACTACGCCGAGCGCCACGACCCGACGCACCACCCCCGCGCCGGCGGCGGCCCCATCCTCAAGGTCAACGTCAACAACCGCTACGCGACGGACGGTTCGGGCCGCGCCGTCTTCGCCGCCGCCTGCGACAAGGTCGGCGTCCCGCTCCAGTCGTTCGTTTCCCACAACTCCATGCCCTGCGGCACCACCATCGGCCCCATCACCGCGGCCCGCCACGGCATCAAGACGGTCGATATCGGCGTGGCCATCCTCTCCATGCACAGCGCCCGCGAACTGTGCGGCGCGGACGACCCGTTCCTGCTGGCGAACGCACTGGTGGCATTCCTGGAGGGCTGACGCGACGGCTCCGGCCCCACGCCAACCGTCGGCGTCGCCACCGAGCTGTTCGGGCTGCCCCGGCCCGAAATCGGCCTGCCAGAGCCGTTGTACGAGCTGACCCTGTGCACGCCGAAACCCGGAATCCGGCGGGGAGCACCGACCGGACGTGGTTGCGTCGCGCAGCTGGCTCGCCGCCGCCGCCAACCTGCGGGCGCGGCTGCGGCGCGAGACGGGGCTCAGCCCATCGGCCTACCGCCGGCGTTTCGGACCGGACGCCGGGGAACCGCTGAAAACATGAGATTCCTCGTACGCGACCGGCTCCTCGGCATCGGCGACGACTACTGGATCGAGGACGAGCACGGCCGCAGGGCCTTTTTCGTCGACGGCAAGGCGATGCGCCTGCGGGACACCTTCGAACTGAAGGACACGCAGGGGCGCGTCCTGATCGACATCCGCCAGAAGATGTTCGCCCTCCGGGACGCCATGGTGATCGAACGGGACAGCGAGCCGCTGGCCACCGTCCGGCGCAAGCGCCTGTCGCTCCTGCGCAACCACTACAAAGTGATCCTCTATGACGACACCGAACTCGATGTCAGCGGCAAGATCCTCGATCGTGAGTTCGTCGTCGAGTACGACGGGGAGCTGCTGGCCCACATCTCGCGGCGCTGGCTGCGGCTGCAGGACACATACGGCGTGGAGGTCGTACGGGAGGACGCGGACCCGGCGCTGCTGATCGCGGTGGCGGTGTGCGTCGTCCACCTGGGGGAAAAGGAACGGGGGGATGCCGGCTGAGCCGTCGCTGCGCGACGGCACCCGGGGCGGAGCAGCCCGTTCAGAGCACCCTGTCCTTCAGCGCCGGGAACTGTTCCCGCGTCGTGGCCACCTTCGCGGGGTCGAAGTCGACGGTCAGGATCTCCTCGTCCGCGCCCGCCTCCGCCAGCACCTCGCCCCACGGATCCACCACGATCGAGTGGCCGGCCTGCGGAACTCGCGCATGCGTACCGGCGGTCCCGCAGGCGAGGACGTACGCCTGGTTCTCGACGGCCCGGGCCCGGGCGAGCAGCGTCCAGTGGGAACGGCGGCGTTCGGGCCAGCCGGCCGGGATGACCAGGGTCTCGGCGTCCGCGTCGACGAGCCGCCGGAACAGCTCGGGGAAGCGGAGGTCGTAGCAGGTCGCGAGGCCGAGGGTGGTCGACGGCAGCCGTACGGTGACGACCTCGGTGCCGGCGCTCATCAGCACCGCCTCGCCCCTGTCGAAGCCGAAGCGGTGGATCTTGCGGTACGCGGCGGCCAGTTCACCGGAGGGTGAGAAGACGAGCGAGGTGTTGTAGAGCAGGTCGTTCCCCAGGGCCGAGCCGCTGTCGGGTGCCGTCCGTTCGGGAAGGGAGCCCGCGTGCAGCCAGACCCCCGCGTCGCTCGCGGCCTTCGCCATCGCCTCGTACGTCGGCCCTTCCAGCGGCTCGGCCTCCGCCGCGAAGGACTCGTACGCAAACGCGCCCGTTGTCCACAGCTCGGGCAGGACGACGAGATCGGCACCGGCCTGTTCGCCGGCGTCACGGACGAGGGACGCCACACGCCGCCGGCGCGCTTCGACCGATTCGTCCTCATTTACGCCGATCTGGATGAGGGAGGCGCGCACACTACCACCGTCCTGGCATTCGACCCGCGCATACGGGCCTACGATCGTCACACGAAAGCACTGCCGGTGTGCCTTGGAGCAGCGTAACTTAGCGCTCCACAACACCCATGCCCACGCACCAACCGCCCAAGGGGTCCCGTGAGTCTCCATCCCAGCCTGCAAACCTACGCCGACGCCTGGACGCAGTCCGTCGAGGCGATAGCCGAGCTGGTGCAACCGCTCGTGGAGGGGGAGTGGAACCTTCCGACACCGTGCCCCTATTGGTCAGTGCGCGACATCGTGTCGCATGTCATCGGTGTCGACTGCGAGACGCTGGGCGATCCGCGCCCCATCCACACGCTGCCGCGTGACCTGTACCACGTGAAGACCGAGGCCCAGCGCTACCAGGAGATGCAGGTCGACGTACGCCGCCACCACACGGCACCCGAGATGCTCTCCGAGCTGGAGTACACGATCATCCGCCGCTCCCGGCAGCTGCGGAACGAGAACCGCGCTCCCGAGACGCCCGTGCGCGGCCCGCGCGGCATCGAGGAGACCCTCGAGTTCGCCATGCGCAGGCGGGCCTTCGACATCTGGGTGCACGAACAGGATCTGCGTACGGCCCTGAACAAGCCGGGGAATCTGGACTCCCCCGGCGCGTACGTCACGCGTGACACGCTGCTCGACCTGCTGCCGAAGATCGTCGCCAAGGACGCCCAGGCCCCGGCGAACTCCGCCGTCGTCATCGACGTGAACGGCCCGGTCGAGTTCCTGCGCACGGTGCGGGTGGACGCCCAGGGTCGCGGGACGGTGGACGGTTCGCCGTCGCTGGGGCCGTTGGTCACGCTCTGCACGGACTGGGAGACGTACATGAGGCTGGCGTGCGGGCGGGTGTCGCCGGTGGCCGCCGCGGATCGGATCAAGACGGAGGGCGACCAGAAGCTGGCGGCGGCGATCCTGAGGTCTTTCGTCGTCACGCCGTAAGGCCCTCGGCCGCAGGGCCGTCGGCGTGGCTTGACGACTGGGTGGCTTGGTGGCTTGGTGGCTCACGCCGGTGCGTGCACCGTCTCCACCCGGCTGGCCACGAGCCGTTCCCGCTCGCGGCGGGCGGCCTGGCGGCGGAGGCGGAGAATCTGGCTGAGGCCGAGCGCCTGGAGCACGAACACCGCGGAGAAGGCGACGGCGTAGTCGTCCCCGGTGGCGTCCAGCAGCGCGCCGATCGCGAACAGCGTCGTCATCGAGGCGACGAAACCCCCCATGTTCGTGATTCCGGAGGCCGTGCCCTGACGCTCGGGCGGGTTCGCGGGACGAGCGAAGTCGAAGCCGATCATTGAGGCGGGCCCGCAGGCGCCGAGCACGACGCAGAAAGCGGTCAGCAGCCACATCGGCGCATGGTCGGCGGGGTAGGCGAGCGTGACGCCCCAGACGACCGCCGTCGACAGCACCGTGCCGAGCGCCAGCGGAAGCCGCGCCGCGTGGTGCCGGGCGACGATCTGCCCGTACACCAGGCCGATGACCATGTTCGACAGCACGATGAGCGTGAGGAGTTCACCGGCCGTCGCCCGCGAGAGCCCCTGCGCCTCGACCAGAAACGGCAGGCCCCACAACAACAGGATCACCATCGCCGGGAACTGTGTGGTGAAGTGCACCCACAGCCCGAGCCGCGTCCCGGGCTCCCGCCAGGACGCGACGATCTGCCGGCGCACGGACGCGGCGCCCTGGTGCGGGAACGACTCCGGCTCGTGTCCCTCGGGGTGATCCTGCAGGAACAGCAGCATCAGGACGAGGACGACGACGCCCGCGAGCGCGCTTCCCGCGAAGGCCGCGGTCCAGCCGACGCCTTGCAGCAGCCGGGCCAGGGCAAGCGTCGAGACGAGGTTGCCCGCCACGCCCGCCAGGCCCGCGAGCTGCGCGACCATCGGTCCGCGCCGGGCCGGGAACCAGCGCGCGCCCAGCCGCAGCACGCTGATGAAGGTCATCGCGTCACCGCATCCCAGCAGCGCGCGCGACGCCAGCCCCGTCCCGTACGAGGGCGAGAAGGCGAAGCCCAACTGCCCCACTGTGAACAGGAGTACGCCGATGGTCAGCACCTTCTTGGGGCCGAGCCGGTCGACCAGCAGGCCGACGGGTATCTGCATGCCCGCGTAGACGAGGAGTTGGAGGATCGAGAAGGTGGAGAGGGCGGAGGCGCCCACGTGGAAGCGGTCGGCGGCGTCGAGTCCGGCCACCCCCAGTGACGTACGGAAGATGACGGCGACGAAGTAGACGGCGACGCCGACGGACCAGACGACGACGGCCCGGCGGCCGCCGGGCGGATCTTTGGGGAGGGACGCGGTCGTCGGCCGTTCCCCGGCGGTCATCGGACGTCACCTCGCGCCAGGCTGGAGAACCAGCTGATGTGCCGGTGGACATGGTCGACGGCCGTCGCCGCGTCGCCGGAGCGCAGCGCGTCGAGGATCTCCCGGTGCTCGGTGAGCGTCTTGGTGATCCGGTCGGGGTGGGCCTGCATCACGGCGATGCCCATCCGGAGCTGGCGGTCGCGGAGCTGGTCGTAGAGGCGGGAGAGGATGTGGTTGCCGACGCTGCGGACGATCTCGGCATGGAAGCAGCGGTCGGTGACGGCGGCTCCCGCGAGGTCTCCGGCAGCGGCCTGCTCCCGCTGCTTCTCCAAAAGTTCGGTGAGGCGCGCGATGAGCTGCGGTGAGGCCGGGACCGCCTTGCGGATCGCGTGCTCCTCGACGAGCTGGCGGGTCTCCACGACGTCCGCGATCTCCTGGGCGGAGACCGGCAGGACCAGGGCGCCCTTCTTCGGGTAGAGCTTGATCAGCCCCTCGACCTCCAGCCTCAGCAGCGCCTCCCGTACGGGGGTGCGCGAGACCCCGACCGCCTCGGCCAACTCGCCCTCGGTGAGCAGGGTTCCGCCCTCGTAACAGCGCTCCAGGACTCCCTGCTTGACGTGGCTGTAGACGCGCTCGGCGGCGGGGGGCCGCTTGACGGGTGCCGGTGACGCCGGTCGTGCCCCAGCGGGTACGGGTGCCGTGGGAGGGGCGGCGGGGGCCGAAGTCGGGGACGGGGACGGGGTGGAAGGCATGCGCACACCATAGATACAACACGTACGCATGGCCGCGGGGGTCCAGGATGCGGACATGTGACGCCCAGTGGCACCCCGTTCGGTAACGGCGCATCCTTCCGTGCTATCCACGTGTCTGAAGAGACGGCGGCCCACACAAGTGGCCGCCTTCCCAGGCCACTTGAAGAAACCGGGGTACTCGACTTGATAACCGTCATGAAGGGCGTACGGGTTCGCAGAGCTGCCGCCGTGGTCATCACCACCGGAGCCGTGCTCGCGACCGGAGCCCTCACGGCCGCGCCCGCGCAGGCCCTCACCGAGCCCACGATCGCCGCCAAGGGCGGCTACGTGATGAACAACGGCACGGGCAAGACCCTCTACACCAAGGCGGCGGACACGCGTCGCTCCACCGGCTCGACCACGAAGATCATGACCGCGAAGGTCGTGGTGTCGCAGCCGAACCTCGACCTGGACGCCAAGGTCACGATTCAGAAGGCGTACAGCGACTACATCGTCGACAACAACTGGGCCTCGAACGCCAAGCTGATCGTCGGCGACAAGGTCACCGTCCGCCAGCTCCTCTACGGGCTGATGCTGCCGTCCGGCTGCGACGCGGCGTACGCGCTCGCCGACAAGTTCGGCAACGGCTCGACTCGGGCC
>CBFGQM010000260.1:0-7754 GCA_965650905.1 uncultured Streptomyces sp. | reverse complement strand
CAGTTCGCCAAGGTGCAGATCGCGATCGAGCCGATCGAGGGCGGCGACGCCTCGTACGAGTTCGTGAACAAGGTGACCGGTGGCCGAATCCCGAAGGAGTACATCCCTTCGGTCGACGCCGGTGCGCAGGAGGCCATGCAGTTCGGCATCCTCGCGGGCTACGAGATGACGGGCGTCCGCGTCACGCTCATCGACGGTGGCTACCACGAGGTCGACTCCTCCGAGCTCGCCTTCAAGATCGCCGGTTCGCAGGCCTTCAAGGAGGCCGCGCGCAAGGCCAGCCCCGTGCTGCTCGAGCCGATGATGGCCGTCGAGGTCACCACGCCCGAGGACTACATGGGCGAGGTCATCGGTGACATCAACTCCCGCCGTGGTCAGATCCAGGCCATGGAGGAGCGTGCCGGTGCCCGCGTCGTCAAGGGCCTGGTTCCGCTGTCGGAGATGTTCGGCTACGTCGGCGACCTCCGCAGCAAGACGTCGGGTCGCGCGAGCTACTCGATGCAGTTCGACTCCTACGCCGAGGTTCCGCGGAACGTCGCCGAGGAGATCATCGCGAAGGCCAAGGGCGAGTAACTCACCGAGTTCAGACTCAACCGAGTTCACACCTTAGGCTTGACTCCGGAGCCTGCTGGGGCATTTCGCCAGAACCGCGGCGAAATGCCCTGGGCCCCGGCTTTCCAGCAAAGATCACCTGGCGCCGATGAGTAAGGCGTACAGAACCACTCCACAGGAGGACCCCAGTGGCGAAGGCGAAGTTCGAGCGGACTAAGCCGCACGTCAACATCGGCACCATCGGTCACATCGACCACGGTAAGACGACCCTCACGGCCGCCATTACCAAGGTGCTGCACGACGCGTACCCGGACCTGAACGAGGCCTCGGCCTTCGACCAGATCGACAAGGCTCCTGAGGAGCGCCAGCGCGGTATCACCATCTCCATCGCGCACGTCGAGTACCAGACCGAGACGCGTCACTACGCCCACGTCGACTGCCCCGGTCACGCGGACTACATCAAGAACATGATCACGGGTGCGGCGCAGATGGACGGCGCCATCCTCGTTGTCGCCGCCACTGACGGCCCGATGCCGCAGACCAAGGAGCACGTGCTCCTGGCCCGCCAGGTCGGCGTTCCGTACATCGTCGTCGCCCTGAACAAGGCCGACATGGTGGACGACGAGGAGATCCTGGAGCTCGTCGAGCTCGAGGTCCGTGAGCTGCTCTCCGAGTACGAGTTCCCGGGCGACGACCTGCCGGTCGTCAAGGTCTCGGCGCTCAAGGCCCTCGAGGGCGACAAGGAGTGGGGCAACTCCGTCCTCGAGCTGATGAAGGCCGTCGACGAGGCGATCCCGCAGCCCGAGCGTGACGTCGACAAGCCGTTCCTGATGCCGATCGAGGACGTCTTCACGATCACCGGTCGTGGCACCGTCGTCACCGGTCGTATCGAGCGCGGTGTTCTCAAGGTCAACGAGACCGTCGACATCGTGGGCATCAAGCCGGAGAAGACCACCACCACGGTCACCGGCATCGAGATGTTCCGCAAGCTGCTCGACGAGGGCCAGGCCGGTGAGAACGTCGGTCTGCTCCTCCGTGGCATCAAGCGCGAGGACGTCGAGCGCGGCCAGGTCATCATCAAGCCGGGCTCGGTCACCCCGCACACCGAGTTCGAGGCGCAGGCCTACATCCTGTCCAAGGACGAGGGTGGCCGTCACACGCCGTTCTTCAACAACTACCGTCCGCAGTTCTACTTCCGTACGACTGACGTGACCGGTGTGGTGACCCTCCCCGAAGGCACGGAGATGGTCATGCCGGGCGACAACACTGAGATGAAGGTCGAGCTCATCCAGCCTGTCGCCATGGAGGAGGGCCTGAAGTTCGCCATCCGTGAGGGTGGCCGGACCGTGGGCGCCGGCCAGGTCACCAAGATCAACAAGTAGTCGCTGATCGATTGACCTGGTAGCTCCTCAGGAGCTCCTTGAAGGGGCCCGTACGACTTCGGTCGTACGGGCCCTCTTCGTACTTCCCGTGTTCGTGACCTGTTTGTATGTTTGTATGGGCAGCGATTGAATCGCCTCACGCTCGAGGCCTCGCTCGGGCATGTCCTGGCGAATCCGCTTCGCGAGCAGAATGGGTCTCATGGTGGAGGAGACGGGCAGGCCCGCCGGTGCGGGTCTGCGACAGCTACTGCTTGCGCTCGGCGAGCCGGTGGTCGACCTGGTCGCCGCGCCGGCCGGTCTCGACGTCGAGATCAACGACGTGGTCCTCCTGGATGCGGACGACGGCTCGGAGACGTACCGAGAGGATTTTGTCCTGGTCATCGGTGCGCGGGGCCACAGGGCGCTCCCCCTGGCACGTGCGGCAGCCCGGCAGGGTGCTGCGGCCGTGGCCGTCAAGCTGGACCAGGACGGCGATCGCGAAGCTTTGAAACAGGTCGCTGCCGACACGGGCGCCGTCATGCTCGGCGTACGCCCGGAGGCTCGCTGGGCGCAGATCGACTCCCTGGCCAGAGGTGTGGTTGCCGACGCGCGCGTGGCCCGGTTCCCGGAGACCGGTGAGCCCACTGACCTTTTCGCCCTGGCGGAGACGGTCGCCGCCCTCACCGGTGGCATCGTCAGTATCGAGGACAGCGCCAACCGCGTGCTGGCCTACTCCCGCTCGGACGACGAGGTGGACGAGCTGCGTCGGCGTTCGATCCTGGGCTGGCAGGGCCCCGCCCACTATCTGGAGCTGCTGCGGCAGTGGGGCGTGTACGAGCGACTGCGCACCGGGGACGACGTGGTGGATGTCGAGGAACGTCCGGAGCGGGGGATCAGGCGGCGACTGGCGATCGGGATCCGCGTAGACGAGCAGTTGCTGGGCTCGATCTGGGTCCAGGAGGGCAAGGACAAACTGTCCAGCCATGCGGAGAGTGCGCTGATCGGCGCCGCCCGGACGGCAGCCCTGCAGCTCGTGCGGCGCCGGACCGGGGCACCCGTGAACCTGCAAGGGGAAGACGCGCTGCTCAGCTGGATGCTCGAGGGACACATCGATCCGCGGACGTTCGCCACACACATCGGGGCCGACCTGTCGAAACCGGCGGCGGTCACGGCTTTCGCCCTGACCGGCGGCGCGTCCGACCCCGACGCCGGCCGTCCGGTCTTCGAACTGCGCAGGGCGGCGATGACGAGTCTGATCTCCGTCCACGCCGCCGCGTTCCGGCGCCGGTCCCTGGTGTCCGGCGACGGCGAGCGCGTGTACCTGCTGCTGCCCGGGTTGCCGGAGCAGTCCGGCGAGGGCATGGTCGCCGGTCTGGCGAGCGAGATCGTACGGTTGGCCGGTCAGCGCCTGCAGCTCGACATCTGTGCGGCCGTCGGTTCGGTGGTCGGCAGCCTGGACGCGATCGCCGAGTCGAAGGTCTCGGCGGACCGGGTGCTCGACATCATCACGCGGCGGGACGAACGGCGCGTTGCCACCATCACCGACGTGCGCTCGGAGGTCCTCCTCAGTGACACGCTCGCGCTGCTCGACAAGAACCCGGCCCTGCGGGATCCGCGGATCACCGCTCTCCTGAGCTACGACAGAGAGCACGACTCGGGGCTCGTGGCGTCCGTGCTCGCGTATTTCGGCACGCAGTGCAACATGAGGGCGGCGGCCCGGCTGCTGCATCTGCACACGAACACCCTGCGCTACCGGCTGAGGAGGGTGGAGGCGATCAGCGGGATCGATCTCTCCGATCCGAACCAGTGTCTGTTCTCACATCTGCAACTGCTGCTGCAGACCCGCTCAATCCCCGTGTCGCACGGGCATTGAGCCATCGAGCGCGTCACGGGGGCATCCGGGCGGCTCGGTCGCGCGGGTGGTCGTGCTCGTCGGCGTCGCCGGGAGGCTGGTCGGGTTGGGTGGGTATTGGCCCAGAGGTTTCAAAGCCTTTGATGGTCCTGGTCGGCCGCGTCGCCGTTCACCGGGACGGGACGGACCGCGATCCGGTGGGCGTGATCGTCAGTTCGGCCCAGACGGCCACCACCCCCGCCACCATCCACGTCCGCGACTCCAAGAACACCCGGGGCCCCCGCCTCACGTTCCCGCCCGCTGCCTGGGCGGACTGCGTGTCGTACGCCTCTGAGGAGTGACCCCTCAGTCCCGGGACGCCCGCGCAGTGGGCGCGGCACGGATGAGCACCATCTCGCGCAGCGAGGACGTGTCGAGCCGGGCGAGGGACGAGGTCAGGCCGTCGAGGAGGACGACCTGGCCTTTGTTGTTGTGCGTGTAGACCAGGTTGCCGGTCGCCTCGTGACCGCCCATCTCGCGGCGGACCCAGACCACGCCCCTGGTGTCAGGGCCCGGCTCCCGGACGGCCCTGACGACGTCGTCCCAGTCGGTGACGGGTACGTGTTCGAACTCCGGGAAGTACCGGCGGCGCAGCCTGCTCCACCAGCCCGGGGCCTCGTGGGCCGAGCGCCAGGGCAATGCGACCGACGGGCATCCGTCGATCGTGGAGTGCACGGCGACGACACAGCCGCGGGCATTGATCCTGCGGGGCTGGCGGTCGACCCGTTGGGCGGTCTCGTGGGGCGGTGCCGGCTCCAGGTCCGCGAGCGGAGCGCTCGGTGTCGGATGGAACGGGAAGCCGCCGTCCTTGGGGACCACGACGGAGGCCGCGAGCATCGGCGAGCGTGGATATCCGGGCTGTGGGAGGACCCGGCAGGCCATCAGCCAGGCTGAGTCCGTCTCGTGCACGGGGTGCGGTGAGGCGAGCTCGACGAGTCCTCCGTAGACCGAGTCGAGCCAGGAGGTCGCCTGCCGCGTGGGGTCCGGCATCCCCCTGTAAGGCGGGCGCCCCGCATCAGCCGCGGGCCGTGCCGCCGCCTGAGGTTCCTGCACGTTCTTGCCTCTTTTTTCCCGCTTCAGTCCCAGGTGGAGCCCAGGGCCCGGATGCGGTCGCGGTATTCCAATACCGTGACCCACTCGTGCAGCCAGTACTTGGGGCCGTGTGCCGCTCCGGCGAAGGCGCCGGCGAGGGCTGCGATCGAGTCGGAGTCTCCGGAGGAGTGTGCTCCTCGCGCGATCGCTCCGCGTGCGTCGCCCCCGACGACGAGGAAGCAGTACAAGGCTGTCGCGAGGGCTTCCTCGGCGATCCAGCCGGCCCCGACGGCTTGGCTGGGGTCCTGGTCCATGTCGGGGTCGCGCAGGGCGTTGGTGACGGTGTCGAGGGCGCGCAGGCACTCGTCCCATCCGAACGCGATGTAGGAGGCGGGGTCGGGGGCGCCTGCCCTGTGGGCCAGGTCTCCGAGCCAGTCGGAGTGGTACGTCTGCCGCGATTGCTGCGCATGAGTGCGTAGTTGCGGGAGGAGGTCGTCGAGGGCGCAGCCGTGGGCGAGGAGCCATACGGCGTGGGCCGTCAGGTCGCTGGCGGCGAGGGCGGTGGGGTGGCCGTGGGTGAGCGCCGCCTGCAACTGGGCGATGCCTGAGCGTTGTTCGGCCGTCAGGCCGGGTACGAGGGCTACGGGGGCCACTCGCATGTTCGCTCCGCATCCCTTGGAGTGCAAAATGCTGGCGGCCTGCCAGGGGATGTCGCGTTCGAGTGCGGCGCAGGCGTCCAGGCAGGTCTGCCCGGGGGCCCGGTTGTTGTCCGGGGAGTGCAACCAGGCCACGAAGTGCTTGCGCAGGGCCGATTCGACCTGGGCGGGTGTGATGGCCTGTGCTGCCCCCCAGGCTCCTCCTGTCTCGCGTGGGCTCCTTGTGACTTCCGCCAAGGCTTCCCCGACGGCCAGTGCCATCTGGGTGTCGTCGGTCACCCGCACCGTGTCGCCCCAGGAAAGGGGCATCTCCATCTTGCGCCACACACCGAACTTGGAGGTGATCTGCTCCATGTTCAGGAACTCGGTGGGGTAGCCCATGGCATCGCCGAGTGCGAGGCCGAGCAGCGTCCCGGTCGCCGGGTGCCATGGGCTCTCTGGGGGAGGCCACCCGGCAAGGCCGCGGACCGCGTCCGAGTTGGGTGCTTCGGCAGCAGAGTCAGGTACGACGTGACTGGAGGCGGGCGAGTCCCGGATCGCCTCGGCGAGTGCTTCCGAGGGCCTGAGACCACGCGCCTTGGCGTCACGCAGACGGCCGATCCACACTCCGCCCTCTTCGGGGGCGACCCTTCGGGGGATCCAGCGTGCGGCCGCATCCTCGTCGCTGAACCACAGGTAGCCGATCACCGTGCCGCTGGGGTTCGCTACAGCGACGTACTGGACGGGGTTTCGGGTTTGTGAGGCATATTCCGGGGGTCCTGTCACAAGCACGGGCCCTTCGTCTTCGAAGTGCGGATTGCTTGTCCGCTTGACGAAGCGAGGTGTTTCCTTTTCGACGTTCATTCGCTGCACCTTCCCTAATTCTTGGGCAAGACTTCCCCGTAGATATGCCACTTGCCATTTTCGTCCTTGAAGGCCCGCGTCACCTGGTAGCTTGTGTCCCGTCCGAGCAGCAGTTCCCGCTCGCCCATTCCGTAATGACTGACCTTCTCCATCCACAGGGCATCGGTTCCCTCGGGAACCCGCAGGTGGAGAATTCCTGTATTGCCTTCGAAGGCCGCTACCGGATTATTGCCGAGTGACGTGGACATGTAGGCAGGCTCGGTTATCGTCCTCCCCACCAGCTCTCCAGGGGGCTCGACGCCCAAGTGGCTCACGCCTTGCCCTCGCACCACCATGACATCCTCCGGCAGTCGGCGGCCGGCCAGCGCTTTGTCCACCTCTTCGATGTTACGGAGGACGTCCGGGGTGCCCAGGTCCGCGTTCCCTCGGAGGTATCCGTTCATCTCCTTGTAGGTGGCGTAACGCGGATCAGCCGCCCCTAAATGGTCGTCCGAATAGTCGAAAAGTGATTTCCGGGTCGATTCTGGGAGGTTCTGTGCGTAATCGTTCCAATTCTCTCTGCCGTAGGCAATGGCCGCACCGTCGTCCGGGAACGAAACCGCCCCGTCGTTCAGTTCGGCGGCTGCCACCTCGTGCTTCTGGTCGGTACTGAGGCTCTTGAAATCCTCCGCCGAGGTGTGCGGAGGGTGTTCGAAGTCGTTGCCGGCGTGCGTCCCAGGAGCATCGTTGATGTCCCCGAGCGACGGATACCGGTCGTCAACGAAGTCCTGTGCCGTCCCGGAGTCCACCGAATCCCCGTGGACGGCCGGCTCCCGCACGTCGTCCGTGACCTGTGCCAGGTCGTCCCAGTTCTTGCCGGCGGCGTCGTCCACCATGCCGGTGGGGGGCGAGTGGGTGGCCGCGTCGTCGATCGTCCAGCCGGGCGGCAAGCCGTTGGTCGCGGAGGGGTTCGCGTGCGGGGCCGCGTCGTCCGCCACTCCGGCCGGAGGCGCGTGCCGCGCGCCGCTGAGCTCCTCCGCGTGTGTCGCGCCGTTCCGTATCGCGTTCGACGCGCCCGTCTCCAGGCCCTCCTTGGCCGCGAGGCGCAGACCGCTGCGGCCGAGCCCCGCGCCCTTGGTGCCGAGGAGTTCGAGGTAGAGGCGGCCGGAGAACTCGGAAGGGTCCTTCTTGAAACCGTCCGCGGCGGCCTTGGCGGCCCGTTCGGGGTGGGTGGCGGTGGAGACCAGGCCGGAGAGCGTCAGGGAGACGTTCTGCATGTACTCGGCGGGGTGGGCCAGGTTGTACGGGTCCATGGGGTTCAGGCCGCGGACGAAGGTGAGCAGCCCGGCGGCGCCCTTGATAACGCCGCCCACGACATGGATGAACTCGACGTTGACCGCCTGGTAACCGTCGGCGATGTCGCTGCCGAGGCGGTCCAGC
>CBFGQM010000259.1:0-7761 GCA_965650905.1 uncultured Streptomyces sp. | reverse complement strand
CATGGCCGCCGTGACCACCGTGCATGAAGACCATCATCAGCGGGCAGGCCGCCACGACGGCCACGCAGGAGCAGTGTGGCGGGCGGCACTCCGAGCCACAGCAACACGGCGGCGGCCGCCGCTGCGATGGCAAGTATCTTGACCAACTGCGGTTTCATCTCTGCCTCCTGGGCCTTGGCGCGCGTCCTTCCGTGGACTCCACCCTCAGTCACCCAGCTACAGATCCATATAGATGCTTAGTACCTTAGCAGCAGGCCGAAGGTCCCTCGCCCCACGAGCGCCGGCACCGACGCGAACACAGCCGCAGTGCCGTTGTGAACATCCAGCTCAGACGGGGCCGACCGGCCCCTCGGACGGGGACCTCAGACCCCTGCCAGGCAGGGGTATCGGGCCGCAGACTGGATGCCGCAGCCTCATCCAGCAGGCTGCCACGAGCAGACGGAAGGCGGCGACTCGGCGATGACCACCGTGAGCGGCGCCAGCGCTCCGCAGCACTCCCCGGTACCGCCCGGCTACCAAGACCACAAGGCCGACCACCTGGCACGACTGCGCAAGGTGGAGGGCCAGGTCCGCGGCGTGACCCGCATGGTCGACGAGGACCGCTACTGCATCGACGTCCTCACCCAGATCAGCGCCGTCACGCGCGCACTCCAGGAAGTCGCCCTCGGGCTACTGGACGACCACACCCGGCACTGCGTCCGGGATGCCGCCCGCTCGGATCCCGCAGCGGGCGAGGCGAAGCTCGATGAACTCACCGCCACTCTCCGCCGCGCGCTGCGGCTGTGACAGCCGGCGACCTCGGGGCCTCGGCACGCTCTCCAGGGCCGGGAAGCAGCCCGCTGTTCTCTGCTCCCCAGCGACCGCCCCTCGGATGCGCGTGCCGCGGCCCGCACAGTACCCCGTCGCCCCTGGGACGGGCGGGCGAGCCGTCCCGTGCCCACCCCGCTGTTCGTCGTCTTCGCCGCCTGATCGGCAGTGTGCACTGTTCGTGGGCGGCGCCTGCGCACCGGCCGTCATGTCGCCCGGCTGCGACCTGGACCAGCTGGTCAGGGCCGCGGTGGGCGGTCCCCGCGCTCACTGGCGGAACCGGACAACTGCAGACCGATGACCCCGACGATCACCAAGGTGATCGAGGTGATCTTGAGGGCGGAGACCAGGTCGCCGAGAAAGGCCATGCCGTAGATCGCCGTGCCCGACGCGCCGATGCCGGTCCACACCGCGTACGCGGGCCCGACATCCAGCGTCTTCAGCGAGAGCGTCAGCAGACCGAAGCTGGCCAGCGCGAAAACGCAGAACGCGACGGTCGGCCAGAGCCGGGAGAAGCCATCGGACAGCTTGAGGCTCACCGCGAAGCCGGTCTCGAACAGTCCGGCGACGATGACGAGCAGCCACGCCACGGCCATGCGCGAGCACCTCCACTCCTCTGGTCGGCAGGTCGGCGCCCCCGGGCTCAGTCACGCTCGCGTCGTTCCCGGTCGGCGAGCAGCCGCCACATCGGCAGTCATGCCATTTCCAGAAGCCGGAGCCCCTGTTGTGGGGCCGCGAAGAAGGTGATCGTGCTTGTTGATGGTCGTCCCTGGCTGCCGGGGATGTGTGCGTGACAGGCCAGGGCGGCGGCGCTGTCCGCGCCAGGGGACGGGCCGACACCACCAGTTCCGTCACCCGCGGGTCGCCGACGGCGCAGCGCAGCTTCCTGCAGTCCCGGTGGGCGGAAGAGCTTCGCCACCATGTCGAGACAGGTGCACGACACGTCACCAGCGGCCGGGACGGGCAGGGTGGGGTTGTGCAGGCGCTGGAGCATCCGGCGCCATGTCCTGGACAAGCGGGGTCGCGTGGCCGCCTACGACCAGGTCACGGACCGGTCGGCCGGACGCCCTGGAGCAACTGCCCAGTCGGGGAGTGCCGTTGCCGGAAACCGACGAGCGGGTACGAGGAACTTGTGGCACGGAGTGCGTACCGGGTCGAGGCCGATGCACGGTGCGAGGACTTGCGCCGGGGCCGACGTCGGCGGACCATGTCGTCCGTTCTCCGCACGGCCGCCTCGCCTGGCTCATAACGCGGTGGCGGGTGTGGAGGCGGTGCGTGTGGTCACGGAAAGTAACGGGATGGCGGCCCATGAGGCGGCGCGGCGGCGCACCTTCGCGGTGATCAGCCATCCCGACGCGGGCAAGTCCACGCTCACCGAGGCCCTCGCCCTGCACGCCCACGCCATCACCAGGGCGGGCGCGGTGCACGGCAAGGCCGGGCGGCGTCGGGTGGCCTCGGACTGGATGGAGATGGAGAAGGCCCGCGGCATCTCGGTCACCGCCGCCGTGCTGCAGTTCGCGCACCGCGGGTGCGTGCTCAACCTGCTGGACACCCCCGGCCACGCGGACTTCTCCGAGGACACCTACCGGGCGGGGGTGAGGTAGCCGACCGCGGCCGCGTCCAGGCGGTTGCCCGGCACGAGGGCGAGGAGCTCGTCCGGGTCGTCCAGGGCTGCGGTGATGACCCCGGCGACCGCCGCCGGCGTCGGCGGCACGACGGTGGTGTCGGAGGCCGGGTTCGGGGTGATCAGGCGGATGAGGTCGGCGAAGCGCGGGGCGTGGAGCAGGTTGGCCACGGTGACCGGCTGGCCGAGTCGGGCGCTGATGCGGGCGGTGAGGCGGACGCTGTCCAGCGACGAGCCGCCCTCGGCGAAGAAGTCGCTCTCCGGCTCGGGCGCGCGGCCGGTGATCTGGGCCCACTCCTCGGCGACGGCCTCGGCCACCGCTGCCGGCCGCCCAGCGCTTCTGGCGGGTGACGGCGCGGTGGTCGCGGGGACGGTGGGGCGAAGGAGTCGGTGGTCAGGGCGGTGCGGTCGAGTTTGCCGTGCGCCGTCAGCGGCAGTGCGCTCGTGAGGCTGATCTCGTCCGGCAGCATCCACCCCGGCACGTGCGCCCGAAGGTGTGCACGCAGCTGGTCGCCGTGCACGGTGTGCCCGGTGCGGGGGACGACCACGGCGCGAAGCCGTCCGTCGCCCTCGCCCACCACGGTGGCGGCCGCGTCCTTCACCGCGGGGTGGGTGCGAAGATGGGTTTCGATGTCGCCGAGTTCGATCCGGCGGCCTCGGACCTTCACCTCGGCGTCGATCCGCCCCAGCCACAGCAGCTCACCGTTCTCGGTGAACCGGGCCCGGTCACCGGTGCGGTACGCGACCACCTCGCGGCGCTGGTTGCGCAGGAACCGGCCGGGCTCGTCGGCGGGGTCGAGGTAGCCGAGCCCGATGCAGGCACCTGTCACGCGGAGTTCGCCCTCCACGCCGAGGGGGACGGGCTGCCCGTGGGCGTTGGTGACCTGAAGGGCGATGTTCGGGATCGGCCGGCCGATCGGCACCGTGCCGGTGATGTCCGGGTCGTCGATGAGCTGGTGGGCGATGTCGTCGGCGCACTCGGTGGGCCCGTAGGCGTTGACGATCGGTGCCCCGCCCGCGCGCAGCCACCGGCGGCACACCTCGGCGGGGACCGCCTCGCCGGTCACCATCAGGCAGTCGAGCCGGCTGCCTGGCCGAGGCCAGGGCACCGTGCCCAGGTCGATGGCGTCCAGGAGCGCGGCCAGGTGGCTGGGGACGGTCTCGAACAGCCGCACACCACGCTCGTCGAGCCGCTGGAAGAGGCGGGCCGGGTCCAGCAGGAGCACGTCGTCCAGGACGACGACGCGACCGCCGCGCAGCCACAGCACAGCGAACTGCCAGATCGACACATCGAACGAGGCCCGTGCCGACTGGCCCACCACGCACGCCTCGTCCAGGGTGAGCAGGTCCGTCTTGGCCCACCAGTGGTTGGCCATCTGAGCAGGCCCGATCCGCGCGCCCTTGGGCCGGCCGGTGGAGCCGGAGGTGAACAGCACATACGCGGCCTCGGCCAGCGGCTGCGGGGCGAACTCTTCCACCGACTCGGCAGGCACAGCCTCCAGGGGGAGGCGGGTTACCGCCTCGGGGAGCGCCTCGGTGGTTTCGCCGGGGTCGCGGGGGTCGAGGAAGACCAGCTGCACGGCGGCCTGGTCGGTCATCTGCTGGAGGCGCTCGGCCGGAAGGCCGGGCGAGAGCGCCACGTAGGTGCCGCCGGCCCGCCAGATGCCGAGCACGGCAGCCCAGTAGCGGGCCGACCGGGACGCCATCACCCCCACCACCGGATGCGCGCCGTCGGCATGCCGGCGGATCTGGTGGGCGTAGGAGCGGCTGAGCGCGGCCAAGTCCGCGTACGTGTAGGACTCCTCCCCGTCCTCGACGGCCACCGCATCCGGTCGGCCAGCGGCGTGCGCGTCCACGACGCGGGCGAGCGACAACTCAGCGGGCCAGGTACGCGACGTGCCCCTGCCGGCCTCCTCCGCGCGGGCGAGTTCGGCGGCCGGCAGCCGGTCCGCCTCTACAGGCGCGTCGACGTCCCGGGCGGCTGCATGGGCGGCGTGGACCAGGCAGTTCAGGAAGCGGCGCGCATCCGGCACGGTGACGGCCGGAGTTCGGTGGTCGACCGACAGACGCATGGCGTCCCGCGCTCTCGCCGTGGTCGGCGACGGCGGCGGCTGCCACATCCGGGTGCCCGGCCAGGACGGCATCGATCTCTGCCAGCTCCACCCTCTGTCCGTTGATCTTCACCTGGTCGTCGGCCCGGCCCAGGAACTCCAGCACCTGACCCGAGCGCCACCGGGCCAGGTCACCGGTGCGATAGGCGCGCTGCCTGCTGTCCGGGTTAACCGAGAACCGGCCCTCGTCCAGCGAGCCGTCGCCCACGTAGCCCAGCGCCACCTGCACGCCCTCGATGACGAGTTCACCCACCGCCCCGAGGGGCACTTCGGCTCCGTCCTCGTCGCAGACCCGCACGCAGGTGTTGTCCACCGGCCGGCCGATCGGGACGAACGCCCGACCATCACCGGGCCGGTAGGTGAAGGCGGTGACGTCGATCGACGCCTCCGTGGGCCCGTAGAGGTTGTGCAGGCAGACGCCGAGCTGGGCGTGGACGCGGCGGGCGAGCATCAGCGGCAGCCGCTCACCGCTGGTGAACACCCGCTTCAGCGCCGGGAAACGCCGACCGGCCGCGGTGTCCAGGAACGCGGTGAGCATGGCGGGCACGAAGTGCACCGTGTCAACGGCGTACCGGTCGAGCACGTCGCACAGGTAGCCGGGATCCGCGTGCCGGCTATGCCGGGCCGTGAGCAGCGTCGCACCGGTCATCGACGGCCACAGCAGCTCCCACAGGCACACGTCGAAGCTGAGCGCGGTCTTGGCCAGTACCACGTTGCCCGGGCCGATCGGGAAGGCGCGCTGCATCCACGCCAGGCGGTTGATGATCCCGGCGTGGGAGACGGCGACGCCCTTGGGGCGGCCGGTGGACCCGGAGGTGTACATCAAGTACGCCGCCTCGACTGCCGCACCGTCCCGGGCGAGCGGTACCGGAGCGGCTTGCTCGGTGAGCACGGTGACGCGCAGCACGTGCCCGAGGACCCGCAGTGTGTCGGGGCCGTCCTCTGCCGCCGGTTCGATGAGGAGGTGGGCGCGGCTGTCGGCGAGCATGAACTGGGCCCGGGCCGGGGGCAGATCCGGGTCGCACAGCAGCAGCACGCCGCGGGCGCGCAGCACGCCGTGAACGGCGGCGATCAGCGCGGCACCGCGCGACAGGCGCACCGCGATCGCCCTGCCCGGGCCGGCGCCGAGCCCGGTGAGGTGCTCGGCCACGGCCAGGGAGGCGGCGGCGACCTGTGCGTAGGTGACCGCCTGGGCCCCGCTCGCGGTGTCGTCGGCGACGGCGATGCGACCGGGTTCCCGCGTGACGTACGCGAAGAAGGCGTCTTCCACCCGGCCCTCCCGCTGCCGCACCCGCCGCCCGCGGGCCGCCTCGCTGCCGCTGCTTCGGCCGAGCGCCGCAGTCATCTCGTCGAGTCCGGTGGTGACGGCATCGGTCACCGTGACGGCGGCGAGGTCGGCGAACCACTCCCGTTCCGGTGCATCGACGGCGTTGGCGCGGTACTCGAAGGTCAGCGCCAGCCGCCCGTCGGCGGCGGCTGCGACGTGGATGCTCAGGTCGAACTTGGCCGTGCCGCCTGGCAACAGATAGGGCCGCCAGCGCAGCCCGGCCGCCTCGACCGGGGCCTGGCGATGGAGGGTGAGAAGACCGGCCGGATGGAGCTGGTTCACGACCGTCACCGAGGTACCGGCGGGCTTGGCCTTGGTGGTGAAGGTGGCGTCGGCATCGCCCCAGTCCGCGTGCACCGCGGCCTGCCGCAGTTCGCCCCCCACCCTGGCGAGCAGCGCGGCGACGGTGTGGCCCCGGTCGGCAGGCAGCCGCACGGGCAGGGCGCGGACCCGGTAGCTGACTTCGGTGTCCTCGGCGGGCGGACGGTGGCTGAACGGCACCCGCACCGCCACCTCGCTCTCGCCGCTGAACCGCGACAGCGCCGCTCCGATGCCCGCCAGCACCACGGCGAACGGACTCGCCCCGACCTCCTTGGCGCGTG
Source organism: uncultured Streptomyces sp. (assembly GCA_965650905.1). Classification (GTDB taxonomy): domain Bacteria; phylum Actinomycetota; class Actinomycetes; order Streptomycetales; family Streptomycetaceae; genus Streptomyces. The sequence continues at coordinate 1,290 of CBFGQM010000259.1, read as the reverse complement.
CTGCGGCCTCGGAGACGGTGATGTCCAGCACGCGCGGCACGAGAATCCCGGCGTCGTCAGCCGCGCGCCTCCGGTTGCGGCCGGGGGCCAACAGGACGGAGGAGTCCGCCAGTTGAAGGCGAGGGGTGAAGAAGTCGCGCGCCTCGTCCGGCGTGACCAGCGGCTGGTAGGGCAGCACCTTGCGCCGGGTCGTCGCCGCAGCGGGTCCGCCGACGAGCTCCTGGTGGGCGGCGGTGATCTCGTCGACGAGGAGGCGCAGGCTCAGCCCGTCGCAGGCGCAGTGGTGCACGGTGATCTGCAGGAGCGCCCCGGCCGCCTTCGCATCCCACAGCACCAGGCGGTGCAGCACGTCGCCCGGCACGAACGGGCGGCGGGCCTCTGCCTCCAGCGCGGTGGCGCCCGGGCCCTGGGTCCAGGCATGCAGGTGCGGGTAATGGTCTCCCGGATCAGTTCCTCGGCGCGCTCGGCCGATTCGGCCCGCTCGACGGTGTGGCCGACGATGTAGCGCTTGAGGATCTCGATGCCGTCGGAGGTGAAGACCGCGTCGGATCTGGTATCACGCCTACGTCATCATCGACATCTTCAGCCCTGGAGGCCGACGCGCCGCGGGTGGACTGCCGCCGACACGGGGTGGAGCGCCCCGACCACGCCATGGTCTGGCTGACCAAGCTCCGGACGTTATCCCCCTTCCCCGCCCAGCGGATCCAGCGCTACGACATCCTCGGCGGCCTCATCCACGAATACCGAGACATCGCCTGAAGAAGATCGCGTCACGTAGCGAACACCCAGGTCAGTCCCCCTGATCCCTTCGGGTGCGCCTTGCGGGCGTGAAAACATGGCTGCGGCGCCTGCCCGCCCGATGCCGGTAGCTCGTTGGGACGTTGAGCCCGTAGGTCAGTCTGGTGCCGGGGCCGCAGAGGGGCCACGCACTGTTGCCATCGAGCACGCCGGTCAGATTCTCGCTCCCCCCGCGGCCCCTTGGGCAGGCGTCGGCCCGTATGGATCGATACCAGGGAGTTGCGCATGGCGGACACCGGCGACAGCGGTGGCGTCGAGGAGATCGAGCAGGCCGAGGAGCTCGTGGCCCGTGTCGCGGCGATCGACATCGCCAAGGCGTCGGGCATGGTCTGTGTGCAGGTGCCGCATGAGGACAAGCCCGGTAAGCGTGTACAGCGGGTCTTCAACACCGTCGCGACCAGCGGCGCGATCCTGGACCTGGCCGACCACCTGATCTGCCAGGGCATCACCCGGGTGGTCATGGAAGCGACGTCGACCTACTGGAAGCCGTAC
>CBFGQM010000258.1:0-7773 GCA_965650905.1 uncultured Streptomyces sp. | reverse complement strand
CGATCACCGGCACCGCGCCGTTCGGGGATGATCTACAGCTCGCCCTCCATCTCTGCTACGAGCTGCACTACCGAGGCTTCGCGCACGTGGACGCGGACCTGGAATGGGATCCTGAGCTGCTCAGGGTCCGCGCCGCGTTGGAGCAGCCGTTCCTGGCGGCTGTTCGTGCCGGAGCGCCCCGCCATGAACATGCCGACGACGCGCTGGAGGAGTTGCTCGTGGAACCCGTCGACGGCCGCGGGGTCACCCGCTTCCTCCAGGACGAGGGCGAGCTGTGGCACCTGCGGGAGTACGCGGCCCAGCGCTCGGTCTACCACCTCAAGGAGGCCGATCCGCACGCCTGGGTGCTGCCGCGGTTGTGGGGACGGGCCAAGGCGGGGATGGCGGCGGTGGAGTTCGACGAGTACGGGGCGGGGCGCGCCGAGCGCGTGCACGCCCGGCTGTTCGCCGGCCTCATGGCCGACCTGGGTCTGGACCCGGCCTACGGTCGCTATGTCGACGTGAGTGGCGCCGAGGCTCTGGCGATCGTGAATCTGATGTCCCTCTTCGGACTGCACAGGGCGCTGCGCGGCGCGCTGGTGGGGCACTTCGCCGCCGTCGAGACCACCTCGTCGCCCGGTTCACGGCGTCTGGCGCAGGCGATGCGGCGTACGAGGGCGGGGCCGGCCGCCGAGCACTTCTACCTCGAGCACGTCGAGGCCGACGCGGTGCACGAGCAGATCGTCCGCCGGGAGGTCGTGGCGGGCCTTCTGGAGGAGGAGCCCCAGCTGGACGGCGACACAGCGTTCGGCGTGGACGCCACCGGGTATCTCGAGGACCGTTTCGCCGACCGGCTGCTGGAGGCCTGGCAGGCCGGTGAGTCGTCCCTGCGTACCTCGTCACGTTCATCCGTCTGACGGTCTCTCCGGAGGAAGGCAGGTGATCGACCGTGTCGAACGCGCCCGCCGAGCCGCCTCGCCGGGTCATGGCTCCGCGTGATGGCCCTCTGCTCGTCGAGGGTCCGGTCGAAGTCGTCCTGGAGGACGGCACGACCGTGTCCTCCGAGCGGTTCTGTGTTGCCCTGTGCACCTGTCGTCGCAGCCGTGTCTACCCGTGGTGCGACACCAGCCACCGCCGCCGCACGAAACACACGCACCCGGAGCACCCAGATCACCCCGACTGAGGCACCGCTCGCCGCAGGCCAACGATCAGCCGCAGGCCAACGGTCAGCCGCACGCCAGGCCGGGACGCGGCTCAGGCTCAGCAGCGGGCTCAGCTTGCCGTAGCCAGGTTCTACGGCAAGCTCAGGGCCGATCGCCGTATAGTACGTACATTCGAATGAGCGAGTAACCTTGAACCATGTCCCCGCACCTCCAGGGCTCACTCTTCGACCAGACCGACAACGTCCACCTCGGCCCACTGAACGGGCTACGCAGGATCGAGCTCGGCGAGGGCGCCTGGATCGACCTGCTGCCGGGGTGGTTGCACGGGGCCGACGCCCTGTTCACGCGGCTCGCCACCGAGGTGCCCTGGCGGGCCGAGCGGCGGCAGATATACGAGCACACGGTGGACGTCCCGCGGCTGCTCGCTCATTACGGTGACGACGACGCACTTCCGCACCCGGTTCTGGACGAGGCGCGGGTCGCCCTCTCCTCGTACTACGCCGAAGAGTTGGGGGAACCGTTCACCACGGCCGGGCTCTGCTATTACCGCGACGGCCGGGACAGCGTGGCCTGGCACGGGGACCGGACCGGTCGCGGCGCGCGCGAGGACACGATGGTCGCCATCCTTTCCGTGGGCGCGCCGCGCGCCCTGCTCCTACGGCCCCGAAGCGGGGGCGGCACCGTACGCCGGCCGCTCGGGCACGGCGATCTGATCGTGATGGGCGGCTCCTGTCAGCGCACCTGGGAACATGCGATTCCCAAGACGACGCGTGCGGTCGGGCCCCGGATCAGCATCCAGTTCCGGCCGCGCGACGTGCACTGATGCACCGACCGCCTGCCGCTTGCCGCCTGAGGTCGCTCTTCTTGACGTAACCCGAGTCGACGAGCACCGGCTTGTAGTTGCCCTTGTCGACGCTCACCGGCTCGAGGAGGTAAGCGGGAACTACCTTCTTCCCGTTGTTGTACGTCTCGGTGTCGTTGATCACCGGCTTCCTGTCGTGGACCACCGCGTTCACCATGAACGAGGCGATGAGCGCGAGCTGGCGGGTGTCCTTGTAGACGGTCTGCGACTGCTCGCCGGCGATGATCGACTTGATCGAGGGCACCTCGGCGTCCTGCCCCGTGACGACGGGCAAGGGCGTGCCCGTCTCGCCGTAGTTGTGCGCCTTCAGCGCCTTGATGATGCCCAGCGACATGCCGTCGTACGGCGAGAGGACCGCGTCGACGCGCGTGCTGGCGTAATGGGAGTCGAGCAGGTCGTTCATGCGCTTCTCGGCCCTGACGCCGTCCCAGCGCGGGGTGGTGATCTGGTCGAGCTTCGTCTCCCCGGACCGCACGACTAGGTCGCCGTTCTGGATGTAGGCGCGCAGGATCTCCATCGCGCCCCTGAAGAAGAACCTGGTGTTGTTGTCGTCGTCGGAGCCGGCGAACAGTTCGATGTTGAACGGGCCCTTGGCACTTCCGTTGACCAGCCCCAGTTCTTCGGTGAGGTACATGGCCTGGAGCTCGCCGACCTTCTCGTTGTCGAAGGTGGCGTAGTAGTCAACGTCGGAGCTGCCCAGGATCAGACGGTCGTACGAGATCACGGGGATGTCAGCGGCTTCCGCTCTGCTCAGGACATCAGTGAGCGAACGCCCGTCGACCGACGCGATGACCAGGGCGTCCACACCCTGGTCGATCATGGCCTGCACTTGCTCGACCTGGGTCTTCGGGTCGTTTTCGGCGTACTTCAGGGACGCGGCGTAGCCGAACTGCTTCATCTGGTCGACCATGTCCTTGCCGTCGTGGATCCAGCGCTGTGACGTCGTCGTGGGCAGAGCTATACCGACGGTCGAGTCTCCTTGGCCGGCCACGCCGCTCGTGTGACCGCAAGCGGTGAGGGAGAGGGAGAAGACCGCGGACAGGACCGCGGCTACGGTGGTGCGGGCGCGCATGCTCATGGTTCCTCACAGGGTGAAAGACACCCGCGGCGCACGGTTCCAGGGCGCACGGGATCCCATAGGTGGTTCTTGGTGACGGTGCCCAGGTCGTGCCGAGGCTGCGTGACAGGAGTTCGGGACGCCGTACCGCAGTGGTGCACGGCTTGTGCGTCCGTGTGGTGCGCCGGCTGGACCGGCTCCCGGACAAGGGAAGCTCCCCGTCGACCGGGATCACCGGATGTCCGTAAGGGGATGGAGCGTCACACCGTACGGTATGTTGATCGGACCGGCATGGCGCTGTGCCCGCACACGACCAGGCCGGGGTGACCGGCCCCCGCGCGCGTGGCCCTCGAACGTGGGCGCGGGGCAGCGTATACCGGCTTGCGGGCGCTGCGTCACGTCTCTCGTCACGCTGGTTGCGCAGTCGCGCGATCGACGAGGCGGGGCAGGGCGGTCCCCTCCCGCATCTTCAGGTGCGGCCCGCGCCTCACCCGCCTTTCCTCCGTGGGCAGTTGGGCAACCAGGCGGTCGGCGAGTCCCCGGACCCCGCGGCATTGGGCCGTCCCAGCATTCTTTCTCGTTGCCAAGACAGATGGACCATGCACGGGCCCGGATCGGTCGGTGCTGGTCCGGGAGACGGTTCGAGCACCCAGGCTGTCGCCGCGCCCTTGCGCCGGGCTTGTGACGGGATCCTCCGAGGCCTTCCGGAAGCCGTCGCCTACGTCGTTCTGCCGGCGGACCTCCCGCCCGACCCCGCCCACCTCGACGAAATCGGCGTACCGCTCCTGGCCCTGAGGCTGAGATCACTGCGCACCTTCGCCAACCCGCGTCCCTGAGGCAAAGGCGTATCTGCTTGGCTGTGTCCCGTCAGGCTGGGCACTCGAGATTCAGGACGGTCATGCAGGTACAGATTCGCCAGGTCGCCACCCATGTCCATCTGGTGCATGGCAGCAACACCAACTGGGTGATCATCACCGAGGGAGATGCCGTCACCCTGGTGGACACCGGCTATCCCGGGGACCGCGAGAAGGTCCTCGAATCGCTGGCGGCCGTGGGCAGTTCGCCCGAGTCGGTCACTGCCGTGCTCATCACGCACGCGCACAACGATCACCTCGGCTCGGCCGAGTACCTCAGCAGTGCGTACGGCACGCCCGTCTACACCCACGAGGCCGAAGTCCCTCATGCCCGCCGGGACTTCCTCCACCAGGTGACGATCGGTCAGGTCCTCAAGAACGGCTGGCGCCCGGGCGTCCTGCCCTGGGCGGTGCACGCGCTGCGGTCCGGCGGCACCGCCCACGTCCCGGTAGCGACCCCCCAGCCCTTTCCCGGCACCGGCCCCCTGGACCTGCCCGGCCGCCCCGTTCCCGTGCACACTCCCGGCCACACCGCGGGCCACAGCGCCTTCCACCTGCCGGACGCGGGCATCGTGATCTCGGGCGACGCGCTGGTCAGCGCTCATCCCACCGCGCGGGTGAACGGACCGCAACTGCTGCCCGTCATGTTCGACCACGATCGACGCGGTGCGCTGGCCGCGCTGGACACCCTCGAGGCGCTCTCCGGGGACGTACTGCTGCCCGGGCACGGGCCGGTTCACCAGGGCTCCGTACGCGAGGCGGCACAGCGCGCACGGGAGCGGGCGTCCTGACGCGCCTCACTGCCGACGACCGCGGCAATGGCTGGTCTCCTTCCGTCGCGGGGCGGAAGGACACCACCCATCCATCGGCGAGACCATCGCCTGCGGCCGGCGCTCCCCCGCCGACCTCGTACGCGGCTGGACGGACAGCCCCGGCCACCGCGCCCACATCCTCAAGCCGGCCTTCCCTCACAGCGGCGCCGGCTTCTCGGGCGGCGGCGCGGCGGGCGGGTACCGGACCCGACTCTTCGACGCCCGACCGAACCCACCGATATTCATCACCGCAGGTCAAAAGCCTGTTAAACGATGATGACAACGGTCACCGGTGCAGCCTTTGCCGATCGCCGCCAGGTGCGCTTCACTGCGTGAGTCGGCCATCGGATCGAGGGGAAACACATGACCAGCGTGGACCACGACCACGACCACGGGCCGGGCGGCCACGCGGGGGCCCCGGGCCACCCGGGGCACAGCCACGGTGTGGCCGCGGACGCCGACCGCCGCTGGCTCGGGATCGCGCTGACGCTGATCGCCTCGTTCATGGCGGCCGAGGTCGTGATCGGCGTCATCGCCCGGTCGCTCGCCCTGATCTCGGACGCGGCGCACATGCTCACCGACGCCGTGTCCATCGTGCTGACGCTCGTCGCGATGCGGCTGGCCGCGCGACCGGCCCGCGGCGGCTTCACGTACGGCCTCAAGCGGGCCGAGATCCTTTCCGCGCAGGCGAACGGGCTCACACTGCTGCTGCTCGGCGCCTGGCTGGCGTACGAGGCCGTGCGGCGGCTTGTCGATCCGCCCGAGGTGGTGGGCGGGCTGATGTTCGGCACGGCCCTGGCCGGGATCGTGGTGAACGTCCTGGCGGCCTGGTGTATTTCGAAGGCCAACCGCGCCTCGCTCAACGTCGAGGGGGCCTACCAGCACATCCTCAACGACCTGTTCGCGTTCATAGGCACCGCGGTCGCGGGTCTCGTCGTGCTGCTCACCGGGTTCGCGCGGGCCGACGCCATCGCGACGCTGGTCGTGGTGGTCCTCATGGTGAAGTCGGGCTACGGGCTCGTACGGGAGTCCGGGCGGATCTTCCTGGAGGCGGCGCCGACGCATCTCGACCCGGACAGCATCGGAGACCGGCTGGTCGCCCACGACACGGTGACAGAGGTGCACGACCTGCACGTGTGGACGATCACGTCGGGGCAGCCCGCGCTGTCCGCGCACGTCCTGGTCGACCCCGTCGCGGACTGCCACACGGTGCGCCGGGACCTGGAGAAGACGCTGCAGTGCGACTACGGGATCAGCCACACCACCCTTCAGGTCGACCACGCCCCCGCGGACGTGCTCCAAGTCCGCACGAGCGCCTTCGGCGACTCCCACTGCGGTGCCCCGCACGGTCCGGTGCACCACGACGGGCCACACACCCACTGACCGGACGGGGGGTGAGGGCCGGGGACTGGCGACTGCGACTGCGGAGAAGTGGCGACCGAACGGGAAGGTCGGACTCGGCGTCGGCCTCACGCATCGACGGACCCCAGCACCAGGACCTGGATCGCCAGCACCGCGGCGCCCCGCGCCCAGTCGTGGAAGTCGGCCACCTTGGTCTCGAGGTTGACCGGCTCGGCCTGTGGGTGACGGTTGGCGAGGATGGCCTCCTCGATCACCGGGCCCGCCACGTCGACCAGACCGACGCCCTCGCCGGCGAGGATGATCTTCTGGGGCATGGCGAAGTTGGCGATCTGCGCCACCAGGGTGCCGAGGGCGCGCGCCGCTTCGTCGATCACGCGGGCGGGCATGGGGTCACCGACGGCGGCGAGGGCGAGGATCTCCTCGTACGTCATGTTTTGACCGGTGGCGGCCTGGATCTGGTAGCGGATGCTGGGAATGGTCAACAGTGAGACGGCGCTGCCCCGTTCACCGTCGAGGGTGAGCGGGCCGTTGGGGTTCACGATCCAGTAGCGGCCGAAGCCGCGGTCCTCCTCGGCACAGGGCACCCGCTTGCCGCCCAGGACGAGCCCGTAGCCGATGCCCGCGCCGATGGTGAGGACGACGAAGCGATCGAGGCCGCGGCCGCCGCCGAACCAGGTCTCGGCCTCGGCGAGGGCGGCCACGTCGTTCTCGACGACCACGGGCAGTTTGGCGCGCGCTTTCACGAGTTCGGCCAGATGAACATCGCGCCACAGGAGAAAGGGGGACTCCCCGACCACGGCGCGGTCCTGGACGAGTCCGTTCACTCCGATGCCGATGCCGGCGAGCCCGGGGTGGGCGCGGGCGAGTTCATTGGTCATCTCCGCGAGCAGCTCGGCGACTTGGACCGGGTCGTGCGTGGCGAGCGGGCGGTCGTACCGGGTGACTATCTCGCTTCTGAGCGTGGTGACGACGCCGTAGACCATGTCCTCGGTGATCTTGAAGCCGATGAAGGAACGTGACTCGGCGACGATGTCCAGAGGCTGTGAGGGGCGCCCCTGGCGCACCTCGGCGAGCGCGACGTCCTCGGCGGTCTCGATCAGCAGGCCCGACTCGATGAGCGGCTTCGTCAGCCGGGTGAGGCTGCCCGCGGAGAGGTCGAGCCGCCGGGCGAGCTCACTGCGTGACAGTGGGCCATGGATGAGCACTTCGAGCGCCACGGCCCGCTCGCCGGGGCTGAGCGGCAGCCAGCTGGCGGCAAGTGCAGTCATGAGCCGACCCATTTCTTTCAACCCCAGAAGTAATGCCGCCCGACTCCAGGTCATCGCGAGGGCCGGCAAAAGAAGTGTATGCGGCCTTGACGCCCAGATTCTTCCGCATCAAAAGTAAGTGGCTGAACCCGAGGAAGAGCCGCCGAACAGGGAGTCCGCCGATGACAGTCGCCTCCAGCAGCCCTCCGTCGCGTGTGCCCCCGCGCGGCGCCCAGGGGGCAGAACCGAATCCGAGAGCCCCACGGACGCGAGAGGCCGACGGCGGTGGACGGGGTGACGGAGCCCTCGCGGCACTTTTCATCGCGCCGGCCATGCTGGGCTTCCTGGGCTTCCTGCTCTGGCCCACACTGCGCGGCATCTGGCTCAGCTTCACCCGCTACAACCTGCTGACCCCGGCGGAATGGGTGGGCCTGGAC
>CBFGQM010000257.1:0-7848 GCA_965650905.1 uncultured Streptomyces sp. | reverse complement strand
CCGGGGAGCGGGATGGTCCACAGCTTTGTGCCTTTGTCGGGGTCATAGCCCACGACCTCGGCGATGCCGCTCTTGGCATACACCTTGTCGGTGAGCCAGGAACCCTTGACGCTGATGCTGCTGTCGTCCTTCACCTCAGGAGACGGCACCTGGAAAAGGACCTTGGCGCTCGTGTTGGACGGCATCTTCTCCGAACCGCTGCCGCCCGGAACGTCGTTGCCGCCCTTGTTGTCCTTGCCGCCCGAGGAACCCGAGGCGTTGTTCTTGTCGTCGTCCTTGCCGGACGACGACGCGTACCAGACACCGCCGCCGACAATGAGGGCGATCGCCACCACGGCCGCGACGATGATCAGCATCTGGGAGTTGAGCTTGCGTCCGCCGCCGCCCTGGGCCTGCGGCTGGAGCGGCGTGGTCGGGGGCTGCGAGTAGCCGTACTGGTGCGGCTGGCCCGCGTATCCGTAACCGTGCGGCCCGCCCGGCGGCTGCGTCTGCGGAGCCTGAGGAGCCTGGGGGTGGCCGTACTGCTGCGGCGGGGCCGACGGAGGCGGGGTCTGCGGTGGGGGTGCCTGCGGTGGGGGTGCCTGCGGGTAGCCGTAGCCCGGGCCCGGCGGGGGCGGGGTGTTCGGTGGCGGGGGCGGCGCGCCGAAACCACCCGGCGGCGGGCCCTGCGGGTCCCCGAAGCCGCCCGGTGGCGGGTCCTGAGGAGCCCCGAAGCCGCCCGGCGGCGGATCCTGGGGAGCGCCGAAACCGCCTTTCTGCGGCGGCTGGTTGGGCGGCGGGGGCGGCGGCTGACTCATGACCTGTTACCTCGGAGAGCTTGGAGAAGTCGGAGAAGACTGGGGTTGACGGACGAGCGGACCGGCAGGCGACCCGCGGGACGGCGAGTGGCCTCGTCACTTGCCGAAGGCCAGCATCAGCTTTTCCTTCGACTCGTCCTTGCCCGTCAGCCGGGTGGTGGAGATGTAGAAGCGCCCGTCCACGTAGTCCAGGGCCTTCGAGAAGAAGCTGTTCTCGATGTCCGCGGTGCCCTGCGGGTTCTGCAGCAGCTTCTTCGGCGTGTGAGAGCCGCCCGTCGTCGGGATGGAGACGATCCGGCCGCCCGAGTCGTACGACGGCTCGATATAGGCGACGAGGTCCGTGCCGTCCATCTTCAGCGGCAGCATGGACTCCTCCAGCGGGGACTTGGTGCGCCACTTCTCCTTGCCGGTCGCCAGGTTGATCGCGACGATCTCGTTGGCGCCGGTCGTCGCCTCGGTCGGCAGATAGAGGGTGTTCGCGTCTGCCGCGACGCCCTGGCAGCCCTGCAGATCACGCGAGAGGATCGCCCAGCCGCACTCCGGCGCGAAGGACTCCTCGACGTCGACCTGCGAACGGAGCGTGCCGTCGTTCTTCAGCGTGGAGATGTTCCACTGCTTCTTGTCCTCATTGGTGAGGTAGAGGACCACAGGGTCGACGGAGTACGTCCGCGCGACCTGCCAGCCCTTGGGGATCTTCTTGGTCCACTTGGCCTCACCGGTCGCCGGGTCGAGTTCCTGCACCTCGTCGTGCTGGTTGTCGGTGCCGGCCGCGCACGACGAGACGGCGAGCAGCTTGGTGCCACCCGCGAACGCGGACGGGAAGCAGGCCGAGCCGTACTTCTTCTTGTCCCAGAGCTTGTCGCCGGTCGTGACGTCATACGCCGTCCCGGACTGCGAGCGGCCGACCATCAACGTCTTGCCGCTGATGGCCAGTCCGATGGAGCTCGTGGTGTCGAAGAGCTCGCCTTCCGCGACCTCGGCGGTCCAGCCCTTCTTGCCGGTGTTGAGGTCGATCTCCACCAGCTGGTTGCAGTCGGCCCGGTCGCTCACACCGTCCTTGTACGCCACGACGACCGTGTCGTCGTCCGTCTTCTGCGGGGTGACCGCGCAGATCTCCTGCGGCAGCGTGATCTCCGGCCAAGTGGGCCTGCCGTCACTGACGTTGTAAGCGAAGATTTGCTTGTACGCGGCCTTCACCGCCGCCTTGTCGGTGACCCACAGGCCGGGGGCGTCGGCGCCGGATCCGGGCGCGTCGGGCGCCTCCTTGTACCAGAGCACCTTCGCCTCACCCGCCTGGCGGCCCGCGTTGAGGTCCTCGGCGTCCGAGCCGCCGCTGTCGCCGTCGCCGTCACCGGGGTTGACCGGGTCCGTGGAGGCGGAGGGCTTGGCGTCCTCGCTCTTCTCGGCTACAGGCTTCTTGCCGTCTTCACCACTGCCGGAGACAGCCCACACGGTGCCGCCGATGACGAGCGCCGCGGCCAGCGCGGCCCCGATTATCAGCGCGGGCTTGCCCATGAAGGGGTTGTGCGAGCCGCCACCCTGCGGGGTACCGGGCGGGCCGGGGAACTGCGCCTGCTGCGGGTACCCGTAGCCGGGCTGGCCGTAGGGACCGGGCTGCTGCGGCTGCCCGTACGGACCGGGCTGGGTGTAGAGGCCGTGCTGCTGCGGCTGCCCGTAGGGACCGGGCTGGGTGTAGGGGCCGGGCTGCTGGGGGGCGCCGTAACCGGGCTGAGGCGCGGGCGGGTTCTGCGGTGGGGCACTCTGCGGAGGCGGTGGGGTCCCCGGCGCCTGCGGGGGCTGCACGGGCGGGGGCTGCACGGGCGGCGGGGGCTGTGAGGGAGGTGTCTGCTGCCCCGGGGGGGCTTGCCCCTGATCCTGCTGATCCTGATTCTGACTCTGACTCTGACTCTGACTCAGGCCCGGATTCTGGTCCGGGTTCTGCTGGTCCGGGTTCTGCGGGTCCGGGTTCTGCCGGTCCGGGTTCTGCGGGGCGCCGAAACCGCCCCCCGGTGGCTGGTCCTGCGGAGCTCCGAAGCCGCCCTGCGGCGGCTGACTGGGCGGCTGAGTCATCAGCGCGCTCCCCCTTTTTCACTGATTTTTAGCCACGCCTAGGAGTACGTAGTGAACACGGAGTGGTACTCAGCGTCGTACTCAGAATGTTCTCAGACGGCCCTTTCTATCACCCTGCCGTTTTCGAACACGGGGCCGGTGACCCCCTGTTCCCAAGGGAGGACCGACCCGTGATGCCCTCGTTATGCTCCTTGACCCTTCACGCCTCGTCTGCCAGCTCCAGCCAACGGGTCTCCAACTCCTCACGGCTGGTGGCAAGTTCACGCAGTTCAGCGTCCAGTCCGGCCACTTTCTCGAAGTCCGTGGCGTTCTCGGCGATTTGGGTGTGCAGCGTGGTCTCCAGCTTGGAGATCCTGTCCAACTGCCGCTCGATCCTCTGGAGTTCCTTCTTGGCGGCACGGCCCTCCTTGGAAGACACCGCCGCTGCCGAGTCCGCCTGGCAGCCGGCGGGTGCCGGAACCGAGGCGGCCACGGCCTCCTCCATCCTGCGGCGCCGCTCCAGGTACTCGTCGATCCCGCGCGGCAGCATCCGCAGGGTGGCATCGCCGAGCAGCGCGTACACCTTGTCGGTGGTGCGCTCGATGAAGAACCTGTCGTGGGAGATCACGACCATCGAGCCGGGCCACCCGTCGAGGACGTCCTCGAGCTGGGTGAGCGTCTCGATGTCGAGGTCGTTGGTGGGCTCGTCGAGAAAGAGGACGTTCGGCTCGTCCATGAGCAGCCGCAGGAGCTGCAGCCGACGGCGCTCACCACCTGACAGGTCACGGACCGGCGTCCACTGCTTCTCTTTGCTGAAGCCGAACGTCTCGCACAGCTGACCCGCGGTCATCTCGCGTCCCTTGCCGAGGTCGACCCGGTCGCGGACCTGCTGCACGGCTTGCAGGACCCGCCAGTCGGGGTCGAGCTCGGCGACCTCCTGGGAGAGGTACGCGAGCCTGACGGTCTTGCCGGTGACGACCCGGCCGGCGGCGGGCTGCCGCTCGCCCTCGGAGCGCCCCGCCTCGGCCATGGCCCGCAGGAGGGAGGTCTTGCCGGACCCGTTCACGCCGACCAGGCCGATCCGGTCTCCCGGCCCGAGCTGCCAGGTCAGATGCTTGAGCAGCACCTTCGACCCGGCCTGGACGGTCACGTCCTCGAGATCGAAGACCGTCTTGCCGAGCCGGGTGGAGGCGAACTTCATCAGCTCGCTGCTGTCGCGCGGCGGCGGTACGTCCGCGATCAGCTCGTTCGCGGCCTCGACACGGAAGCGCGGCTTGGAGGTACGGGCGGGGGCGCCGCGCCGCAGCCACGCCAGCTCCTTCCTGACCAGGTTCTGCCGTTTGGCCTCCTCCGTCGCCGCGATGCGCTCGCGCTCGGCGCGCGCGAAGACGTAGTCGGAGTAGCCGCCCTCGTACTCGTACACGTCGCCCTTCTGCACGTCCCACATGCGTGTGCAGACCTGGTCCAGGAACCAGCGGTCGTGGGTGACGCAGACGAGGGCCGAGCGGCGCTCGCGCAGGTGCTGGGCGAGCCAGGCGATGCCCTCGACGTCGAGGTGGTTCGTGGGCTCGTCGAGGATGATCAGGTCCTGCTCCTCGATGAGCAGCTTGGCGAGTGCGATGCGGCGCCGCTCACCGCCGGAGAGCGGGCCGATGACGGTGTCGAGCCCCTGTGGGAAGCCGGGCAGGTCGAGCCCGCCGAACAGGCCCGTCAGTACGTCCCTGATCTTGGCGTTGCCCGCCCACTCGTGGTCGGCCATGTCCCGGATGACCTCGTGGCGGACGGTGGCCTCCGGGTCGAGGGAGTCGTGCTGGCTGAGTACGCCGAGGTGCAGGCCGCCGGAGTGCGTGACGCGTCCGGTGTCGGCCTCCTCCAGCTTGGCGAGCATCCGGATCAGCGTGGTCTTGCCGTCGCCGTTGCGCCCGACCACCCCGATCCGGTCCCCTTCGGAGACACCGAGCGAGATCCCGTCGAGCAGGGCACGGGTTCCGTACACCTTGCTGACGTTCTCGACATTGACCAGGTTGACGGCCATTTCTCTCCTGACGGGCTGGATCGATCAGCCTCCCAGCCTAGGCCCTCCGGGGGGAGGGGCCGGTGCGTACAGGAGGCGTAACTCTCTGTGATGGCGTGATGGGAAAGGGCCCATACGGTGAACACAGCAAGTCGAGGAATCCCGTCCTTGGGGGGAACCAGAACTGCCGAGGCAACGCTGAGCGGGACGCTGCTTCGCGCAGCCTCAGAACAGCGTCGCCCCCGGAGCGGGAGCCGTCGTCACGCGTGCCGCCCGGCACGTTCCCGACGCCAGGAGCGCCTTGGCGACCGTCGTCGCCGCGTCCGCGCCCGCGGTGAGGAACGCCGTCGTCGGACCCGAGCCGGAGACCAGCGCGGCGAGGGCTCCCGCCGCCGCGCCCGCGGCCAGGGCGTCGGCCAAGGAAGGGCGCAGCGACAGGGCGGCGGGCTGGAGGTCGTTGGAGAGGGCGGAGGCGAGTGCCGTCGGGTCGCCCTTCGCCAGAGCGTCCAGGAGCGGCTGCGACGCGACCGGTTCGGGGACCTCGACCCCTTCGTTCAGGCGGTCGAACTCGCCGTACACCGCCGGCGTCGACAGACCGCCCTCGGCCGGCGCGAACACCCAGTGGAAGGTGCCGCCCACCTCCAGCGGCCGCAGCTTCTCGCCACGGCCGGTCCCCAGCGCCGCCCCGCCGACCAGACTGAACGGCACATCACTGCCCAACTCCGCGCAGATGTCGAGGAGTTCGTCGCGCGAGGCCCTCGTACCCCAGAGCGCGTCGCAGGCGACGAGCGCGCCCGCGCCGTCCGCGGAGCCGCCCGCCATGCCGCCCGCGACGGGGATGTCCTTGGCGATATGGATGTGCACGGCGGGGGCGAGGCCGTAGCGCTCGGCGAGCTTTTCCGCCGCGCGGGCCGCCAGGTTCGTACGGTCCAGGGGGACGTGACCCGCATCCGGCCCGTCGCACGTGATGCGCAGCTCGTCCGCCGGCGTCACCGTGACCTCGTCGTACAGGCCGACCGCCAGGAAGACATTGGCCAGGTCGTGGAAGCCGTCGGGGCGGGCGCCGCCCACGGCCAGTTGCACATTGACCTTCGCGGGGACGCGAACCGTCACGCTCACGGCTTTTTGAGCTCCTTGTCCGGCGCCTTCAGCGCCATTGGTGCGTTCTCCGCGATCCGTGCGAACTCCTCCACCGTCAGGGCCTCCCCCCGCGCCTGCGGCGAGACGCCCGCCGTGACGAGGGCGGCCTCGGCGGCGGCAGCGGACCCCGCCCAGCCGGCCAGCGCGGCCCGCAGGGTCTTGCGCCGCTGCGCGAAGGCGGCGTCGACGACGGCGAAGACCTCGCGCCTCGACGCCGTCGTCCTGACGGGCTCGGCGCGCCGCACGAGCGAGACGAGCCCGCTGTCCACGTTAGGCGCGGGCCAGAAGACGCTCCGCCCGATGGCGCCGGCCCGCTTGACGTCGGCGTACCAGTTGGCTTTCACCGACGGCACGCCGTACACCTTCGACCCGGGTGCCGCGGCCAGCCGGTCGGCGACCTCCGCCTGCACCATCACCAGCGTCCGATCGATGCCGGGGAAGGTGTCGAGCATGTGCAGCAGCACGGGGACGGCGACGTTGTAGGGGAGGTTCGCGACGAGGGCGGTCGGCGGGGGACCGGGCAACTCGGTCACGCGCAGGGCGTCGCAGTGCACCAGCGCGAACCGCTCGGCCCGCTCCGGCATGCGCGTCTCGATCGTCGCGGGCAGCGCTGCCGCGAGCACGTCGTCGATCTCGACGGCCGTGACCCGGTCCGCGACCTCCAGTAGCGCCAGGGTCAGCGACCCGAGGCCCGGCCCGACCTCGACGACCACGTCCTTCGGCCGCACATCCGCGGTACGGACGATCCGGCGGACCGTGTTGGCGTCGATGACGAAGTTCTGCCCACGCTGCTTGGTGGGGCGGACGCCGAGGGCTGCCGCCAGCTCACGGACGTCGGCGGGCCCGAGAAGGGCGTCGGGATCGGTGCTGCTCACGCCCCAAGGGTACGGGGCCCGATCCGGCGTGAACGCTCACCCGTACAGCCGGGACCCGCAGTACGGCCACGGGGTGGCCCCCCGCCGCACGTACAGCTTCTTCGCGCGGTACGTCTGCTCGGCGGCGGACGCGTCCTGGGGCAGGCCCGAGCCGCCGACGCCGCGCCACGTCCGGGTGTCGAACTGGTAGAGGCCGCCATACGTTCCGGAGGGGTCGACCGAGTCCGGGCGGCCCGTCGACTCGCACGCGGCGAGGGCGGGCCAGTTCAGGTGGTCGGCACCCCGGACCGACATCGGCAGCGGCTTCGCGCCGACCTTCACGAGCTGGGTGCGGGGCTCGTGCACCACCTCGGACCTCAGCCGGCGCGGCTTCTGCCGGACGCCGTTGACCGTGCGCACGGCGTACATGACGCGTCGCACACCCGGCCGGCCCGCGCGCTCGACGGCCTCCGTGCCCCGGAACAACGACGGTTCCTCGGTCCGCCGTGTGTCGAAGGGGATGGGCTCCTCGCGGACCTCCTTCGTGCCGGTGATCCGCAGGACCGTCACCGTCCGGCCGTCGCGCGGGAAGCTCCCGGGCGGTACGGACGTGGTGTCCTCCCCGCGCAGCATGATCCCGGCGTCCTCCACGGCGTCGCGCACGGTCGCCGCGTTCGTGCGGATCGTGCGGGCCCGCCCGTCCGCCATGACCGTCACGGTCCGCTCGGTGCGGACGTCGAACGCGAGCCCTTCGCGGCCGATCCGCCGGGAGCGCGAGGTCGATACGTACGCGCCCTCCGCGCGCACCCCGAGCTGCCGGAGCGCGCCGTCGACCGTGACTGCCGTCGTCCACACGTGGCGCTGGTGTCCGTCGAGGGTGAGGCGTACGGGCCGTCCATGCCGCACGGCGACCTCGTCCCCGTTGGCCAGCGCGCTGCCCGCCGCCGGCGCCACGATGTCGTACGCGTCCACCTCGACGCCCTCGTCGGCGAGC
>CBFGQM010000256.1:0-7881 GCA_965650905.1 uncultured Streptomyces sp. | reverse complement strand
CCGCGCAGCGGAGCGGTACCCAGGCGCACGCGGGCCCGGCGCAGCGCGCGGGCCGAAGGCTTGCGCTCCTCGTCCAGGTCCAGAGCGCTGACGAGCGCGGACCACCTCCCCAGACACCCTGCCGGGGCGGACGGGACATCGCCGACACGAAGTAGAGAACCGGCGCAGGGCAGCAGCCGCAGTCTTCGGTGGGCACCGGGTTGCGGTGCCTGCCCCCTTGACAGCACAGCCCTGATCGTTGACTTCCCCCATTGGCCTCTGGGCGCTCCGCCTTCCCCACCCTGCTGTTCCTTGTTGCGGAAAAACGACATTATGGAGAGATAACATTTGTCAGTAGCGTGGTTCGTTTGTCGTCGACATGATGCCTCGCAGTTGAGCGAGTGCAGCAGGTGATCGTATTGAGTGTCTGGGACAGTGGCGTCGTAGGCTCCCCCTCCTTCGAGGAGCAGCTAAGAGCAGGTCGGCTGCGACTACTCAAGAACGCGAAGGTACGGAGTGTGGACGACATGTTGCGGCTCGGGCTCGTGCAGGCGGTGGCAGAGCTCCGAGGGCTGGGCGGCATGGTTCATCTGTCCCGGTCACGAAGTATGCCGTTGCGCCTGACCGCATCAGTCGGCGCCCTGCCCGCTCCTGCCGCGTACTGGGCGAGCCTCGCGTGGGACCAGTCAGCCGCTCCCGTCCTGGCCGCAAGGGACGACACGTTCACATGGCTTCCGGTGAGGGCCGCGCCCACGGCCCCTCATCTTACGGAAGGGCTCACCGCGGCAGAGGCGCAACCAGGGATGTTCTCGGGCAACACCGGGCTGGCGGCTGTTCCCCTACCGGGCCCGGGCGGCCCCGTGGGCGTCCTGTCCGTGGTGACGGTCACGCCGGATGCTCCCGAGCGGGAAGAGCGGGAGTTCCTGCGAGACGTGGCGGAGGAAATGGCCCGGTCCCTCCGGTACGGCGGGGCCGTGGGGGCCGCACCGGTATGGTCCGGCACGCTCGGGCCACTCGAAGTGTCGGGCTCACGGCGGCAACGGGAGATGCGCTCCATGGAGGTGGGGTTCTACGACTGGAACGTCCACACCGGCGCACTGCACTGCGATGAGGAGGCTCTCCGCGTGTGGGGGCTCGCGGCTGCCACCTTCGACGGCCGGAGCGACAGCTGGAAGTCAGTGGTTCATGCCGACGACCTGAAAGGCTTGCTCACGAAGATCGACAGAGCGCTCATGGGCCGAACCTCGTTCCGCGCGGAGTACCGGGTTTGTCGGCCTGACGGAAGCATCGGCTCAGCGAGGACCTGCGGCGAAGCCGTCCCGGGTGAGCGCGGAGAGCCCGCCTGCGTCGTCGGTGCCGTGTGGGACGCTACGCAGGCCGGCGAGGATCAGGAGGGGGTTGATCGAACCCCGCGCGTTGGGGGCGGTGGGCTCATCGTCGTGGACGCTGACTGGCGGCTCGCCTATGTGGACGATGAGGCAGAGCGCCTGGTGGGACCCGCGCAGAAGCTGCTCGGCCGTGTTCTGTGGGATGCCACCCCTGGTCTGAGCCGCCTCGGCCTGGAGGACGGGTGCCGAGGCGCCGTCGCCAGTGGCGCCCCGGTCACGTTCGGAGCGCAGGTCCCTGGGGCCCAGGGCGCCTGCAAGATACGGGTGGTGCCGGGGCGCATCGGTTGCGCTGTGTACATCACCGAGGTGGCGCACGAGCGACGAGGCCAGGGAGAGCGCGACGCCTCCGAACTCGCCGCACGCATGGAAGAGCTCACGGCGGGCCTCGCCCGTGCGCTCACTGTGCAGGACGTCGTGGATGCCGTGGCTGATCACGTACTGCCGCTGTTCGGCGCCACCGGGCTGCTCATTCAGAGCACCTCGGTCAGCGACGGGGTGATCGCCCTCGAGGGCTTCGCGGGGTATCCGGCGGCGTTCACCGACCACCTCTCGACCCTCAGAATCTCCGACGTTCCCCCGGCCCATGAAGTGCTTCAGACCCAGGTCCCGAGGTTCATCGCTTCTCCGCAGGAGTACATCAGCCTCTACCCTGACATCGCCCACTTCCCCGCTGCCGGAGGGAAGAAGGCCTGGGCGTTTCTGCCCCTCATCGCCGGCGGACGCCCGGTCGGCTGCATCGTCATCTCCTTCGACCAGCCGCGTCGCTTCGGCTCTGAGGAACGCGTACTGATCGATGCGCTGAGTGGGCTGATCGCTCAGGCGATCGCCCGAGCCCGCCTGTATGACGCGGCGCACAGACAAGCGCAGGAGCTTCAGCGCGGCATGCTCCCCGGAGTCCTGCCCCGTCTGCCATCGGTGACGGCTGCCGCCCGCTACCTGCCTGCCAACCAGACAGCCCAGGTGGGCGGCGACTGGTACGACGTGATCCCACTGTCCTCGGATCGTGTCGCTTTCGTCGTCGGCGACGTCATGGGCCACGGTCTGTCCGAAGCAGCCACGATGGGGCGTCTGCGCACCGCCGTACACACGCTGGCAAAGCTCGACCTCCCGCCCGACGACATCCTCGCCCACGTCAACGACATCGTCAGCGACCTGGGCGACGACTTCTACGCCACCTGTCTGTACGCCGTGTATGACCCCACCACCCGCGCGTGCACGTTTTCCAGCGCCGGCCACCCGCCTCCCGCGATTGTCCTGCCCGATGGATCCGTCAGCTTCCCGGATCTGGCCCTCGCCCCGCCCCTGGGCGCGGCGACACCTCCCTTCGAAACCTTCGATATACACATGCCGGACGGCAGTCTTCTCGTCCTGTACACGGACGGACTCGTCGAGTCTTCCGCCCGGAGCTTCGAGGACGGCACGGCTCACCTTTCCCGGATACTCACCACATCCGTCCCCCCTGCGGGCGGGACGGAGCACGGCCCGGCCGACAGGACACGAATCGAAGCTCTGTGTGACGCCATCACGGCCGGTCTGCTGCCTGCCCGACACAAGACCAGTGATGACGCCGCCCTACTGGTCGCCGCACTCGACGGCCTGGATTCGTCGGCTGTCGTGTCGTGGTCCTTGCCCGAGCATCCCACCGCGGCCGGTCAGGCCCGTGGCTACGTGCGGTCGCAGTTGGCCACATGGCACTTGGACGACCTGACCGCCACCACCGAACTGCTGGTCAGCGAACTGATCGGCAACGTCATCCGCCACGCGCAAGGCCCCATCCAGCTACGCCTGGTGCACAGCCGGTCCCTCATCTGCGAGGTTTCCGACGGAAGCCAGAGCATCCCCCGTATACGCTGCGCGTCCGACACCGACGAGGGTGGGCGTGGCCTGCAGCTCGTCGCCGCGCTCGCGCATCGTTGGGGTGCCCGTTACGCCCCCACTGGGAAGTGCATCTGGGCAGAGCAACTGATCACAGTCTGATGCCTCAGCTCGCCTGCAAGGGCACCGCCGACGCCCGTGCGCAGTAGCCACGGCGCACATCAAGCCGGGAGACGCAGACGAGGTGCGCGCAGCGAGCCGGGCTGTCCAAGCGCCCGAGATCTCTCTACGGTTGGTGTCCGACTGCCCTGCGGGGTTGGATGGGCGAAGGGAACTGTGTGGAAGCCGAGTTGACGGCTCTCGCTGCGTCGGGGGCGACGACGCTGGTCGGGCTGATGGTTTCGGAGTCGTGGGAAAGGGCGAAAAGCGGACTGGCCCGGTTCTTCGGACGACACGCTCCGGGCGAGGCCGCCGAGGAAGAACTCCATGCGGCGAGCGTGGAGTTGGACAGCGCCCGGGCGTCGGGTGACGCAGGCGTCCAGGCAGAGGTACAAGCCCGGTGGCGCCGGCGTTTAGAGGGGATGTTCCAGGAGGATCCCGGTGCCGCCGAGGAACTGGCGCAACTGCTGTCCGAGCTGGCGCCGAACGCGTCCCGTACCTTCGTCAGTCTTGTCAGCGGAGGGGTGAACCACGGTCCGGCCTTTCAGGGATCGCACATCCACGGTGGCATCACCTTCAATGTCCAGCCGACGCAGTCGTCCGTGTCGTGCCTTCCGGTCAGGCCGGATCAAGTTCCGCCGGTGACGGTCC
Source organism: uncultured Streptomyces sp. (assembly GCA_965650905.1). Taxonomy (GTDB): domain Bacteria; phylum Actinomycetota; class Actinomycetes; order Streptomycetales; family Streptomycetaceae; genus Streptomyces. The sequence goes on along the minus strand of CBFGQM010000256.1, from coordinate 3,889 downwards.
CGTTCAGCAATCGGACGGCCGAACTCGCCGTCTTGGACGAGGCGCTCGGCGCGCGATCAGGCGGCACCGGATCTGTCGATGTCGGGGTGCTCGACGGACTACCCGGAGTCGGCAAGACGACCATGGCCTGGCGGTGGGCGGCAGCGGCCCGGGGCCGATTCCCGGACGGACAGCTGTACGTGGATTTCGCGGCCCTGCGCGACGAATCCGGGCCGGTGACCGCCGTCGGTGCGGACGTCTCCGAGGCCCTTGCCATGTGCCTGAGGTCGCTGCCGGGAAGCTACAACGGCATTCCGAGTTCACTCCAGGAGCGGACCAACCTGTTTCGCTCGCGCTCGGCCAACCTGCGCATCCTGCTCGTCCTTGACGACGTGAACCAGCCCGCACAGGTTCGTGCGCTGACCCCCAAGGGGCCGGGCAGCGCGGTCCTGGTCACGAGCCAGGTCAGACTTGGTGAACTCGCCATGGACGGTGCCCGGTTGATCCCCGTCAAGCCGCTGGACGCACAGGGAGGGCTGACGCTGCTGAAGGACCGGTGCGGTGAGGAAGCGGTCGAAGCCGAACCGGAAGCCGCCAAACGCCTGGTGGAGCTGTGCGGCGGACTGCCGGTGGCCCTGCAGATCGTCGCGGCGCGGCTGGCCACCGATGACGGTCTCACCATGACCGAACTGGCCGCTGAGCTGGATGACGAGGCCGGAAGACTGGCCGGGATGGCACTGGAAGGGGAGGAGTCCTCGGTGTCCGCTGTTCTGGGTCCCTCCTACCGGCTGCTGCCGCTCGACGCCGCTCGGCTCTACCGTCTGCTCGGATGGCTGCCGGTCAACATCTTCGACGCCGGCGTGGCCGCGGTCGTCGCGGACATCGACACGAGGAGTGCGAGACGCCTGCTGAGTGTCCTGGCGAAGGCGAGCCTGGTGGAGGCCGTGGGGGACGGCCGTTACCGCATGCACGATCTGGTCCGTCTGCATGCGAGGGAGCGCGCGGCGCAGGAGGAGCCGGAGACCGGGCAGGCGGCACTGACGGACCGGGTGGGCACGCACTATCTCGTACTGACCGCGTTCGCGGACCGCGCGCTCAGGGGGGACCGGCTGCGCATCGCCGAACTGTCCGCTCTGCTGCGCGATGCCGACGACCCCTTCGCTGCCGCCGGCGGGCCGCCCCCGCTGGAGTGGCTGGACACCGAGCGTCCCGCCATCCTGGCGGTACTGCGGACGGCGGTCCGGCATGGGCTGCACACCCTGGCCTGGCAACTGGCCGAGGCGTTCACGGTGCTGTTCCTGTACCGCCGTTACCTCGGGGCATGGAAGGAGTCGCTGGAGCTGGGCGCCGAGGCGGCTGCCGCAGCGGTGGCGTCCGCGGACACGGCCGGCGAGATCGCGGAGGCCACGGCGGCCGAGGCCCGGCTGCGCACCCTGCTGTCGCGCCCGTTGCTGGACCTCGGCGAGAACGACCGGGCCGGAGCGGAACTGGACAAGGCCGCCGCCCTGGCCGAGGCGGCCGGTCACCTCGTCCTGCGCGCCTCCGTACAGGAGTTCCTCGGGCGGTACCGGGACCTCTTCGAACCGTCCCGCGCCGTCGAGGCGTACCAGCTCTCCCTCGAACTCAACGAGCAGGCCGGCGAAGCCCGTGGAGCGGCCATCGCCGGCTACTTCCTCGGCTGTGCGCAGGATGCTCAGGGCGATCGCGCGGAGGCCATGGTCACGCTGCGCCGGGCACGGCAGGACCTGGAGACCCGGGCGGAGCCCGATCTGCGTATGGCGGCCCGGGTGACCGCCGCGATCGGCGTCGTACACGACCATCTCGGCGAGACCGAGGAAGCGATCCGCGAGCTGCGCGAGGCGGCCCGGGTTCTGGGCGAGGAACAGGCGACGCACCACGAGGCGCAGGCCCTGGTACAGCTCGCCGACATCGCGGAGAGGACGGGAGGCCACGAGGGCCTGGTGCGCGACTGTCTGAGCCGGGCCGTCGCGATCCACGAGGCCGCCGGCAGCCGCTTGGCGCAGACTCTGCGGCGGCGGTGGGAAGACCTCGATCGTTGAGGTTCCCGGGAATCTGCGCGGTGGCCGGCTCCAGGGCGGTTACCGGGTCGGCGGGGCGGGACGAAGGCGCAGGACGACGTCCTCGTCCCGACCGTCACCGATCCGCAGCCTCACCCCGGTGCCGTCCAGCGGACGCCCTGGGCGCAGACGGGCGTACACGACTGCGGCGAGCAGGCCCGGATCCATCGCCGGTCCGGTGGCTGTCGCCTCCACGATCCGGCCGTCCCTGAGCCCGACCAGGCAGCAGCCCCCGCGTACCTCCGAGGCCGCGAGGAGGCTTCCGGGGAACTGGGCGAGTGTGTCCTCGATCCAGCGGAGTGCCCCGACAGAGGTGCCGGCGGGGTGGCGCCGCACGAGTACGGAGGCGCTTTCCGTCAGTCGGTGGTCGCGCTCGTCGTCCACGCATGCCAGATGGGTGAAGCAGGCGGGCGAGTCCGGGCGGGCCGCGTCGTCAGCGGACACGGCTGCCGGAAAGCGGCGCACGGTGACGGTCGGTGTCTCATTGTCTCCGGTGACGCCGGTGGTCACCTCCCATGAGGTGACCGGCGAGGCGGGCGGATCCGGAACAGGCAGCATCAGCGGGGACGGCGGCGGGGACGGCGGCTCCGGGAGCCTCAGCAGACGGTAGAGGGCGGTCCGGAGCCGGGCGACGGCATGCCCCGGTTCGGCGAAGGCCTGCTCCGCGACTGCGGCGTACCGCTCGGGTGCGTGCTCTCGTACGACATCGTCCACCTGCTGGAGCAGGTCCCCGCGTGTGTCGAGGCGGGGTGCGACGGCCGCCATGTCGTGAACGGCCGTTCCGGGTACCGCGTCACCGCCGAAAGCTGCCAGAAGCAGCGGCGTACCGGCTGCCGCGCCGTACAGCGTCACCGAACCGTGGTCGCCGATGAGGACGTCGGCTGCGACGAGTGCGGGCCGCCAGGCGTGGATGGCCGGCATCAGCACAAGGCCCGCGTCCAGGGCGGCGGCTTGAAGGGTGCGGATCTGCCAGGCCCCGTGAGCGGACCAGACATTGGGGTGGATGATCGCGCCCACTCGGTAGTCGTCATAGGGAAGTTGTGAGAGGAGACGCGGGAGCAGGGCCGGGTGACGTCCCAGGAGCGAGGTGGGTCCCCAGGTGGAACTGACCATGACCAGACGCTGGTGCCCCGTGACCCCCAGCGCCTCTCGGTACGCCTTCCTGCGTGGCCGGCTGCCGACCAGCTCGTCGAAGCACGGGTCACCGATGAGCAGTGTGCGCCCGGCGGCCTTCGGGTGGGCGGCGAGCAACTGCTCTTCCTGCGCCGGATGCGAGACCGCCAGCCAGGCACGCCCCGTCTCCAGCAGGGAGTCCGGTACGACCCCGGAGAGCCTGTCCGCCGAGCTCCGTGAATCCGGCACGAACTTCTGAAAACCGACACCGTGCGGCAGCACCAGCACCGGACAGTCGCCTTCCCGTACGTCGATGTTCTCGCTTGCGGAGAGGATGAGGTCGGGGGCCGTCTGCCCCAGCTGCTTCCAGGGCATGACCCGGCATCCGGCAGCGTGGAGGAGGTCGAGGACGCCGGCGTTGAAAGCGGACGTGGGGTCGTACGCGAAGACGACGGTCACACGGCTGTCGCCGCGAAGGAGCGGCGGCAGCGTTTCGAGGACGCGGACGGTCGAGGTGACCGTACGGGCGGCGACAACGAGGGTGCGTTCGCCGTGGAAGGTGCTCCAACGGTGGGCGTCGCGCCCCACAGGCACGCGAAGCGGCCGGCTACCGAACACGGTGGCCGCCTCTGAGAAACCCGCTCCTCCAGCCGGTCAGCGGCTCGCGGCTCGCGGCTCGCGGCTCGCGGCTCGCGGCTCGCGGCTCGCGGCTCGCGGCT
>CBFGQM010000255.1:0-7882 GCA_965650905.1 uncultured Streptomyces sp. | reverse complement strand
TACCGTCAGTGACGCGTCGCAAACGCTGCGAGACCGGGACTCCGGAAGCGCACCACTCCGTCATGCCGTGACGGCTGTGGCACGGCCACCGCCCGCCGACCGCCGCGCGTCACCAACTCCCCTTCCATCAGCCGGAGGTCACGCATGCCACAAACAGTCGCCGAAGAGGCCACCGAACCCTGGGAGTACACCTTGTACATCCCGCACGCCCCGCGCGCCGTCACAGTCAGTCGCCGCACCCTGCGCCTGATCCTCACTGCCCACAGCCTGCTCCACCTTGCCGAGGTCGCCGAGTTGCTGGCCACCGAGCTGATCGGCAACGCCGTACGTCACACCAAGGGCCCCGCCGCCCTGCGTCTGCGCTGGACGGGCGGCGTTCTGCGCATCGGCGCCTGGGACGCCGACCCGACTCCGCCCGTGCCGCCGCTGAGCCAGTCCGCCGAGGCGGAGCGGGGCCGTGGCCTGGAACTTGTCCGCGCCTGCTCCGACGACTGGGGCTGGTATCCGCTCTCCAGCAGAGGAGACACCGGCAAGTACGTGTGGTGCGAACTCGGCGCCGCGTTCGCGAGTAGAGGCCTGCGCGAGTCTGGACCAGTTCGACGTCTGGGGGCAAAGGGCCGTCCACGCACCTGACGTGTCGGACGTCTTCTCCCCAAAGTAGCCGCACGGGGCTGGAGTCCCGCCCAGCGAAGGTCAGCCCCGTACTTACATGAGCCGAGCACTGTTGTTGGTGGTCTTTGTTTGATTATGACGTTGACGGACGGGCGGTCTTGTGGTTTGTTGTGTTCGGTTCTGTTTGATGGCTGTGTATGGCAGTGCTGGGCGGCGCAGAAGGAAGGCACGGTTCCCGTGAAGAAGACCTCGACCCGGCTGGCCGACGGTCGTGAGCTGGTCTACTACGACGCGCGAGACGACGCGGTCCGCGACGCGGTCGACCGCCGACCGCTCGACCCGACCGTCACCACGTCGGAGGTCCGCCGCGACCCGCTGCTCGGTGACTCGGTCGCGATCGCCTCGCACCGCCAGGGCCGCACCTACCACCCGCCGGTGAACGAGTGCCCCCTGTGCCCGTCGTCCGGTGACCGGCTCAGCGAGATACCGGACTCCTCGTACGACGTCGCCGTCTTCGAGAACCGCTTTCCCTCGCTGGCCGGCGACTCGGGCCGCTGCGAGGTCGTCTGCTTCACCTCCGACCACGACGCGTCCTTCGCGGATCTGACCGAGGAGCAGGCGGGCCTGGTCCTGGAGGCGTGGACCGACCGCACCGCCGAACTGTCCCATCTCCCCTCCGTCGAGCAGATCTTCTGCTTCGAGAACCGCGGCGCCGAGATAGGCGTGACGCTCGGGCATCCGCACGGCCAGATCTACGCCTACCCCTTCACCACGCCCCGTACTGCCCTGATGCTGCGCTCACTCGCGGCGCACAAGGAGGCGACGGGCGGGGAGAACCTTTTCGACGACGTGGTCGCCCGCGAGCTGTCCGACGGCGACCGGATCGTGCTGGACGCCGAGCACTGGGTCGCCTTCGTGCCGTACGCGGCGCACTGGCCGTACGAGGTGCACCTCTACCCCAAGCGGCGGGTGCCCGACCTGCTCGCGCTCGACGACGCGGCGCGCACAGAATTCCCCCAGGTCTATCTGGAACTCTTGAGGCGCTTCGACCGGATCTTCGACGGGCGCGAGGGTGAGCCCCCGACGCCGTACATCGCCGCCTGGCACCAGGCGCCGTTCGGCACGCTGGAGGAGTTCGAGGGCGTCGGCCGTGACGACTTCGCGCTCCACCTCGAGCTTTTCACCATTCGCCGCACTTCCGGCAAGCTGAAGTTTCTCGCGGGTTCCGAATCCGGCATGAGCGTGTTCATCAACGACGTGCCGCCGGAGACCGCGGCCCAGCGACTGCGAGAGGTAGCGAGTTCATGAGCGGGAAGTACCTGGTCACCGGCGGTGCGGGGTATGTCGGCAGCGTGGTCGCACAGCATCTGCTGGAGGCGGGCCACGAGGTCGTCGTCCTCGACAACCTGTCGACCGGCTTCCGCGCGGGTGTGCCCGCCGGGGCTTCTTTCATCGAGGGCGATATCCGCGACGCCGCCGAGTGGCTGGACTCCTCCTTCGACGCCGTACTGCACTTCGCCGCGTTCTCGCAGGTCGGCGAGTCCGTCGTGAAGCCCGAGAAGTACTGGGACAACAATGTCGGCGGCACGATGGCGCTGCTGGCGGCCATGCGCGCGGCGGGCATCCGCAAGCTGGTCTTCTCCTCCACGGCCGCCACGTACGGCGAGCCGGAGCAGACCCCGATCGTCGAGTCCGCGCCGACGTCGCCGACGAATCCGTACGGCGCCTCGAAGCTCGCCGTCGACCACATGATCACCGGCGAGGCGGCAGCGCACGGGCTGGGCGCGGTGTCGCTGCGTTACTTCAATGTGGCGGGCGCGTACGGCACCTGCGGTGAGCGGCACGACCCCGAGTCGCACCTCATCCCGTTGGTGCTCCAGGTCGCCCAGGGCCGCCGTGACACGATCTCGATCTACGGCGACGACTATCCGACGCCGGACGGCACCTGCGTCCGCGACTACATCCATGTGGCGGACCTGGCGGAGGCCCACCTGCTGGCGGTCGAGGCGGCCTCGCCGGGCGACCACCTGATCTGCAACCTCGGCAACGGCAACGGCTTCTCCGTCCGAGAGGTCATCGAGACCGTCCGCCAGGTCACCGGGCACCCGATCCCCGAGGTCGTCGCCCCTCGCCGCGGCGGCGACCCGGCGGTCCTGGTGGCCTCGGCCCGGTCGGCCCGTGAACGCCTCGGCTGGAAACCGTCCCGCGCGGACCTCGCGGGCATCGTGGCGGACGCGTGGGAGTTCGCGCAGAACGTGTCGAAGGAGCGCTAGGTGGGCGTACGAGAAGGCTTCGAGGAGCTGTACGGGACGGCCCCCGAGGGCGTCTGGGCGGCCCCGGGCCGGGTCAACCTGATCGGCGAGTACACGGACTTCAACGAGGGGTTCGTGATGCCGCTCGCACTGCCGCACACCGCGGTGGCGGCGGTGTCCCGGCGCTTTGACGGCGTACTGCGGCTGCACTCGGCGGACATCGAGGGACCGGTCGTCGAGCTGCACGTGGACGAGCTGGAGCCGCTGACCAACACCAGCTGGGCGGCGTACCCGGCGGGTGTCGTGTGGGTCCTGCGCGAGGCCGGACACGCGGTCACCGGCGCGGACATCCATCTCGCCTCGACCGTGCCTACGGGCGCGGGTCTGTCATCCTCGGCCGCGCTGGAGGTCGTGACGGCGCTGGCCCTCAACGACCTGTTCGACCTCGGCCTCACCCGGCCCGAGCTGGCCGAGCTGTCGCAGCATGCCGAGAACGACTTCGTGGGTGTCCCCTGCGGCGTCATGGACCAGACGGCCTCCGCGTGCTGCATCGAGGGGCACGCGCTGCACCTGGACTGCCGTGACCTGTCCCTGCGCCAGGTCCCCTTCGACCTGGCCGCCCACGGCCTCCAGCTCCTGGTCGTCGACACCCGCGTGAAACACGCGCTGGCCGACGGGGCGTACGCGGAACGCCGTGCGGGCTGCGAGGAGGGCGCGCGCCTGCTGGGCGTCACGCACCTGCGGGACGTGGCGTACGAGGATCTCGATGTGGCACTGTCCCGGCTGGCCGACGAGCGTGTACGCCGCTACGTACGCCACGTCGTCTCCGACGACCACCGCGTGGAGCAGGTCATCGCGCTGCTGGACACGGGCGACGTACGAGGGATCGGCCCCGTCCTGACCGAAGGCCATGCCTCGCTGCGGGACGACCTCCGCATCTCCTGTCCGGAGTTGGACCTGGTGGTGTCCAGCGCGAACTCGGCCGGTGCCCTGGGCGCCCGCATGACCGGTGGCGGCTTCGGCGGCTCGGCGATCGTGCTGGTGGAGGCCGTTGACGCGGACGCGGTGACCAAGGCGGTGGAGGAGGCGTTCGCGGGGGCGGGGTTCACAGTCCCCCGGGTGTTCGCGGCGGTGCCCTCGAGGGGGGCGCGGCGAGTGGGCTGAGCTCGGGATTTCGCCCTTGGCCCGGGCGCCCCGGACGAGGCCGCAAGGCCGATACGGGGGTCTGGGGGAGCCCTCAGGTTCAGGATAGGACCGGTCGGGGCGGTCGGGGTGAAAACCCTGGTCATCCCAGCCGCTTCGTCAGCGTGTACTCCGTAACCCCCGGCGGATAGTCGGGGATCACGCACACCACCTCGTACCCCTGTCTCTTGTAGAACTCGGGCGCCTGAAAGTCCCACGTCTCGACGCGGGCGTTCCGGCAGCCGCGCCCGGTCGAGGCCATCCGCTCCGCCTCGGACAGCAGCCGACCCCCGACCCCGGCCCCGCGGTGGCGTTCGTCGACCCAGAGGTAGGTCACGTGGAGCCAGGTCGTCCAGGTGTGGCCGACGAGCCCGCCCACCAGATCATCTCGCTCGTCCAACGCCCGCACCTGGAGGGGAACCTCGCGTTCACCAGGGGTCCCCCGCAGGGAACGAAGCACGGAAGAGGCCCCCGTGTCGGCCTCCCGGAGCCGGGAACGAAGCAACCGGCTAAATTGCTTGTCGACTTCTGTCTCCATACGAACCATGCGGCTCACCATAAACGCGCTGGCCAACCAGTTCTGCGAAATGACCTTCCGCTCCTGCCGCCCAGCCTTACCCTGGTGATCAACACCGGTGGGGGCCGGTGTTGATCAGGGGGCGAGAAAAGTCGGGTACGACGCCCGGTGGTGTGGGGGCAGCGGTTCCAGCGCGGCGGCGGCCGTGCGGCTGCGGCAGTCCATCCCGGGCCCGTGGGGCTTGGGAACGAACACTCCGGGCGCCGTACCTGCGCTGGTCGTCCTGCGTATCAGTGGTTCGCATCCGTGTCCTGGCCGCCGACGACCACCGCAGCCTGTGGCCCTAGCCGGGGATGTTGTCGAACGGGGCGGTCAACTGGCGTAGCAGCCCGGCCAGTTCGCTGCGTTGGGCGCTGCTGAGCTCTGCCAGAATCGCCCGCTCCTGCTCGAGGAGCTCGGCGAGGGCCTGGTCCGCGCGGTCGCGTCCCTCCGCCGTCAGCCGTACCAGTACGCCCCGGCGGTCGCTGGGGTCGGGGAGGCGCTCCACCAGGCCCTTCTTCGCGAGCCGGTCGATGCGGTTCGTCATCGTGCCCGAGGTGACGAGGGTCTGGGTGAGCAGCTGGCCGGGGGAGAGCTGGTACGGAGTCCCGGCACGCCGCAGCGCCGTCAGGACGTCGAACTCCCAGGGCTCCAGGTTGTGCTCGGAGAACGCCAGACGGCGCGCGCGGTCCAGGTGCCGGGCCAGTCTGCTCACCCGGCTGAGTACTTCCAGCGGCTCCACGTCGAGGTCCGGGCGCTCCCGGCGCCACGCTGCGACCAGCCGATCGACCTCGTCCTCCATGGCGATCAGTGTAGTGGTTGTGTCGATGTGAAGTCTCTTGGCGTCAAGGCACTCGGTGTGATGATGGAGATCACCTCAGCCGGTGGCTTCCCGCGGGTGGCAGCGACTTCTTCTGCGGGCAGGCCCGCCCATGCCCGTCGCCACGTGGCCGTGGTCGGTGAGGGCGAGGCTCTCCCGGCTGTGGGCTGCCCGGCGGATCCTTTACGCGTGGGTGCGTCACGGTTCAGTTCTTGCGGTGGCCTATCAGGCGGGGTTTGGCCTCCAGGCCGTCCAGGCCGTGCCAGGCCAGGTTCACCAGGTGGGCCGCTACCTCGGCCTTCTTGGGACGGCGTACGTCGAGCCACCACTGGCCGGTCAGGGCGACCATGCCGACCAGGGCCTGGGCGTACAGCGGTGCGAGCTTCGGATCGAAGCCGCGGCTCTTGAACTCGCGGCCCAGGATGTCCTCGACCTGCGTGGCGATGTCCGAGATCAGCGAGGCGAAGGAGCCCGTCGACTGGGGGATGGGAGAGTCGCGGACCAGAATGCGGAACCCGTCCGTGTACTCCTCGATGTAGTCGAGCAGGGCGAACGCCGCCTGCTCGCACAGCTCGCGGGGGTGGCCGGCTGTCAGCGAGCTGGTCACCATGTCCAGTAGCCGCCGCATCTCACGGTCCACCACCACCGCGTACAAACCCTCCTTGCCGCCGAAGTGCTCGTACACCACCGGCTTGGAGACCCCCGCCTTCGCCGCGATCTCCTCCACCGACGTGCCCTCGAACCCCTTGGTGGCGAACAGCGTGCGGCCGATCTCCAGCAACTGCTGGCGTCGCTCCGCCCCCGTCATCCGGGTCCGGCGCGCACGCCGCGGCTTCTCAGTGCTGGGGGTGCTGGAGTCGGTCGCCACGCCGTCAATCATGCCGCGTCAACGGTCACCTTCTTGCGTCGGGCGCCCTTTCCATCCGGGTTCCGGCGGGAATCGATACGGGAGCGTGACGACCAGCGGACGTCGTACGCCCAGCCGAGCCGCTCGAACCAGCGGATGATCCGCGCCGAGGAGTCCAGCTGACCGCGCTCCACACCGTGACGGGCGGACGTCGGATCGGCGTGGTGCAGGTTGTGCCAGGACTCGCCGCAGGAGAGCACGGCCAGCCACCACACGTTGCCCGAACGGTCACGCGACTTGAAGGGCTGCTTGCCCACCGCGTGACAGATCGAGTTGATGGACCAGGTGACGTGATGCAACAACGCAACCCTGACCAGCGACCCCCAGAAGAAGCCCGTAAAGGCCCCCCACCAGGACATCGTCACCAGACCGCCGATCAGCGGCGGCAATGCCAGCGACAGCATCGTCCACAGAACGAACTGACGGGAGATCGCCCGGATCGCCCCGTCCCTGATCAGATCCGGCGCGTATTTGTCCTGCGGCGTCTGCTCCTCGTCGAACATCCAGGCGATGTGTGCCCACCACAGGCCCTTCATCAGCGCCGGAACCGTCTCCCCGAAGCGCCACGGCGAATGCGGGTCGCCCTCGGCGTCGGAGAACTTGTGATGCTTGCGATGGTCGGCGACCCAGCGCACCAGCGGGCCTTCGACCGCCATCGAGCCAGCGATCGCCAGCGCGATCCGCAGCGGACGCCTGGCCTTGAAGGAGCCGTGCGTGAAGTAACGGTGGAAACCGATCGTGATGCCATGGCAGCCGAGGTAGTAGAAGAAGACCAGCAGACCCAGGTCCAGCCAGCTCACACCCCAGCCCCAGGCCAGCGGAACCGCCGCGAGAAGGGCCAGGAACGGGACGGTGATGAAGAGGAGGAGCGTGATCTGCTCGATCGAGCGCTTCTCCTCGCCGCCCAGCGTGGCGGAGGAAAATGCGGTGTCGTTGTTCGCCTTCGGGGCGTCATCGATCACATCGGAACTCGTGGTCATGGGCGTCCCCTGTGGGATCGAAGTGGAGAGGGTTGCTGGTTACCGTGCCTACGGTTCCGTAACCTACGGCATCGTAAGTATGACAGCGCGCGGCCCGGCGGCAAGAGCCCGAAAGTCTGCGCGTCCCCATCGAGACCTATCCTTGGAGACGGTCGGACAGCGCGGTCCGCACTTGTTTCTTCTCTTTCTTCCCGGACGCCCCAGCCCTGACAGCCGCCCCAAGTCGACGGGTTCCCCATCAGACGAGCTTCAACACTGCAAGGAGCCGCACCTGTGAGCAGTGCCGACGACCAGACCGTGTCTCAGGAGACCACCAGCACCGAACTGCGTGCCGACATCCGCCGACTGGGTGACCTCCTCGGCGAGACCCTCGTCCGTCAGGAGGGCCCCGAGCTGCTGGAGCTCGTCGAGAAGGTCCGCCGCCTCACCCGAGAGGACGGCGAGGCCGCCGCCGAGCTGCTGCGCGGCACGGAGCTGGACACCGCGGCCAAGCTGGTCCGCGCCTTCTCCACCTACTTCCACCTGGCCAACGTCACCGAACAGGTCCACCGGGGCCGCGAGCTGCGTGCCCGC
>CBFGQM010000254.1:0-7882 GCA_965650905.1 uncultured Streptomyces sp. | reverse complement strand
GACGGGGCCGAGGTGGGTTGCCCGAGCGGCCTAAGGGAACGGTCTTGAAAACCGTAGGGACGTGAACGCGTCCCCGTGAACTCGAATCCCACCGCCTCCGCAGCTAGGAAAGCTGCACGTAGAAGGGGCTGCCGAGCACATCGGCAGCCCCTTCTACGCGTTCGCCTGCCCCACCCTGTCCCAACGAATCCCACTGTGGATCAGTGCGTGTGGCCAACTTGTGGCCAGGCTGGGTAGGCGACTCAGTGATGGCGAACCTACCAGATGAGCCAGGTCGCCTGGCTACGCCCGAGGGCCCGGTGATGCCCCGTACAGGCCTGGCCAGCGATGCGGGGTCACGTTTCGCAGATTGCTGCCCTATCTTTGCGACGAGCGGTGTCTAACGTGTCCACGATGCTGACTGAGTTACAACTTTCTCTACTGGTTCAAACTGGCTGCGCTTCGCTCCGCCGGGCGCACTCCCGGCTCCGCTCCGCGCGACGCTCCTGCCTCCGGCCCGCTCCGCGCGGGCTGCGCCGACGCGCGCCCATAGGGACAGGGCCGGGGCCATGAGTCGACCACCGCATAGTGCCTGGCGGCGCGTGCCACATCGTGCGGTCAACCACGGTAACGAGGACGAGCACGATTGAGCTCGGGGCGTGCTGGCCTGGCGGTTCGGCTCAGGGGCGTTCAGCAGGCGGTCGGCCGTGGACGAGGTCGGTGCTGGAGGCATGGAACTGCGAGAGCGGGAGCAGGTACACCACCGGCCGCCGATTTGGCCCTTACCCGGGCTCGGCGCACCTGAGAGGCTGGATGCCCGGACGCCATACTCAGGGAGTTGTGATGCAGGTAGCCGTGGTCACCTTCGACGGGTTCAACGAGCTCGACAGCTTCATCGCCTCAGCGTTGATCAACCGGTGCCGCAAAGACGGTTTGGAAGCCTTCATCACGACACCTATGCCTGTGGTCACGTCGATGAACGGAGTCGAGGTGACCGGACAGCGTTCGATGGAGTTCGTCACCGAGGCCGACGTCGTGCTGATCGGCAGCGGGGTGAAGACGCGCGACGTGGTCGCCGATGACCGGATGCTCGCCATGCTGCCGCTCGACCCGTCGCGGCAGCTGATCGGTTCGCAGTGCTCCGGCGCGCTGGTGCTCGCACGGCTCGGGTTGCTGGGCAGGATGCCGGCCTGCACGGACATGACGAGCCGGCCCTATGTCGAGGCCTGCGACGTCACTGTGCTGGACGCGCCGTTCTACGCCGAGGGGAACATCGCCACGGCGGGCGGCTGCCTGGCATCGCAGTATCTTGCCGCGTGGGTGGTCACCCGGATGCTCGGGGAGGATGCCGCGAGCGCCGCTATCGGCTACGCGGCTCCGGTCGGCGAAGTCCACGAGACTGTCGAGCGCGTGATGGGTACCGTCCACGCAGGCGAGGTCGCACTGCGCTGATACCCGCGATCAGCCCTCTGGCTCCCTGGCAGTCGCAGCGAAGAGAGCGAAAGCGCGTTGGGGTTGCGGGGCTGTCACAGGGCCGCGCGAACATGACGAGGTGCTTACGCCTGGTTGGACCCGCGCGGCCCTCTCGCAGCCCGTCTTCACTGGCGTCTCCCGTCAGCACCTGGCCGAAATGATCGCTGAGTTGGCCGATCCGTAGTTGGCACTGCGGGAAAGTGCGCTGTCCGAACGCCGAGGCCACGACCGATTGCGTGCGGCCGGCGCCGGTCCAGGCCATGATCTCGTGTTCGTCGACCGGGTCATAGCGACGCTGGTCGTGCTGCGGTTCCAACTGCCGTATCAGGCACTGGCCGAGCTGCACCAAACCAGCCGGTTCACGATCGGCCGAGCCGTGCGGGAGATCCGCGGCCTGCTGGCCGCCCGCGGGTTCGCCGTCCCGGACGGTTCCGGGGTGCGCCTGCGGACGCTGGATGACGTGTTCGCCTTTGCCGAGGCCAAAGGGGTCACTCTGCGGATCGACGGCACCGAGGTTCAGGTCCGCCGCCCAAAGGCGCACAGCCCCGGTCGCAAGGCGTACATCTCGGGGAAGAAGAAGCAGAACACGCTGAAAGCCGTGGTGATCAGCGACGGGCAGGGCCGATGCCTGTGGCTCGGCGCCATTCGGCCCGGCCGGATGCACGACGTCACCCAGGTCCGTACTGAGGGCATCGAGGAACAGCTGCGACTGCACCCGAACGTCCGCGCCGAGGTCGACTCCGGCTACACCGGCCTGGCCCGCGACTTCCCCGGCCAGGTCAGCGCCCCGCCAAAGAAACCCGGGCAGGACGCCGGGCCCGGCGAGCGCAACCTCTACGCCGACACGCGGCACCGCCAATCCCAACGCCGGATCATGGTCGGGCACGCCATCGCCGAACCGAAGCAGTGGCGGTCACTGCAGCGCTGGACCGGCCAACGCCAGGACCTCCCAGAGGAATGGCAGCGATCGGCGGCCTGGTCTCAGACCGGGCCGCGAAACGAGCCACCGTCCACAAGCCCAGCACCGACCTCGTCCTCGCCCGGCCGACTGCCTGCTGAACGCCCCAGAGCCGAACCGCCAGGCCAGCACGCCCCGGCCTCGATCTTTCAGCGTCCGGTCGGCAGTGATCGTCTCGGCTGGGTGCCCGGTTTGTCCCTCGCGATCAGAGACGGGGCCTTCGCGTGACGCTGCGGCTGCGCCGGGTTCCACGGGCCCGGGTCTGCTCTCCTTCTGTGTCGACGGGGTGGTGACCGGCCGTCAGGTGAGGGCCGGGAGTTGGGTGAGGCGTCGCCAGGCCAGGTCGGTCACGCCGGGGTGGTGCTGCTGCACCAGGTCGCCGACCGGGTCGGGCTGACTTTTCCGGGACCCTGAGCTGGGTGACGGTCATCCCGGTGCCGGTCATCGCGGCCAGCAGATGCGCGGCCGGGGTGCTGCCCAGGCGCGAGCCGCGGGCGCTCTTGCCGTCCAGGGCGAGGGTGTCGGTGCCGGCCGGGTCGTGGCCGAGGAGGTCGGCCAGGCCGCCAGGGCAGGTGTCCTTGATGACCCGGCGGATCGTCGCGCCGCTGGGCGGGACCCGCACGTCCAGGGCCGTTGCGGTGCGGGCACCGAGCCGGGCCAGAACGTCCTGCGGGGCCTCGGTGGCCCACTCATCGATCGCCACGAAGCTCCTCGCCCCGGTCACCACAGCGGAGCATGCGATCAGCAGTACTGCCACGAAGGGGTGACGCTTCCCGCGCCGGCACCGCGGATCGGCCAGCGTGGCCAGCCGATCGGCCAACGGACCCGTCGAACGGTGCTGACGGGTGGGCGACTTGACCAGACAGACGGTGGCAGACTGACGGCACATCGAAGCTCCGTTGGGCGCAGGCGACTTGGCAAGGTCACCTCCGCAACGGAGCTTCGTTGCGTGTGGTCGCGCGTCCATCGACCATCGTCACGCTGCTGTGACCTGCGCACTCACAAGACCCCGGGGGCTTTGCAATCGCCCTGGGCCCGCACCCTGTCCGAGGAACTCCCTTCTCCGTCGACCGGACCAGCGAACCGCGACGCTCAAACCGCCTGCCATTACCGGCAGGTAGGGACATTTGCCTCTAGCGGTCATACGGGATCCCTGGACAGACTGGTCGCCCAGAGCTGGAAAGCTGGCGATCCAGCTCTGCACGCGCGCGACTCTTACACGAGTCATTTCGAGAAGGAGTCATCGCCACCCACGCGAGGCTCACCCGATGGTGCGGTGACGCAGACCAAGCGGTCATGGCCGCAACCGGACAGAGCCGAGCCGAGGCGGGCTTCACCAAAGCCTCCGGACCGCGACGCGCGCCGACCTCAAAACCCGACCCCGCAAAGGGCACACCCTCCATGCACGCACGCACCCGCCGTCAGTGCCGTACGGCGGCCATCGGCACCGTCGCCGGCACGCTGACCCTGCTCGCCGTCGCCGCCGCCGGCAACGCCGTCGACACCACCCCCTCCACCGCAGCCCCCCGCACCCCCACCACCCGGGCCGCCGAGGCGGCCGCCGCGGCCATTCCGCCGGCTCTGCTGCAACGACGCAACGAGGTGTTCGACCGCATCACCCGGCTCAGAACCACCCTGGGCAAGCGCACCGACTTCGACTTCTCCGTCGGCGTGAACCCGGACACCAACACCCTCGTGGTGGACGTGTTCAGCGACAAAAAAGTGAAACTGCCGGACCTGGGAACCGCCCTGAAGGTGGAAAACCACGTAGACGGCCAACTCCGTGATCTCGAAGGCATATCCGGCGGCGCAGGAGGAGGAAGAGAACGCGGGCGTGTGTGCACCATGGGCTTTGCGGTACGCATCGACAAGAGGCCGGCCACACCCACCGGGTTCCTCACCGTCGCCCACTGCTTCGACGAGACTCAGCCCGCCGACAGAAGCAATTTCCGCATCAAGACGGACAGCAGCCTCATTACCAGCGGCGTCGGGTACAAGTACGCGAAGCGCTCGCCTTCTGAGTCCGATTGGGGAGTCGTCGCCGTCCACAAAAGGGGAATCCTCAATGACAATGCGCTGGGGCAGGTGAAAGCCTTCGGCAACAAGACCTATCCGGTAACCGGGTTGCGTGAGCCGGTTGTCGGCATGCAGGTGTGCAAGCAGGGGGCTACCACACAAACCACGTGTGGGGAGGTGACAGCGGTGGCCGTAAGGAGAATGTTCACTAGCGGCATCGAGGACGACTTGATCCAAACCAACGTGTGCGCAGAAGGCGGTGACAGCGGGGGGCCGCTCTTCACCGACCCCAACCCGAACGCGACCACGGTCGAGGGGGTCGGCCTCCTCAAGGGGGGTGTCGGTTTTCCGGACCCGACGAATCCGAAGAAAGACCTTTGCGGCGAGAAATTCCAGCGGCCGAACGTCTCCTACTTTGTGCCGTTGGGCCTGGCCCTGACGCAAGCCAACGCCCAGGCCCCACAGAACGACATCAGCCTGCTGACCCTGAGTGGACCGACATGACGGCCGTCAAGTTCACCAACGCCGACGACAGCTTCACGAACCACCGGGTATGCGACAAGGACGCGTGGATGAACGCTGCCGGCGGCCATGACGGCGCCCCCCTGCGAACGGCGACCATAACGGTTGACCAGAGTTCGCTGGCGGCGGTGCAAAGGGGTTAGGGTTAGCCACTGTCGCTCCAGCCTTCCATCAGGAGTCAAAAACTACCGTTCGCGATCAAGCCTACTCAGACCGTTCTGCCTGTCGGCCCGCCAGCTGCCCGCTCACGTAACGGCGACCGCACCATAAGAAGCCAGTTGGCTGCCCGGTCGGCCGCGACCGCTCTTGTTCAGTCTTTTAGGGCCTCATCAATGAGGGCGTTGGCCGCTTGCTGTTGGCAGCGTAGGAGCTTTGCGTAGAAGCGCCACAGGACGGCCGGGCTGTGACCCGCCCGGCGGGCGACCTCGACCGGGTCGACGCCTGCTTTGATCCGCAGTGAGATGCCCACGCGCCGGAGGGAGTACGGTACGTCGGCGAGGGGGGTGTCCACGTCCGCCTCGGCCAGGGTCTTCCTTCGGGCCTCCTGCCACATCTCCGTGTATTCGGTCGACCGGACTCGTCCCCCACGGACGGCGGTAAAGAGCCGTCCGTCTGGCGCAGTGCCGTACGTCTCGATGTGATGCCGCAGCATCCGTACGAGCACGGGCGGGATGGGCACCGGCCGTGTCGTCCGCCGGGCTCGGCGCTTCAACCCGCGCTCCTCGTACGACTTCCCGTCGTCCATCCAGCCCGAGCCGACCTCCGGTCGGCTGCCCGCGAGGATGAGCTCACCCCCCTCCTCCGGCAGACTGCAGTCCCGCTTAGGGAGATCTGCCACTTCTGACGGCCGCATGGCCGCGTAGTAGAGACAACCGAAGAACGCGTGAAGGCGTTCTCCGCGCGGCCCTTGGGTGCGTACGGCTTCCAGGAACTCCCGGGCGAGTTCGGGCCGGGGACGTATCGGAAGTCGACCTCATCGTTCGTTGGCGGTGGAGACCAGTCGATCCGGGACAGCGGATTGACATCGAGTAGACCGCGCTCGACCGCGTAGCGGAGTGCGTTGCTAAGGACGGTGCGCTTGCGGTTGACGGTGTTGTCCGCCGCAGGCTTGCCGTTCAGCTTCACGGAGATCGCCGCCAGTGCGGGCCGCAAGGTGTCGGACTGCGTCAAGTCCTTGGCCCTGACGGAGTGTTTCGCGACCCATGCTAGGGCCGCGCGATGTCCTCCGAAGGCTCCCCCACGTCCTTGCGGACCGCCCACTCA
Source organism: uncultured Streptomyces sp. (assembly GCA_965650905.1). Lineage (GTDB taxonomy): Bacteria > Actinomycetota > Actinomycetes > Streptomycetales > Streptomycetaceae > Streptomyces. The sequence continues at coordinate 1,671 of CBFGQM010000254.1, read as the reverse complement.
TCCTCCTCGTCGCGGACCATTTGGAACGCCCATGTACGGAGTGCGCGACGAAGTACCTTCCGGTCGGGTGCTCCCTTCTTGGTCGTCATGAGCGCGGGCGTGATGTTCGTCAGCGCCTCGGCGATCCCGACCCTGTGCTTGGCCGAGGCCTTCGGCCACTTCATGAGGGCGTACGCACACGCGTGCCCGTACCAGGTCGGAGAGTTGAGCGCGCGAAGCTCCGAGACCGGGAGCCCGGTCTCCGTGTCGAACTGCTCGCCGTCGCGTACGGCGCTCATGAGTTCTGAGCGGCGACCGTCGGCCAATGTCTTTGTGGTGAAGGGCTGTTGGTGGATCTCGGAGCCCACCTTCCAGCGGAGCTGGAACGGGGCGCTCTTGCTCGGCCGGCTGCGGATGCCCCAGATCCGGACGTCATAGGTAAGCACTTGGATACCTCCGAGGAGGGTGCGCGCCGAGCGGGCGCGCACCCGCGTGGATTCGGCCGACCACGTCCGTGGGCCGGATGCGCGCGGGCCTGTGCCGCGTCACGAGCCACTGGTGCGGCTCGCCGTCGAACCACGGCTCCCCCGGCCACAGGAACAAGCCCGCCACCTTGCGCGGGGCCTCGCCGAAGCCGGTGACCTTCGTCGTCGTGTGGTGGCTGCTGTGGCTCTCGCCGCGGATCACGTGCGCCACGTGGCAGGACGTGCAGACCACGCGCACGGTCGCGCGCGGGAAGCGGCTGCCGTGGTCGCAGGCCTCGTCCGGGCACGCGTGCGTCGTGTGGACGCCGCTGTACGACGAGCGGTAACCCTCGTCCTCGCGGACGTCGACCGTCCACGACGGGCGGGTGCAGCCCGTCGCGTGCGGCAGCTCGCGCCAACCGAGGTAGGTCTCCTGAACGCTGAGGCTCATGCAGCATCCCTCCGCCCGAAGCTCCGCGGCCTACGGGCTCCGGCGCGCAGACCGGAAGCGATGGTGCGGCGGGCGTCGCCCTCGCCGAGGCCGATGCCGACGGCCTCAGCAACGAGCCGCTCGCACACGTACGTCGCGTTGAGTTCGCGTCCGGCGACGAGCTGCCCAAGGGCTACCGACGCCTGGTAGAGGGCGGTGTTGCGGTTGCCCTCACCGGCGCCGGAGACGCGGGCGGGTCGCAGTCGACGGTCGCCGTCAGGTAGGCGTCTCGTCGTTCGTCGCCGGTGAGAGGGATGGTCACACGGCTGCGTGGTGGGAGCGGCGCAGGGGTGAGGAGCTTCGTCAGCCACTCGGGCAGCGGCGCCACTTCGGCATCAATGACGACCGTGTAGGCCTTGCCACCCACCGCGCTGCCTGAGCCCACGACGTAGCCACCGCCCGCGCGGGTGTCGATCTTCAAACCGAGGGTGCCGGCGGTGTTGCGCAGCTTCGCGCCCGCCGGGGCCACGAAGTAGAGGTGCATGCCGCCGCTTCCGTGCGGACGGTGTACGTGCCGCCGGGCCACGGCAGGCGGTGCTGCTCGGCGAGTAGTGCAAGTCGCGCGCACTGGTGACGCGCGGTGTGCCGCCCGGCACTGCCATCACGACGAGCGGGGTGTCCTCGGTACCGAGACTCGCGACGGTCCCGATCACCATGTCGCTGTGGTCACGGACCACGTCACCGAGGGGCTGTGGCCATCCTCTGGCCAGCTTCCGCACGAGAGACCTCCAGCCGGTA
>CBFGQM010000253.1:0-7887 GCA_965650905.1 uncultured Streptomyces sp. | reverse complement strand
CAGGAGCGACCGCCGCGCCCCCACCGAGCGGCGCTCGGCGACCGGCCGCCGATCGGGCCGCTTACCCTCTTGGGCATGACAGCCCGCGCAGCGACCCGCCCCGTGGGAACGGTGACGCGCGGGACCACCCATCCGAACCGGCTGCGGCGCATGGACCGCTGGATCGCGGCCGTCCACGGCGCCGAACTGCGCCGGGCCGGCGACCCCGTCGCGGTCGACCTCGGATACGGGGCCGCCCCCTGGACCGCGGTGGAGCTCCTCCAGCGACTGCGTACCGCCGCTCCACGCGCGCGCGTGGTCGGTGTCGAGATCGAACCGGCCCGGGTCGCGGCCGCGCGGCCGTACGAACGCGAGGGACTCGCCTTCCGGCACGGCGGCTTCGAGATCCCGCTCTCGGAGCGGCCGCTGCTGATCCGTGCGGCCAACGTGCTGCGCCAGTACGAGGAGGGGGAGGTCACCAAGGCGTGGGCACGGCTGTGCGCCCGCCTCGCACCGGCGTGCGCCAACGCGCGTGGTGGGCTCCTCGTCGAGGGGACGTGCGACGAGATCGGCCGTCGGCACGTCTGGGTCGCGCTGGGCCCGGAAGGGCCACGCACGGTCACCTTCGCCGCCCGCCTCGGCTCCCTGGACCGCCCCTCCGACCTCGCCGAGCGCCTCCCCAAGGCCCTCATCCACCGCAACGTCCCAGGCGAACCGGCGCACGCCTTCCTACGCGACTTCGACCGCGCCTGGGCGGCCGCCGCGCCGTACGCCTCGTACGGCGCCCGGCAGCGCTGGATCCGGGCCGTGCGCGACCTGAAGGCCGACTGGCCCGTGACGGACGGCGTGACGCGCTGGCGACAGGGTGAAGTGACCGTGCTGTGGGAGGCGTTGGCGCCACGGGCGTGACGGCGCACCGGAAGGCGTCGGCACCCCTACCGCGCCGCGGCCACTGGGAGCGGGGCGGAGTATGGGATGGGATGGGGCAAGCGGTTTTTGATCCCGTCTGGGCGGCGTCCGCTCCCGTCCGGCCTCTGCTCCCGTCCGGCCTCTGCTCCCGTCCGGCGATTGAGGACGTGCCCGTAGGGCGACAAACGTGTGCACTCCCAGACACTCACCTGAGGCATGACCTCACCGGGGTGACCTGCCCCACGTGACGCTCAGCAGGTTCCCGGAACCCTCTCAACCCCGGCGACGTGATGTTCGTCATTACCGGCCGAGCCAACCATGCCCAAAAGCGTTGCAGGTTGCGGCATATGACGGCGCTGTTTTCCGCACAGAGCACCTTTCGGCATTCCTTTGGAGCGGCAGCTGACGCTATGGTCCCCGTCGGTAGGTCGAGACCCCTTGCCCCACCGTGCCCTCGGGGGAGGGAAGGAACGAAGACGATGCCCGTACCCATACCGCGGCAGAGAGCGATCCCCGCCGTGGAAGGTGATCAGGCTCGCGCCGCATCCGCATCCGCACCCGGCGGTCCGGCCGACAGCGCTTCCGCCCCCGGCGACCCGTCCGATCGGACGCCGCGCTCGGCGGCGCGCGGCACCGGCAACGCCGCCGGTGCCGGCACCGGCCCGCTGACGCTGCTCGTGATCGAGGACGACCCGGTGGGCTCGCTGAGCGTCCCCCAGCTGCTCGACCCGGCCGGCAAGCCGATCCGGGTCCGTACCGCCCGCAACCTCACCGAGGCCGAGCGACTGCTCACCGACGACGTCCACTGCATCCTGCTCGACCTCGCGCTGCCCGCGCCGGGCCGGGCCGCCGAGGGGGACGACGAGCTGGTCACACTCAAACACGTGCTGCGGCTCGCACCCCGGCACGCCGTCCTCGCGCTCACCGCAGCCGGGCACGCCGAGCGCGGCCCGGAGGCGGTACGCGTCGGCGCCCAGGACTATCTCCTCCGCGACGAGCTGGACAGCCGGCTGCTGAGCCGGGCGATCCGTTACGCGGTGGAACGGAAGCGTTCCGAAACAACCGAGCGACGGCTCACCGAGTCCAAGCTGCGCGCCCAGGAGAACGCTCGCCTGGAGCGCGGTCTGCTGCCCACGCCCCTCCTGGAGGGCTCCTCACTGCGGTTCGCCGCGCGCTACCAGCCCGGCCGTTCGCGCGCACTGCTCGGCGGCGACTTCTACGACACGGTTCGCACCCCCGACGGCACCGTGCACGCCATGATCGGCGACGTCTGCGGGCACGGCCCCGACGAGGCGGCGCTCGGCGTGGAGCTGCGCATCGCCTGGCGCGCGTTGACGCTGGCCGGCCTGTGCGGCGACGACCTGCTGTCGACGCTCCAGCAGGTCCTGGAGCACGAGCGGGAGAACGACGAGATCTTCGCGACCCTCTGCACGGTGGACATCGCGCCGGACGGTCGCCGGGCGGGCCTGTGCCTGGCCGGGCACCCGTCTCCGCTGATCGCCCGCGCGGACCTCCTCCAAGCCGGGCCTCCCACCGCCCAACTGCTGCCGTACGAGAACGGCGGTCCCGCGCTCGGCCTGCTGCCGAACGCCCGCTGGCCGCGCCAGCAGCTGGAGCTGGGCGGCGCGTGGACTCTGATGCTCTACACGGACGGCCTGATCGAGGGTCGGATCGGCGAGGGCAAGGAGCGTCTGGGACAGGACGGGATGGTGGACATGGTCCGCCGCCGTCTGGCTCAGGGCCTGCGCGGCGAGGAACTGCTCCGGGCAGCGGTGAACGAGGCCCGGGACCTCAACGGCGGGGAGCTGACGGACGACGTGGCTGTGCTGTTGCTGGACCGCGCCGGCTGACCCGATGAGGGCATGGCAGGGGCCGAAGGCCGGCCGAGCTGAGGCGGGGGTTGGTCACCGGCCGCCGTTGTAGGGCCCGTACGGACCGTCGCTGCTGCTTCCGCCACGGCGTCCGCCCCCCGACACCTGCTTGAGCGCGGGCCGTACGTCCACGAAGAAGACAATCGTGGCGATGAGCCCGGCGATCTGCAGGAACAGGCTGGGCACCAGCAGGTTCACGGCCACCGTGACACCGAGGATGATCAACCAGAACATCTTGTTCTGCTTGTCCGCTGCCCGGTACACGACGTCGCGGGCCATCGCCGCGAGCACCAGCGCCACCACCGCGAGCACCAGCATGGCGAGGAAGAGCAGCGACATAAAGCCGCCGAATGCCGTTATCAGCACTGCGCCCACCACCCGTGTCGAGTCATCCCTTACGCCGTCACCGTACCCGGAGAACGGGTCGGGGGCTCCGATCGTGCCCGGAGCCCCCGACGGTTCTCGTGACGGCACGCCGCCGTTCACGCCTTACTTGCCGGGCGGCGTCGTCCTCTTGGCGGGGGACTTGCCGGCGGCCGTCGTCGTGGTCGTGGCCTTCTTGACCGCGGGCTTCTTCGCCGGCGCAGGATCGGCCTTGGCCACGGCGGGCTTCTCGTCCTTGACCTCGACCGGCTCAGGCTTCGGCTCGACGGCCACGGCCAGGTCCTCGATCTCCTCGGCGGCCTCGCCGCGCCAGGTCCTCACGGTCTGCTCGCCGTGCTCGGCGACCTTCTCGTACGTCTCGCGCGCCTTCACGGCGTACTCGGCGGCCACTCCGACACCGCGCAGGGCGATGTCCTGAGCGTTCTCACCGATCTTCTTCAGGTCGGTGTCGAGGATGCTGATGAACTCCGTGACCTTGGTCTGGATCGTCTCCTGCGCCTCCCTGGCGCGGGTTGCGGCCTTCTCCTGAACGGCGTTCGGGTCGATGCTGCGTACGGCCTCGATACGGGCCGGGGCCTCGGTGCGGAACTGCTCGACGATGCCGGGCACCTTCTTGGCCTGCTGGAAGGCCAGGTCGGCGGTGCCGGCGGCGAAGTAGAGCGGGGTCGGGTCGCTGAGGGTCTTACGCAGGTCGTCAGTGATGGCCATGGCGACGGTCCTCCTGGAATCGCGTGAGCATGAGGGTTTTCGTGACGGTGTGCGGTCTTGCTCCGCGGCCGGCGACGGTGCGGCTGCCCAGCCGAACGGGGCCAGGCTTTGGCGAGCCGGGTCAGCTCGCGGACTGCTGGTCGTGCGAATGGTGCGGGTCGTGCTGGGCCTTCTTTTTCTTCTTGTGCTGCTTGTTCTTCCTGTCCTGCTGGTCGTTCATGAGATCGCTATCGGCCTCGTTGCCGTCGGCCGTGCGGGCCTTGTCAACAGCGGCGTCCTGACCCTCCGCCAAGCCCTGAACATCCTCGACCGCCTTGATCTCGAACCCGTTCTCCTTTCGGAAGGACTCGTAGATCTGGAGCAGCACCTGCTTCTGCCGCTCGTTGAGCGTCGGGTCGGCGAGGATGACGGCACGCGTCTCCACCTCGTCCCGGTCCCGCTCGGCGTCGAGGATCCCGGCCCGCACGTACAGCGTCTCGGCGGAGATCCGCAGCGCCTTGGCGACCTGCTGCAACACCTCCGCGCTCGGCTTGCGCAGCCCGCGCTCGATCTGACTCAGATACGGATTGGACACCCCGGCGGCTTCGGCGAGCTGCCGCAGGCTCAGCTGCGCGTTACGCCTCTGCTCCCGCAGATACTCACCAAGATTGCCGACGTTGAGCGATGCCATGCCCCCACCCTGCACCACCCGTGCTAACTATTGCAAGCATCCGCTTGCGATAGTGCGCCACGCCACGCCCCCCAGGGCCGGGATCAAGATCAGTCATGTCCGTTCCCCGTCTATCTGCGGTTTCCCGCCAAGTCTGCAATGTGAGTCCCGTGAAGCCGTGGCGAGCTGTTGGTGCCGGTGCTCCCGCGCTTGGCAGTCAGGATGGCTGGACTTGGTCGAAGACGGCGAGGGCTTCGGCGGGGTCCGGGCTCACGAGGCGTTCCAGACCGGCTGTCGTAATCTTCGCCCACCTGCCGGCCCGTGCCCACATCTGTTCCTCGAAGGCGCGGACGGCCTCGTCCAGATCTCCAGGGCCGGTGGCGAGGGACTCGGCGAGTTCAGCGCCTTCCAGCATCGCGAGGTTCGCGCCCGCCCCCAAGGGGGGCATCAGGTGGGCGGCGTCGCCCAGGAGCGTCACCCCGGGGACGTGGGTCCAGGTGTGGGACACGGGCAGGACGTAGAAGGGGCGGTGGACGAAAGCGGTGCCGTGGCGGAGGAGTTCGAGGACGGGAGCGGCCCAGCCGTCGAACAGGGCCAGCAGGCTCGATCGCACGGCCTCGACATCGGCCAGGTCCAGGTTGGTGTGCCAGTCCAGCGGCGCGCGGAACTTGGCGTACACCTTGACGTGGCCGCCGCTGTTGCGCTGGGCGACGAGGGAGCGGTTCACGCCGTACACGGCCACGGAACCGGCGCCGATCAACCGGGCGAGGCCGGGGTGTCGGGTGTCGACGTCGTCGAGGGAGGTCTCGACCGAGGTGACGCCGGTGTAGTGCGGCGTCACCGACGAGACTGCTGGGCGGACTCGGGACCAGGCGCCGTCCGCGCCGACCACGAGGTCGAACGTCTCCTGTCGCCCGTCCGCGAAATGGACCAGTGCGCCGTCCCGGGTCCCCGGCACCACCTGCGTCACGCTCCGGCCCCACTGGACGTCGAGAGGGCCGAGCAGCAGGTCACGGAGTTGCCCGCGGTCGATCTCGGGATTGGCCCGGTCATCTGGACGGGGTCGCCAGTCGCGCAGGACGGTCCCGTCCGCGTCCAGGATGCGCATGGCCTGCCCCTCGGAGCGGGACAGCGGCTGGAACTCCGCCAGCAGCCCCGCCTTGTCCAGCGCGAGTTGGCCCAGCCCTTCGTGCAGGTCCAGCATGCCGCCCGGGGGGCGGGCGTCAGGGGCGGGATCGCGTTCGAGGACGGCGACGGGGTAGCCATGGCGGTGCAGGGCACGGGCGAAGGTAAGGCCGGCAGGGCCGCTCCCGACCACGGCGATACGATGTCTCATGTCGATACACTGTATTTCGACATCGCAATGCATCGCAACAGAACGGTGTGACCATGACTGTGTGGGACCGGCCGGAGCCGCCGGCTCGCCCCGTGCCGCTCGACCGGGAGCGGATCGTCGCCGCCGCCATCGCGCTGGCCGACGAGGGCGGGCTGGAGGCGGTGTCGTTGCGCAAGGTCGCCGCCCGGCTGAACGCCGGCCCGATGCGGCTGTACGGATACATCTCCACCAAGCAGGAGCTGTTCGACCTCATGGTGGACGAGGTCCAGGGCGAGATTCTCCCCGAGGAGCAGCCCGGTGACTGGCGGGAGGCGCTGCGCGTCCTCGCCCACCGCACCAGGCAGGCCGCTCTCCGTCACGAATGGCTGGCCGATCTGCTCGGCGGCCGCCCGACCCTGGGCCCGAACGGCCTCGCCGTGACCGAGGCCACGCTGGCCGCCCTCGACGGCCTCACCGACGTCGACACCGTCATGCGTGCCGTGGAGACTGTCAGCGCCTACTTCACCGGCGCGATCAGGCGCGAGATCGCGAACCTGCGGGCCGAGCGCGCCACGGGCCTGTCCAAGCGCGACTGGCAGCGCGCCTCCGGCCCCCATGTGACGAGGATGTTGGCCACGGGCCGCTTCCCGGCGCTGACCAAGGCCGTGTACGACGGCACAGACGTGGACGCCGAGACATCCTTCACGACCGGCCTGGACTGGGTCCTCGACGCCGTGGCCGCCAAACTCACCAGGCGGGTACGCTAATGGATACGAAAATACCTGGTCAATTACCCTATCGGCTCGGATGCCGTCCTACTGCATCTGGCGCGACAGCGTTGAGGGAACGCCTACTGCCGCTGCACCACCACATGCGTTCTTCGAGTCACCAAAATGAGCTGACCTGCGCGGATGCCACCGCGTGGCACTTGTACGGGCTGTGCTGCCTCCGACGGCGTCTCCCTTTTCAGGCGTCGTGACAGCCGGAGCGAAGAGCCACCGGTCCGCTGCGTGAGAGCGGGAAGGCCGCGGCGTATCGCGTCACTCCGGACGACTGGCGTGCGCGGGACTGGACGAGCCGGGAACAGCCTCGGGAAAATGCGTATATGCGAAACAACCGCTCAACGCCCCGAGGAGGTCGTGATCCCGCAGCGCCTCCGCCACCTCGCTCGGCTGCGCCGCGTTGGCGAACAGGATCGACGGGAAGAGTACGCGCAGCCCTGGACGTCGAGGTACTCGCCCGCGGCGCGCCGCGACGACGCTGAGCGCGGAAGCGGGGGTCGGCACTCATCGGTCGTGAAGCAGCTCAGGGCGACATAGCGACAGCTCGGTGAAGGAGCATCGCTCACTCACGACGAAGACGTCTGGGTGGCCAGTGCCGCGGCGGACGGTGTGCCTTACCTGGGCCGGCCGCATCCTGGCGTCACCGGTCACCGGTCACCGGGCACTGGCCACCGGCCAACGTTCGACGCGCGTGCGCCGGGCACGCCGTCGCCGTACCGCTGGTTCCGGATCCCCCCGCGCCGCATCCAGGTTGGCGCGAGGTGAACGAGACGCCCGACCGCGAGCCGATGCGCGACGGCCGCTGGCTGGTCTGGCGCCTCGGCCGGGCGCGCCGCGTGGCCGAGACCCAGAGGTTCCACGCTGCGCCGCATGGGCGGCGCAGCGCGCCCTCGGCGGGGGGGCCGAGGCGAGAAGGAAACCAGACGTACGGACACCAGACGTACCGAAACCAGACGTACTGCTCGAGGCTTGGTCAGATCGAGCCAGGTGATCGGCGGAGACCGCGAAGGTGGCCCCGCGTAGCAGATGGAGACACGATGAGCATGGCCACGAGGACGGACACGCAGTCGCCCGCGCCGCACGTTGCCGACAGCCACGATCTGATCCGCGTGCACGGCGCGCGCGAGAACAACCTCAAGGACGTCAGCATCGAGATCCCGAAGCGCCGCCTGACGGTGTTCACCGGTGTCTCCGGCTCGGGCAAGAGCTCGCTGGTGTTCGACACGATCGCCGCGGAGTCGCAGCGGCTGATCAACGAGACCTACAGCGCCTTCGTGCAGGGCTTCATGC
>CBFGQM010000252.1:0-7902 GCA_965650905.1 uncultured Streptomyces sp. | reverse complement strand
TGGTACTGCAGGGGGGACCCTGTGGGAGAGTAGGACACCGCCGAACAATTCTTGAAAGAGCTGGTCCCCGAATTTCGGTTCGGGGACCAGCTCTTTTTTGTTGTGCGTCACTTGGAGTTCACGTTGCGCGACCACCATCCGCAGCATGGGGACTGCAGGAATGCTCAGGGCCGCGGGTGTCGGTGCAGGTGACGAGGTCATCGTGCCGGCGTTCGGGAACGTCGAGGTCGCCGAGGCCGTAAGCCTGACAGGTGCCATGCCGGTGTTCGCCGACATAGATCCGGCGACATACTGCCTCGACGCCCGCGCCGTCGACGCTGTCGTCGGCCCGCGGACAGCGGCCGTCGTCGCCGTACACTGTTTCGGTCGGCCCGCTGACATCCCGCGGCTGCGGGACGTTGTACAGCGGCACGGTCTTTTGGTGCTGGAGCAGGCGGAGTCCGAAGCGCCCTACGACGAGATCGAACAGCGCCGGGCTCACGCAGCGTATCTGGACGGCCGGTTGAGCGGGGTGCGGACGCCGGAGCGCGGCCAGGGGCACACGTACCAGCAGTACGTCGTGCGAGTGCCGGGCAACGGGAGACCGGACCGGGACGCCTTCGCACGGGCCGTACTGGCGAGGGGAGTCGAGTGCCGGGCGCCGGTGAAGACACCCGTGCACCGGATGCCGGGGTTCCGGCGGGACATGTGTCTGCCGGAGACCGAGCGGGCGGCCGACGAGACGCTGACTCTGCCCGTACATGCGTCGTTGACGAAGCGTGAGATGCATCGGACCGTGTCCGCCTGCAATGCGCTCGGTGGGCTGCTGCAGCCTGCCTTGTAGGGCCTGGCGTGTCTGGAGTTTCCCGTAGTCCGCCCGGAAGGGCGGGCGCCGCGGCGCGGGCAGGAAACTCGGACAGGCCCTGGCCTAACGCGGTTGGGATTCATCCGGTTGTTCGGGGTACGATCTCTTCCGTTGCCGCGGGTGGACCCGAAAGCGCAGCACGCCCCTATAGCTCAGTCGGCAGAGCGTCTCCATGGTAAGGAGAAGGTCAACGGTTCGATTCCGTTTGGGGGCTCAGAGAGTAGGAGGGCAGAGGCCTTCGTCCCACTGGGCGAAGGCCTTTTCCGTTTTCGGGATTCTTCCTCTCAGTCCGTGTGGTGGCCCGGAACGCGCATGGCCAGGATGGCCATGTCGTCGGACGGGGCGTCGGAGGCGAAGTGTTCGACCGCGCGCAGGATGCGGGCGGCGACCGCGCCGGCCGTCAGACCCGTGCAGGTGGTGAGGACGTCCGTGAGGCCGTCGTCGCCCAACATCCTTGTGCCCTCGCGGCGTTCCGTGACGCCGTCCGTCACACAGAGGAGGACATCGCCGGGGTCGAGCGTCACCGTCTGCTCGTACAGCTCGAGGTCGTCCATGACGCCGAGGAGGGGCTGTGGTTCGGCGGCCGGTTCCACCGTGCCGTCCTGGCGCAGGCGCAACGGGAGCGGGTGGCCGGCGCAGACGACCTTCAGTACGGCGCTGCCGTCCTCCTGGGGCCACAACTCGCCGTACAGGAGCGTCAGGAAGCGGCTGCGGGCGCCCTCGTCGAGGATCGCGGAGTTGAGGCGCTCCAGGACGGCCGGGCCGCGGAAACCCTCGCGGGCGAGGAGGCGGAGGGCGTGGCGGGCCAGGCCCGTGACCGCCGCCGCCTCCGGGCCCGTACCGCAGACGTCGCCGATGGCGAAGCCGTACGCGCCGTCGCGGATCGGGAAGAGGTCGTAGAAGTCGCCGCCGACCTCGTTGCCCTCGCCCGCGGCGCGGTAGATGACGTCCACCTCGACGCCGTCCACGACGGGGAGTTCGGGCGGCAGGAGGCTGCGCTGGAGGGACTGGCTGATCGCCGTGCGCTCGGAGTACAGACGGGCGTTGTCGAGGGCCAGAGCGGCCCGCCGGGAGAGGTCCTCGGCGAGTTCCAGGACCTCCTGGCGGAAGTGTTCGTCCGACGGCTTGCCGAGCGTCAGCATGCCGATGACGCGGTTGCGGGCCACCAGGGGGAGGACGACCGTCTCGCCGCCGACCGCCGAGGCGGTCTCCAGGGTGGTCCCAATGCCCGAACTCACCGTCGCGGGCTCACCCAGGCCCAGGTTGCGCATGGAGGTGCGCAGTGCGGCCTGGTGGGCCGCCTCGGCCGGGGCCGACCAGACGCGGGCGCCCGGGGCCGGGACCGGGTCGGGAGGAATGATCTTCGACAGGAGGGCCTTGAGGCCGTCGATGCGATCCTCGTCCTCGTGCAGGACATACGAGAGGTAGGGGTCCGAGGCCTGGTCGGCGATCGTGTAGACAGCGCACCAGGTGGCCAGGGTCGGGACTGTCATCTGGGCCATCAGGGCCAGTGTCTGGTCGCGGTCCAGAGTGCCTGCGAGGAGGTCTGAGGCTTCCACCAGGAAGGACAGCGAGCCGCGGCGCAGGCGCTCCAGCTCGCCCAGGCGGGCCGATTCGACGGCGAGTGCGATGCGGTCGGCGGCGAACTGGAGGCGCAGGGCCTCCTCGTTCGAGTACCGGGCGGGGGACTCGGCCGCGACGCCGAGCGAGCCCGTGAGGCGGCCCTCGACCTTCAACGGGACCGTGATGACCGAACGCATGCCCGTGCCGCTGAGGAGCGGTACGGCGCCGGGGACGGCCGTGAGGTCGTCGTGGACGGCCGGCATCCGTGCCGAGCCGTAGCGGCCGGGGCCCGCCTCGACGGGGACGCGGGCGAAGCGCTGGCGCGCGGAGGGGAGCCCGGTGGAGGCGCGCACCTCCAACTCGGTCTCGTCGTCCGTGGCCAGCAGCAGGAAGGCGGAGTCGCCGTCGAGCATGTCGCGGGCGCGCTCCACGGTGCGCTGGAGAAGGCCGTCGAGGTCGTCCGGGGCCGGGGAGCCGATGAAGACCTCGAAGGGATCGGTGGCCTGGACCCCTTCGTGGTGGGTCGCCGTGTCAGTGGCGGGTAGGCGCAGCGGAGTCTGGAGGACGGCACGCTCGTGATCTCGTACCAGAAGACAGACCGTGGAGGGTTCGCCGCCGGTGTCGCGGACGCGCAGATGCGAGGCGTAGACGGGCGTCACGCGGCCGTTGGCGCCGCGGATCCCGTAACTTCCCTCCCAGCGCGACAGTTGGAGCGCCTCGGCGACGCCGGTGCTGGTGCCAGGGGTGTGCGGCCATGCCGCGAGGTCGGTCAGCGGTTTGCCGATGACCTGATCCGCCGCGTACCCGAAGAGTTCTTCGGCGTCCTCGTTCCAGGCGGAGATGGCGCCGACGCGGTCGATCTGGACCACGGCGACGCGTACGCGGCCGTCGGCGAGGGGCAGGAGGGCTGCGGGCAGCGACGGTCCCGCGCTGCGTGTGCCCACCGCTCGTTCAGGAAGGTCGAGTTGGAACCAGACCTGCTTGTGGGTGGGCGTGTACTCGACGCCCCAGCGGCCGGCCAGGGCCGCGCAGAGCTGGAGGCCGCGGCCGCCCTCGCGGTCGGGGCTGCCCATGGTGACGGCCGCTGCCTGGAGAGGGATCTCACGCTCCGGATAGCGGTCCGAAACCTCGATGCGTACGCCGTGGTCGCTGCGCAGGCAAAGGACGTCGGCGGATGTGCCCGCGTGCACCACGGCGTTGGTGACGAGCTCGCTGGTGAGGACCACGGCGTCGTCGACGATGTCGGCGATGCCCCAGCCCTGGAGGGTGTCACGGACGAAGGCGCGAGCGGTCGCAACGGACCGCCCGACGGGGGCGAAGCTGGAAGCCGCGCGCGCGGTGATCACAGAACTCCTTGTCCGGTTCTCGACGTGCAGGGCCTCGTGGCCGACTCGCTCCCGTCGTGGCAGAAGACGGTTCTCTGTCGGCCCGGGGTCTTGAGACTGTCCCCCAGGACGCAGTCCGGTGGTCATAGTGCGGCCGCCCCTCCGATGCCTGCCCGCTCGTGCTCGTGCCACCGCCCAGTCCGGACGGACCGGTGTGGCTGGACAGCCGCATGCAAGGTTACTTACCTTCGCCGTTCATACGGATGCCGGTCGCCAGTGTTTCCGTCCGGAGGGTGTGTGCGGACGATGTGCGAAGCTGCCGAACTGTTATGGCCTGGTTCAGCCATGGTGAAACACTGGGCAAGCTACAAGAGATGGTCCGGAACACGCCGAGCAGTAGATGGTCGACTTTTGCGGGAGGGGCACAGTGGAGTCTGGCGCAGCGACGCAGGGCAATAAAGCGCGCGCGAAAGGCGGACAGTCCCTGAGTAACAGGCGCAAACCGCGCAGCCGGACCACCGAGGTGGACACCGCGGCACTCAACGGACTGCTGTCGGCCCTCGTGTCGATGCGGGAGGGAAACTTCCGCAAGCGCCTGACGGTGTCCGGCGACGGCGTGATGTCCGAGATTGCGGCGGTTTTCAATGAGGTGGCCGACCGCAATCTCCATCTGACGGGTGAGCTGTCGCGCGTACGGCGCATGGTGGGCCGTGAGGGGAAGCTCACGGAACGCCTGGAGACAGGCGTCTGCGAGGGTTCCTGGGCCTCGGCGATCGATGCCTCCAATGCGCTGGTCGACGACCTCGTACGCCCCGTCTCCGAGGTCGGGCGGGTGCTGTCCGCGGTGGCCGAGGGTGACCTGTCGCCGCGTATGGAGCTGCGGGCGCAGGCGGCGGACGGGGAGGGGAACGGGCATCCACTGCGCGGGGAGTTCCTGAAGGTCGGGCGCACGGTCAACAACCTGGTCGATCAGCTGTCCACGTTCACCGACGAGGTCACGCGTGTGGCCAGCGAGGTGGGCACAGAGGGCAAGTTGGGCGGGCAGGCCCAAGTGCGTGGTCTGTCCGGTTCGTGGAAGGATCTCACGGACTCGGTGAACACGATGGCGTACCGGCTTACCGCACAGGTGCGTGACATCGCGCTCGTGACGACGGCGGTCGCGAAGGGTGACTTGTCCCGGAAGGTCACGGTTCATGTGGTCGGTGAGATGCTGGAGCTCAAGAACACCGTCAACACGATGGTGGATCAGCTCTCCTCGTTCTCCTCAGAGGTGACGAGAGTCGCCCGCGAGGTCGGCACCGAGGGCCAGCTCGGCGGTCAGGCGCAGGTGCCGGGTGTGGACGGAGTGTGGAAGGATCTCACCGATTCGGTGAATCTCATGGCCGGTAATTTGACGGCCCAGGTGCGCGGCATCGCCCAGGTGACGACGGCGGTCGCCAACGGCGATCTGTCGCAGAAGGTGACGGTCTCGGCACGCGGGGAGATGGCGCAGCTCGCCGAGACGATCAATCAGATGACCGAGACGCTGCGCACGTTCGCGGACGAGATGACCCGGGTCGCCAACGAGGTCGGCGTCGAGGGGCGGCTCGGCGGTCAGGCGAACGTGCCGGGTGCGGCCGGGACGTGGAAGGACCTCACCGATTCGGTGAACACGGTCTTCCGGAATCTCACAACCCAGGTGAGGGACATCGCCGCCGTGACGACGGCGGTGGCCAACGGTGACCTGTCGCAGAAGGTCACGGTCGATGTGGCCGGCGAGATGCTGGAGTTGAAGAACACCGTCAACACGATGGTCGACCAGCTCTCGTCCTTCGGCGACGAAGTCACGCGGGTGGCGCGGGAGATCGGCGTCGTGGGCGAACTGGGCGGTCAGGCGCGGGTGCCGGGCGCGGCCGGCACGTGGAAGGACCTGACGGACTCCGTCAACACGGCGTTCCGGAACCTCACCGGTCAGGTCCGCAACATCGCCCAGGTGACGACGGCGGTGGCCAACGGTGACCTGTCGCAGAAGGTCACCGTGGACGTCTCCGGCGAGATGCTCCAGTTGAAGAACACCGTCAACACGATGGTGGACCAGCTGTCGTCCTTCGCCGACCAGGTGACACGGATGGCGCGTGACGTGGGCACGGAGGGCCGCCTCGGCGGTCAGGCGCGCGTGGACGGTGTCAGCGGCACCTGGAAGGACCTCACCGACTCCGTCAACTTCATGGCGGGCAACCTGACGTCCCAGGTGCGACAGATCGCCCAGGTGACGACGGCGGTGGCGCGCGGTGACCTGTCGCAGAAGATCGAGGTCGACGCGCGGGGCGAGATCCTGGAGCTGAAGAACACGATCAACACCATGGTCGACCAGCTCAGTGCCTTCGCCGAGCAGGTGACCCGGGTGGCCCGTGAGGTGGGTACGGACGGACGGCTCGGCGGTCAGGCGCAGGTGCCCGGCGTCGCGGGTGTGTGGCGCGACCTGACCGACTCGGTGAACGGCATGGCGGGCAACCTCACCGCCCAGGTGCGCAACATCGCCCAGGTCGCGACCGCGGTGGCGCGCGGTGACCTGTCGCAGAAGATCGACGTGGATGCGCGGGGCGAGATCCTGGAGCTGACGAACACCCTCAACACGATGGTGGACCAGCTGTCGAACTTCGCGGAGCAGGTGACCCGGGTGGCCCGTGAGGTGGGCACGGAGGGCATCCTGGGTGGCCAGGCCGAGGTGCAGGGTGTCTCCGGCACCTGGAAGGACCTCACGCAGTCGGTGAACTTCATGGCGAACAACCTGACCATCCAGGTGCGGAACATCGCCGAGGTCACCACGGCGGTCGCCAACGGCGATCTGTCCAAGAAGATCACCGTGGACGCGAAGGGCGAGATCCTCGCCCTCGTCACCACCGTCAACACGATGGTGGACCAGCTGTCTAACTTCGCCGAGCAGGTGACGCGGGTGGCCCGTGAGGTGGGCACCGACGGCAGCCTCGGCGGTCAGGCGAGGGTGCCCGGTGTCTCCGGCATCTGGAAGGACCTGACCGACAATGTCAACGTGATGGCCAACAACCTGACCGGCCAGGTGCGGAACATCTCCCAGGTCGCGACGGCGGTTGCCAACGGTGACCTGACCAAGAAGGTCACCGTCGAGGCGAGTGGCGAGGTCGCTCAGCTCGCGGACACCGTCAACACGATGGTGAAGACGCTGAGTTCGTTCGCCGAGCAGGTGACGCGGGTGGCCCGTGAGGTGGGCACCGACGGCATCCTCGGCGGTCAGGCGCACGTCCCGGGGGTCGCCGGTACGTGGAAGGACCTCACCGAGTCCGTGAACGGCATGGCGTCCAACCTGACCGGCCAGGTGCGCAACATCGCGATGGTCACCACGGCCATCGCCAAGGGCGACCTGACCAAGAAGATCGACATCGACGCGTGCGGTGAGATCCTGGAGCTCAAGACCACCATCAACACGATGGTCGACCAGCTCTCGTCCTTCGCCGAAGAGGTCACTCGCGTCGCCCGAGAGGTGGGTACCGAGGGGCAGTTGGGCGGCCAGGCGCGCGTGCGCGATGTCGACGGTACCTGGCGCGACCTCACCGAGTCGGTGAACGAGATGGCCGGGAACCTGACTCGGCAGGTACGCGCCATCGCGCGCGTGGCGACCGCGGTGACCCGTGGCGACCTCAACCTGAAGATCGACGTGGACGCCTCCGGCGAGATCCAGGAGCTTCAGGGCTACATCAACAAGATGATCACGAACCTCCGCGACACCACCATCGCCAACAAGGAACAGGACTGGCTGAAGGGCAACCTGGCCCGGATCTCCGGTCTGATGCAGGGCCGGCGCGACCTCACCGACGTGGCGTCGCTCATCATGAGCGAGCTGACACCGGTGGTCTCGGCGCAGCACGGCGCGTTCTTCCTGGCGATGCCAGTGGACGACGGCAAGGAAAGGGGCTCGGCGCACGACCATGCGTACGAACTGCGCATGCTCGGGTCCTACGGCTACTCCATGGGCTCCATGCCGACGTCGTTCCGGCCCGGGGAGACGCTGATCGGGACGGCCGCCTCGGAAAGGCGCACGATTCTCGTCGAGAGCGTGCCGCCGGGGTATCTGAAGATCGCGTCCGGGCTCGGTGAGGCGCCTCCGGCGCATGTCATCGTGCTGCCGGTGCTCTTCGAAGCGACCGTTCTGGG
>CBFGQM010000251.1:0-7906 GCA_965650905.1 uncultured Streptomyces sp. | reverse complement strand
GAAGTCGCCCTTGTGGGTGCCGTTCCAGGTCCAGCGCGTACAGACCCGGTCGTTCTCTGTGATCTGGTCCTCGACGGTGAAGGCGAAGTCGAACGCCCCGCGCCACATCTCCATCTCGCGCCGGAACGCGTCCAGCCCGAGGACGTCCTGCTCGTTGGAGGGATCGTGATCGTGGTAGTTCTCCGCGATCAGGTCGTTGAGCGGAGACAGTTCACCCTTCGCGGCCACCGTCTCGAAGAACCTGCGGATGTTGGCCGCGTACAGCTGCTCGTCACGCACCACGTCCAGGTCCGTGAACGTCGGCATCTCGTCGCAGAGCGCCACCATCTGCCGGAAGACCTCGTCCGTTTCGGGAAGATTCGAGTTCCGCATCGCATCCTCGTACGACGGGAACTCGACGATCTCAATGATGTGCGACGAGTCGGACCGGTCCTTGCCGATCAGATTGTGCGTGGCGGTCCGCTTTCCCTTGGTCCGCTCGACCCACGTGTCCATGAGCCGATTCATCTCGTCGAACCGGCTGGTCTTGCAGTCGATCAGTTGTACGAATGTCATGACGCTGCCTCCCGGCCCCCGGGATATGGTCGAATGCCCCCATTTTAGTGAAAATCACTGAGGGGTGTCTTAGTTGAATGAGTGACTTGCAATGACCGGACGAGAAAGGCCCCGGCACTCGCCCTACCGCGGCTCGTACTTCCGGCCCGTCTTCGAGCTGATCCCCCCGAGCAGCGCCCGCGGGGTCACCTTCACGACACCCATGAGGGCCTTGTAACGCGGGTCGGGGATGGAGAGCGACTTGCCGCGAGCCAGGTCCGCGAGGGCCGCTGAGACCAGTTTGTCGGCGTCGAGCCACATCCACTTGGGGACGTTGTCCGTGCTCATCCCGGCGCGCTCGTGGAACTCGGTGCGCACGAAGCCGGGACACAGGGCCATCAGGCGGACACCGGAACCGGCCAGGTCCTTCGCCGCGCCCTGCGTGAACTGCACGACCCAGGCCTTGGACGCGCCGTACGTACCGCGCGGCACGAACGCGGCCACCGACGCGACGTTGACGACACCCCCGCGGCCACGTTCCCGCATCGACTCCGTCGCCGCCGAGGTCAGCCGGAGCACCGCCTCGCAGTGCACCTTGAGCATCTTCAGCTCGTCCGCCATCGATACGTCCAGATAGCGGCCCTTGTTGGCGAAGCCCGCGTTGTTGACCAGCAGGTCGACCGGGTTCCTGCGGTCCGAGAGGCGGTTGGCCACCGCCTCGATGCCGCCGTCCGTCGCCAGGTCGGCCGTCAGCACCTCCGCCTCGATGCCGTGCCGGTCGTGCAACTCGGTCGCCTGCTCGCCGAGCCGCTTCGTGTCACGCGCCACCAGCACGAGGTTGTGGCCGTCGGAGGCCAGGCGCCGCGCGAAGGCGGCGCCGATGCCCGCGGTCGATCCCGTAATCAGAGCCGTTGTCATGGGCCAAGATTATTGACTCCCACTCCAGATCACCGGATTCCCGGGCTCCGTTCGCCGGCCGAACCGACGGTTCCGAACACCGACCGCACGATGCGTCAGCTCTGCCCCCGCGCATGGACACTCAAAGACGCGACGCGATATTCCATGTCACGTCCAAGGCTTGCTTATACTCAAAAGGTGATCGAGGCCCGTCATCTCCGTGTGCTGCGCGCGGTGGCCGCCACCGGTTCCTTCTCGGCGGCCGGGCGTGAACTGGGATGCACTCAGCCCGCCGTCAGCCAGCAGATAAAGGCCCTCGAAGCCTCCGTCGGTACGCCGCTGCTGGTCCGCACGGGCCGGGAGATGCGCCTGACGCAGGCCGGCGAGGCACTCGTACGCCATGCCGTGGGCATCCTTGCCGGCCTCACGGCCGCCCATGAGGAGGTCGTTGCCATCGCGGGTCTGCGCGCAGGCCGCGTCCGCCTGGTCTCGTTCCCCAGCGGCAGCTCCACGCTCGTACCGACCGCGCTCGCCGCCCTGCGCGCCGCGCACCCCGGCACCCGGGTCCTACTGGAGGAGGCCGAGCCGCCGAAGTCCGTCGAGATGCTGCGCGACGGCGACTGCGACGTGGCCCTGGCCTTCCGGTACGAGGGCGCGGCGGGCGCCGAGGAGTGGGCGGACCTCGTGGTACGTCCGCTGCTCAGGGACCGGCTCGTGGGGCTCGTGCCCGAGGGACATCGGCTGGCCCGTGCGGAGTCCGTCGCCATCGGCGAACTGGCCGGAGAACCATGGATCGCGGGCTGTCCCCGCTGTCGCGGCCAGCTGGTCGAGGCCTGCGAGAGCGCGGGCTTCACACCCCGCATCGACTTCGCGACCGACGACTACCCAGCGGTGGTCGGTTTGGTGGGGGCGGGCCTCGGCGTAGCCGTTCTGCCTGAGCTGGCCATCGAATCCGTACGCCCCAAGCGGGCCCGCACGGTGAGAGTGGAGCCGGCGGTCCGGCGGGAGATCGTCGCGCTCACGCTGCCTGACCTGGCCCAAGTGCCGGCGGTTGCGGCCACGCTGAACCAGCTTGCCAGGGCCGCGGCGCGCTGAGAGCAGCACCCTACTGAGGCCAGAACAGCGTCTCCCGGGGCGAAGAGCAGGTTGCGTGCGCGTGCCCGGTGCGCATGTCCGGTGCGCAAGTCCGTGCAGAAACGTTCCTTCAGTTGTTCGGCGAGGCGCTTCTGCCGGGCGCCGACGCCGAGACCAGGCGGTGGCGTGCCCGTCCCATGAGCTCTTCGCGCTCGTCCTCGGTCAGCCCGCCCCACACCCCGTACGGCTCGCGCACCGACAGCGCGTGGGCGGCGCACTCCGCTCGTACCGGGCATCTCATGCAAACCTCTTTGGCCGAGTTCTCGCGAGCACTCCGCGCCGCACCGCGCTCACCCTCCGGGTGGAAGAAGAGCGAACTGTCGACTCCGCGGCAGGCTGCGAGAAGCTGCCAGTCCCACAGATCCGCGTTCGGTCCGGGAAGGCGGGAGAAATCTGCCATAGCGGTGTCTCCTTGCTGCCGTTCTGTGCGGATACGTGCTCATGACCGTACAACGACGATCTAAGGAGATGAAAATATGACTCATTGCGAATCTAGCTACAGACACCAGTAAATGGGAAGAAAAACGGCTGAATGGGGCACGTCTTGTGATGAAATTTTGAGGGTCCGTCCCGGTGTCTGCATCGTGTTCGCACCCTCACGTAGAGTGCCGAAGATGGCTCACGGCCCCGTAACTCTTTCGAGTGACCGTCGTTGAGAGTGCAGAGGCGGTTGAAGGAACAAGCGCTCGGGAGACGGCAGTGTCCGTCGGCGAGTGTCGACCGCACAGGTGACGATTTCGTACCAGCCTGGAGGCTCAAGGTGACGCGCATCAGCTGCGGAGGGCGGCCATGACATCCGTCCTCGTCTGCGACGACTCCCCGCTTGCTCGAGAGGCGCTCCGCCGTGCGGTCGCGACCGTGCCCGGCGTCGAGCGCGTGACGACGGCGGCCAACGGCGAGGAAGTCCTCCGCCGCTGGGGTGCCGACCGCTCGGACCTGATTCTGATGGACGTACGCATGCCCGGTCTGGGCGGCGTGGAGACCGTCCGGCGGCTACTGTCGGCCGACCCCGGTGCGCGCATCATCATGCTCACCGTTGCCGAGGACCTGGACGGCGTGGCCCTCGCCGTGGCCGCCGGTGCCCGCGGCTATCTGCACAAGGACGCCTCGCGCGCGGAACTGCGGGCGACCGTGACCCAGGCGCTCGCCGACCCCACCTGGCGGCTCGCCCCGCGCAGGCTGCGGTCGGCCGAGATGGGCGCCGCGCCCACGCTCACCGCACGCGAGATCCAGGTCCTGGAGGGCATGAGCCATGGCCGGTCGAACGCGGAGATCGGCCGTGAGCTGTTCCTCTCCGAGGACACCGTCAAGACGCACGCCCGGCGACTCTTCAAGAAGCTCGGCGCCTCGGACCGCGCACACGCGGTGGCGCTCGGCTTCCGGTGGGGCCTGGTCCGCTAGGTGAGCGAACCGTCGCGGGGGTACGCCATCCCCGCCCGCCGCACGGCGGGTGGGGCCGAGCCGGAGCGGGGAGCGATGTCGGCCGCTCGGGTCCCCGATCCCCGTTTCCCGGCGGATGCCGCATCCTTGAGGTGTGGAGTTCCTCGGGGACGAGTCGGTCGAGCGGGAGGGGAGGGCGCAGGAGATGAGTTCCGGCGCACCTGCTCATAACGCTTCGGTGCACAACTACGGACGCGGTGCCACGGATCGGACGACGCCAGGGCACCATGGATCGATGCGCGACGACGAGACGACGGTGATCGGTGCGCTCGTCCATCGTGCTGTCGACGGCGACGAGCAGGCCACGCACGACCTGCTCGCCCATGTTCACCCCCTCGCGCTGCGCTACTGCCGTACCCGGTTGTCCCGACTTCCGGGTGACGCACGGCACTTCGTCGAGGATCTGGCGCAGGAGGTCTGTGTGGCGGTGCTCCTCGCACTGCCGCGTTACAGGGATACCGGGCGCCCCTTCGAAGCCTTCGTCTTCGCCATCGCCGCGCACAAGGTCGCCGATCTCCAGCGCGCCGCGATGCGCCATCCCGGCTCGACGGCCGTGCCGTCGGACGAGATGCCCGAGCGCCCCGACGACTCCCTCGGCCCCGAGGAGCGCGCCCTCCTCAGCAGTGACGCGGAGTGGGCCAAGAAACTGCTCGCAAACCTTCCGGAGAACCAGCGCGAGTTGCTCCTTTTGCGGATCGCGGTGGGCCTCACTGCCGAGGAGACCGGCCAGATGTTGGGAATGTCACCGGGGGCCGTACGGGTGGCCCAGCACCGGGCGCTGAGCCGGTTGAGGGCGTTGGCTGAGCAGTAGGTAATCGGCCCTGTGGTCGGCCCTGCTGGAAATTTCAACCGATCCCGAGGTTTCCTGGGAGCTTTCCGGCGGCAAAGGCGGCTCTCTCCCGGGGCGGGGGAGGAACGGGCAGGTCACCCGGCCCGTACGAACCTACGAAGCCGACAGTGCAGCCCAAAGGTCGGAATCAGAGACCGGTGCTTCCCGTTAGCATGGACATCCGCACCGATCAAGGTTATTGGGGAAGGTGTCATGACTGCCAACGTCGACGGAGTGCCCGAGAAATTCGCGACACTCGGGCTGACCTACGACGACGTGCTGCTGCTGCCGGGCGCGTCGGAAGTGCTTCCGAACGCGGTCGACACCTCGTCCCGTATCTCCCGCACCGTGCGTGTGAACATCCCGCTGCTCTCGGCGGCGATGGACAAGGTGACCGAGTCCCGCATGGCGATCGCCATGGCGCGGCAGGGCGGCGTCGGCGTACTCCACCGCAATCTCTCCATCGAGGACCAGGTCAACCAGGTCGACCTGGTGAAGCGCTCCGAGTCCGGGATGGTCACCGACCCGATCACGGTCCACCCGGACGCGACGCTGGCCGACGCCGACGCCCTGTGCGCCAAGTTCCGTATCAGCGGTGTCCCGGTCGCCGAAGGCAACGGCAGGCTGCTCGGCATCGTCACCAACCGTGACATGGCCTTCGAGACCGACCGCAACCGTCAGGTGCGTGAGGTCATGACACCCATGCCGCTGGTGACGGGAAAGGTCGGCATCTCCGGGGTCGACGCCATGGAGCTGCTGCGCCGCCACAAGATCGAGAAGCTGCCCCTGGTCGATGACGCGGGTATCCTCCGGGGCCTCATCACGGTCAAGGACTTCGTGAAGGCCGAGAAGTACCCGAGCGCCGCGAAGGACTCCGAGGGCCGTCTGCTCGTCGGCGCCGCCGTCGGCGCCAGCCCGGAGGCCCTCGAGCGCGCCCAGGCGCTTGCCGAGGCCGGTGTGGACTTCCTGATCGTCGACACCTCGCACGGGCACAACAGCAACGCCCTCAACTGGATGGCCAAGATCAAGTCGAGCGTGGGCGTCGACGTGATCGGAGGCAACGTCGCCACCCGGGACGGCGCCCAGGCCCTGATCGACGCCGGTGTCGACGGCGTCAAGGTGGGCGTGGGACCGGGCTCCATCTGCACCACTCGTGTGGTCGCCGGTATCGGTGTTCCGCAGGTCACCGCCATCTACGAGGCTGCCCTCGCGGCCCGTGCCGCGGGCGTCCCGGTGATCGGGGACGGTGGTCTGCAGTACTCGGGCGACATCGGAAAGGCCCTGGCCGCCGGCGCCGACACGGTCATGCTCGGCAGCCTCCTCGCCGGCTGCGAGGAGTCGCCCGGCGAGCTGCTCTTCATCAACGGCAAGCAGTTCAAGTCGTACCGCGGCATGGGCTCGCTCGGCGCCATGCAGTCCCGGGGTCAGGGCAGGTCGTACTCGAAGGACCGCTACTTCCAGGCCGACGTGGCCTCCGACGACAAGTTGGTGCCGGAGGGCATCGAAGGCCAGGTGCCCTACCGCGGCCCGCTCGTCAACGTGCTGCACCAGCTCGTCGGCGGTCTGCGCCAGACCATGGGCTACGTGGGAGCCGCCACGATCGACGAGATGGAGACGAAGGGCCGGTTCGTACGGATCACCTCGGCGGGCCTCAAGGAGAGCCACCCGCACGACATCCAGATGACGGTCGAGGCACCGAACTACAGCCGCGGCGAGTAGTCACGGCGACGTCGCAACGAGCAGGCGTACGACGTCCTACATGGCCTCCACACGCGCGTGCAGCATGTTCCAGGGCGGTCCCGGGGTTCCGGGGCCGCCCTTGGCGTAGGTGTCGGGGATACTGGACGGTGCTGAAACGAAGAGGGAAAGGCCACACACGTGACTGAGATCGAGATCGGGCGCGGCAAGCGCGGCCGCCGGGCGTACGCCTTCGACGACATCGCCGTCGTCCCCAGCCGCCGTACGCGAGACCCGAAGGAGGTCTCGATCGCCTGGCAGATCGACGCCTACCGCTTCGAGCTGCCCTTCCTGGCAGCCCCCATGGACTCGGTCGTCTCGCCGGCCACCGCGATCCGCATCGGCGAGCTCGGCGGCCTCGGCGTGCTGAACCTCGAAGGCCTGTGGACGCGGTATGAAGACCCGCAGCCGCTCCTCGACGAGATCGCCGGGCTGGACGCCGACCGCGCGACCCGCCGCCTTCAGGAGATCTACGCGGCTCCCATCAAGGAGGAGCTGATCGGCCAGCGCATCAAGGAGGTGCGCGATTCGGGCGTGGTCACCGCGGCCGCGCTCTCGCCGCAGCGCACGGCCCATTTCTCCAAGGCCGTCGTGGACGCGGGCGTCGACATCTTCGTGATCCGCGGTACGACGGTGTCGGCCGAGCATGTGTCGGGCGCCTCCGAGCCGCTGAACCTGAAGCAGTTCATCTACGAGCTGGACGTCCCGGTCATCGTCGGCGGCTGTGCCACGTACACGGCGGCGCTGCACCTGATGCGTACGGGCGCGGCCGGCGTCCTGGTGGGCTTCGGCGGGGGCGCCGCGCATACCACGCGTAACGTGCTGGGCATCCAGGTCCCCATGGCGACGGCGGTGGCGGATGTCGCGGCCGCGCGCCGCGACTACATGGACGAGTCCGGCGGCCGGTACGTGCACGTCATCGCCGACGGCGGTGTCGGCTGGTCCGGCGACCTTCCGAAGGCCATCGCCTGCGGCGCCGACTCCGTGATGATGGGCTCCCCGCTGGCCCGCGCCACGGACGCGCCCGGCAAGGGCAACCACTGGGGCATGGAGGCCGTCAACGACGAGCTGCCGCGCGGCAAGAAGGTCGACCTCGGTACGGTCGGCACCATCGAGGAGGTCCTCACGGGCCCCTCACACACCTCCGACGGCTCCATGAACTTCTTCGGTGCCCTGCGCCGCGCGATGGCCACTACCGGCTACAGCGAGCTCAAGGAGTTCCAGCGGGTCGAGGTCACGGTGGCGGACTCGCAGCACAAGCGGTAGACCGTACGACATCAAGGGGGCCGGTCACCTGGTGAGGTGACCGGCCCCGCATGTCCGGTTGGGCTGGCG
>CBFGQM010000250.1:0-7911 GCA_965650905.1 uncultured Streptomyces sp. | reverse complement strand
GTTCATGAGAGGGAGTCTCCCATGATCCGGTCTGCTGGAGGTCTGTTGATCCGGCCTGCCGGATCAACAGTGTCCGCTGACGCGCAAGGTGATGTACAGGCTGCCTCTCGGGGAAGCCCTGAGCTGCGGCTCGGCTAGCCTTGGCCCACGATGAACGACCGTATGACGACGCCGTGGGGCGCACTGGACCTGGCCCCCTTCCCGGAGGACCCCCGCAACCGGCTGCGCGCCTGGGACGCCTCCGACGCGTACCTGCTGAGGCGTCTCGCCGACCTCATGGATCCCGGAGATCGCATGGATCCCACCGATCCCAGAGATCCCATGGATCGGGCGGACCCCACGGATCGGGCGGATCGGGCGGATCGCGTCGCGAACCTCACGGACCGGGCCGCTCGCGTCGCGAACGGGCGGGCGCTCGACGGGACGGTCGTCGTGGTCGGCGACCGCTGGGGCGCCCTCGCCACCGCTCTCCACGCGCACCGGCCGGTGCAGATCACGGACTCGTTCCTCACTCGGGAGGCGACCCGCGCGAATCTGGCGCGCAACGGCGTTGACGCGGACTCGGTGCGCCTGCTCACCACCCAGGACCCGCCGCCCGCCAGGATCGACGTGCTCCTGGTCCGCGTGCCCAAGAGCCTCGGGCTCCTCGAGGACCAGTTGCTGCGCCTGGTGCCCGCCGTGCATGAGGGGACGGTCGTGGTCGGTACCGGCATGGTCAAGGAGATCCACACCTCGACGCTGAGGCTGTTCGAGCGGATCCTCGGCCCCACCCGAACCTCGCTGGCCGAGAAGAAGGCCCGGCTCATCTTCTGCGACCCGGACCCAGGGCTCGCCCGGCCGACGGCGAATCCCTGGCCGCACACCTACACACTCCCCGACGGCATCGGTCCCGTCTCGGGCCTAACCGTCGTCAACCACGCGGGCGTCTTCTGCGCGGAGCGTCTCGACATCGGTACGAGGTTCTTCCTCCAGCATCTGCCGCACGGGGGCGGATCCCGGCACGTCGTGGACCTGGGATGCGGCAACGGCGTGATCGGTACGGCAATGGCGCTGGTCGACCCGGAGGCCGAGGTGCTGTTCGTGGACGAGTCGTACCAGGCCGTGGCCTCGGCTCGGGCGACGTACCGCGCGAACGCCGACGGTAGGGCGGAGTTCCGCGTCGGCGACGGGCTGACCGGCGTCCCGCCCGCGAGCGTCGATCTCGTGCTCAACAATCCGCCGTTCCACTCGCATCAGGCGACGACCGACGCCACGGCCTGGCGGATGTTCACCGCAGCGCGCCGTGCGCTGCGGCCGGGCGGTGAGATGTGGGTGATCGGCAACCGGCACCTCGGCTACCACGTGAAGCTCCGCCGTCTCTTCGGCAACAGCCAACTCATCGCCAGCAACGCGAAGTTCGTCGTCCTGAAGGCCGTCAGGAATTAGGCCCGGCGACGGCATCAGTGGCCCGCGGTGCCGGCGCCCTGCGGCGGTCGACATGTCCGCAGGTTCGCGGCGTCCGGCTCGGCCCGAGGTGGCGTGGGTCGGGGAGTCGGTGTAGCCGGTCGGAACGGCACCGTAGAGCCCGTAGAAGGTGTCGTGATGGGGGTCGTTCAGGGGTGCGCCGATGCGGACGCGTTCGGGCAGGTCGGGGTTGGCGAGTGCCATGGTGCCGACGGCGACGATATCGGCCAGGCCGTTCTCGATGTCCTTGACGCGGGTGGAGATGTCGGTGCCGGCTCGGTTGACCAGCGTTGTCGGCCACAGCTTGCGGAGGGTGTGCAGGAGTTCCTCGTCGCCGCCGTGGGCCATGTGCGGGTAGGCGAGCTTGAGCGGCACGAGGACCTGCACGAGGGCCGGGTACAGCTCGTGGGTGCCGTTCTCGGTGACGGCGCCCAGGTTGAAAAGGTTGCCAGGAGAGAGTCGGATGCCAGTGCGGCCCGGGCCGATCTCGTCGGCGACAGCGGTGGCGACCTCGGCGGCGAAGGCGGAAGCGGCGCAGCCCATCGGGGTCGACATCCACCTTGCGCGTATTAGAATATATTCGTAAGGCAATGGGGCGGGGACCGACCGAGCGAGTGGTCCCCTGGCGGACGGGGAAGGCATTGGTGCGCTACGCGAAGGAGCACAAGCAGGCAACGCGGCGGCGGATCATCGAGACGGCCGGCCGTCGCTTCAAGCGCGATGGAATCGACGGCTCCGGGATCTCGACGCTCATGGCCGACGCGGGCTTGACCAACGGCGCCTTCTACGCCCACTTCGAGTCCAAGGACGATCTCGTTGCCCACACGGTCGCCGACCAACTGCACGCGCAGTACGCGAACCTCTGCGCGCAAGCTGCACCCGGACGCGCCGGACTGGAGCAGATGGTGCGCGAGTACCTTTCTGCCCGACACCGCGACAACCCGGACGACCTCTGCCCCTCCGCCGCCCTGCTCGACGAGATCGGCCGCTCCTCGGAGGTCACCAAGCAGGCGTACACCGACAGCGTGTTGGTCCTGATCGACGGGATCGCCGCCCGTCTGGCACTCGACGACCCGCTCTCGGCGCGCGTGAAGGCGCTCAGTCTCCTCGGCCAGCTGGCCGGAACGCTCCAGCTCTCCCGAGCCCTCACCGACGAACAGCTCTCAGACCAGCTCCTCGAACAGGGCATTCGCAACGCCCTCGCCCTGCTCGCCCTCGAGCAGCAAACCTGACACGCCGCATCATCGGGCATCGCGCCGGCGGCCGGGGGCGGCACGCTCCTGGCAGACTATCCGGCTCAAGGCGACGACGGTTGGGGACCTGTCGTCGTATGCGGGCGACATGGGGCGACCAGGAGACTGGCCTCAGGGGGGTGCGCAGCCTTCGGGCGTCGGCCCAGTGGGGCCTCAAGCGGTTGGGTTCACCTGTCCTCACCCGCCTCGCTTGACGCGGAACGAGGTGCTGCCGTTGCGCCGGACCATGGCGATGGTGGTGGCGAGTTGACCGCGCTTCAGGTCGACCTGCCGGCCGTCCGCGAGGCGATGCATCTGGTCGGTGTGCCAGCTGAGGTCCAGCGCCCCGTCGAGGGCCTTGAGGTCGGCGATCCTACCGAGCAGGCTCCTCATGCCGTAGCGCAACTGGTGCGCCGTGAGTGCCTCGATGCGGCCCTCGAGTATGAGCCGGGCGGCGTCCGGCGTGGTGACCGCCGGTCGGCCGATGCCGACGACATCGCATTCGCCGTCCTGTACGGCTCGCTGTATGCCTTCGCGGGTGCGGAATCCGCCGGTGACGGCGAGTGGGATGTCGCCGACGAATTCGCGGACGGTACGCGCGTACTCCAGGAAGTACGCCTCGCGCGCCCTGGTGCTGGGAGCAGCCGAGCCGCTCATGGCCAGGGACTCGTAACTGCCGCCGCTGACCTCGATGAGGTCGATGCCTTCGCCGGCGAGCGCCGCCAGCACGGTCCGGGACTCGTCCTCGGTGAAGCCGCCGCGCTGGAAGTCCGCGGAGTTGAGCTTGATGCCCACCGCGAAGCCGGGTGTGACGCGGGCGCGAATGCGTCGGACGACCTCAAGGACGAAGCGCATCCGTCGCTCGAAGTCGCCGCCCCATTCATCGCGGCGCTGATTCGACAGCGGTGAGAGGAACTGAGAGATGAGATACCCGTGCGCTGCTTGCACCTGCACGCCGTTGAAGCCGGCCGTCTCGCACACGGCCGCGGCTGTGGCGAAGCGCTCGATGATGCCCTCGATTTCCGCCGGTCGCAGCTCGCGGGGGGTCTTGGCTCCCGGCAGTTTCGTTGCGATCGGGCTGGGCGCCACCGGTGTGTGTCCGAGCGCCAGGGGGTTGGACTGGCGTCCGGGGTGGTTGAGCTGGGCCCAGATCGGAACGCCGGTGTCCTGGGCTGTCTTGGCCCAGTGGGAGAGCGCGTCGAGATTGCGCTCGTCTTCGATGACGATGTTGCCCGGTTCGCCGAGGTGCGTGCGGTCGACCATGACGTTGCCGGTGATCATGAGGCCGTAGCCGCCTCGGCCCCACGTGGAGTACAGGCGGCCGAGGCGTTCGCCGGGTGCGTTGTTCTTGTCGCCCAGCGACTCACTCAGCGCGGACTTCATCAGACGGTTGGGGAGCACCTGGCCGTTCGGGAGGGTGAGCGGGGTTTCCAGCGTGTTCATCGGCAGTCTTCCTTGGTTTTGGTCGGCGCCAAGCCGGGCTTGCCCGGGTCGGGTTCAGCGAAGTACCAGTCAAAGGGCCGTCATGCGAAGGCCGGAGGGTGCTGACAGCCCTCAAGCTGCTGGCCGAGGAGCTCGGCGAACTTGATCGTGGTGAGATCGCCGCCGCTGGGACCCATCGCCTGAGAGGTGGCCTGAGGACCTCCATTGACGTACAGATGATATTACGATCATACGCCAATATCTAGCCGGACGCGAGGAGTAGTCCCCGCGGGCAGCAGCAACGGGGCCCACGGCGCCCCCTCCAGGCGTCGCAGCATGTCGAGGCGGGCGGCGGAGTTGAGGAGGTCGTTGTACGTCTTCTCGAATTCATGCGCGCACGGTGGCGAGGTCATCCACGGCTGCCTCCGGCGTTCGGGTGGGGCTGACTCTGGAGGCGCTCGCGGAGCCCGATCTCTTCGGGTGAGCGGGTCCTCGGGCCGGCGGATGCGGACCGCTTGTAGAGCGAGGCGACCGCCTCGGGGACTTGCCCGCGTTCTGGCCGGTCTTGATGGCCCGCTTCTTGGGGATCTCGGGAACGGCGACGCCCTTGATAACGTCATCCATGATCGGCCGGGATTTGAGCTTGCTCCCTCATGGAGTGCACGAGGCCACCCACCGTCTACGAAATGAGTTCCCTCATAATCCGTCCGTTTGGGCTGCCCACCTTCGTCTAGGAGCCTGAGCCCACGAGTCATGGATCCTGCGAGAGGGCGTTATGAGGGGGTGATTTCCGTTCTTCAATGGCCCGATCGTGTGGGTTTCGGCGAACCCGTACGGCACCGGATCGTCCCCAAAGAGTCGAAGTCGCAGGAAGCAGACCGCGGTTGCCGAACTCGTCCAGGCCCTCGTCGAGTCTGTGGGAGGTACGAACGCGGTCGGTCCCCCCCAGACCCTTCGGGGGCGGCAGCCTGGCCCGGCCGGCGGACTGGCCGCCTCGTGGAGCAGGACGTCCGCGATCGAGTCGCTGCCGGGACGGCCCGAGGTGGCCTGTGAGTCGGGCCCCACGCACCACTCGGGTCGCCGCTCGGCGTGCGCTCCCTGCCCCCATGCCTCACGCGCACGCCCAGGCGTTCATGCCCTGAAGGGACGCCAGACGCCTGGCTACGGCGATCTGCTCCGCCTTCGTCGCCAGGTCCGCCCGTGGTGCGTACCTGAGCCCACCCGCGGCAACCCAGCTCGAGTGCTTGAACTGAAGGCCTCCGTAGTAGCCGTTGCCGGTGTTCGCGTGCCAGTCACCACTCGATTCGCATTGCGCGATGGCTTCCCAGTCGGTGCGCAGACCCGTGACGGTCGATGCCTGGGCCGACGGCGTCGCGATCGTCAACGCGGCCGCGACCGACAAGACCAGCGTCAGCGCCGGGCGCCCTGCGTTCGCTCTGCTGTCCTCGAGCAGCGGTCTTTCTGTATGTGAAATCATGTCAAATGACGATAAAGCACCCGCACGCGTACTTCCTGCTTCTGCCGTCCTTCCAGGGGTCGACGAGTGAGCGGACCGGATGCGAGGCTGTCGGGCTACCTCTGCCTGCTTAGGGCCCCTGACCTGCGGCTTTTTGAGCCGACGTTCCGCGCCAGGCCGGACGCACGGTCGATCGCGTAACTCCGGATGTCCGCGTGTCACCGTGTTTATGTGTCGGCGTGTCAGCGCGTGTCGGCGCGTCAGCGCGTGACGACGTGCCTTCCGCGGCTTCGGAGAAGTCCTGGCCGCCTGTCACGGTCGAGAACCGGACGGACGGCCAGATCCGTGCGCTTGCCGCATTCCTGGAACAGCTTCGCGCGGCTGAAGGGGCTGATGGGTTCGTCACCCGAAGCTCTGTACGCCACGAAGCAGCCGTATGAGGTCACGCGGCGCGTGGAGTCGCTGACGGTCCGTCACTCGTGTCAGCCTCTCCAACGGGACGTGTCACACCGTCAGGAAGACTGTCTGCGTCTCCTGGATGCGCAGGTTCTCCAGCGTCCGCCGCTGTGCCTGGGCTCGTTCGATCAGCTCGTCGAATTCTTCTCGCTCGAGGCGCTCGTCGCTCTCCGAGAGCCGGTGCAGTGTCCGCCATCCGGCGGCCTTTCCTTCGACTCCCAGCCTAAGGAACTCGAGCTCCAGCACGGAGCTGAGCGGAGAGCGCCGCAAGAGCCGGCCATTGCTCTTCAGACGCCCCGCCATCTCGGCCAATGCCCCCGCATAGATCTTGTAGTGCCGCGCCGGCACACCGAGCCGCCTCATGATGCCGAGCAGGCTCGTCCGGTCCTCGGCGATCTCAGTCGCGATCGGTTCGAGCTCCTCGGCGAGAGGAGAGCCGCGCAGTGTCCTGACCATGTACTGAGCACGCCTGGTACCGGCGGTCGCACCCGCCAGATGATCATTGAGGTAGATGCCGAGCAGGTCCGTTCGGGCCCGGCCGCGGTGCTGCAGTGTGCTCCCGCTGGAACTCGGTGTGGAGAAGTCACTCATCTCGGTGCTCCTTCGTCATGGATGGCAGCGGGCCGTGCGGGCCGACAGGGTCGGCCGGACAGGTCGGCTTCCCGATCCAGCGGAGCGACGGCGTCGTCATGGCCGACCCCTCTCTGCGCGCCCTCTGTGCATGTCCTCTGTGCGTGTCCTCTGTGCGTCTCTCCGTGCGCCCCTCCATCCCTCCGTCCGTCGCCGACCGCCGTTGTCGGCGAGATTGCACGAGTACCCCCGCCGTCCCCTCGCCCACCCGTCATCCTGTCCGTCGGCACCGCAGGAGCGTGCCCTGCCGTAGGGCGCAGACGGCCGTGTGGCCGCATGCCCGGCGGCGGCAAAGGGAACTCAGGAGCCATGGGAGTGACCAGGAAGTACGCGGTGGCGGCCTCCGGGCGGTGGTGGGACGAGGACGACGGACGGTGGTTGCCCGCCGGAGAGGTTCACGGCTGGGATCCGGGCATGAACGAGACCGTCTGCGGTCTGTCGCTCAGCCGCTCGGAGCTCGCTCGCTTCTCAGGCGTCGACTGGACCGACACCTTCCCCGAGTCGGGGGGAGCCGCCGACCGTGTGCGGCGCGTCTGCCACCGCTGCGCGTCCGTCTGCGGACGCCGGGAGTCGGACAGGCGCCGAGGCTGGCGGCGTCTGAACCCACGGCCCTGATCGCGGCGCGGCTGCTCGGGACCGCCCAGCCGCCTCTGACCTGCACGGGGTGTCCATGTGCGTCCATCTGCGTCCATCTGCGTTATGTGCTGCACAGGGGCATGTGAGCGGGGCAGGACCCGGCCAGGGAATTCGGACGACGGACGGAGCTGCACGCCGGTGCCCGTACGAACAAGGACAGGACTGTGTCGAAGCCGACGGTCCGGGTACTGGTGCTGCCTGGGACAGGGCAAGGTCGTCGGCGAGGGCCGACGTGCATGGCCGGTGCGGCGGCCGAAGTCCGGCAAGGAGTTCGGAGAGGGGACAGAGGGGACTCGGAGAGGGAGTTTTCGGAGAGGGAGCAGCAGTGACGCAGAACGCGGATGACGCCGCTCTCGACGCGCGGCGCCCAGTTCCCGAACCGCATCCGACGGGACGACCGGGTGAGGACACCCGTGGGCACGGTCCGCGCGCTGAAGGGCTTCCCCCTGACCGCCACCAGGCGATTCTGGAGGCGACCAAGCAGGTCGCCTCCGTACTCAAACAGGCCGGACACGACTTCGCGCTCGCCGGCAGTGTCGCTGTCTACGCGCACGGCGGGACCGGCAATCTCCAGCACGACGTCGACTTCTGTATCAGACCCGAGGACGCCGACGCGGTCGCCGCAACGCTGGGGGA